>NZ_SDLF01000001.1:0-345578 GCF_013096935.1 Brevibacillus sp. MCWH | reverse complement strand
ACTCTGGGTCGAATATGGGAGTCAATACCTGCAGGATGGCCTGCTGGATGAAGCGATCTACCACGGTAGGGATGCCTAGCAATCGTATTCCCCCGTCAGGTTTCGGGATTTCGACCCTGCGGACAGGAGACGGCTTGTAGGTTCCCTTCTCGATTTGCGACCGGATGGTCGCCCAGTGCTGACGAAGGTAGTCGCGCAGTTGTTCGGTTGAAACACCGTCGATTCCCGCAGCACCTCTGTTGGCCTCCACTCGTTTGAGAGCGGCCATGAGGTTGTCCCGTGACAGCACTTTCTCCAGCATGCCCCTGACGATACTCCTCTCTTCGCACACATGTTGCTAAGCTTGCCGTACGATGCTCAGCCCTTCTCTGTACCCTCGGGGCTTCACCCCTACTATTCAGAGGAAGTTCCATTTCGGAATTCTGCTTCGACGCACCGTATCGAAAGGGATTAGAACATGTGTTGACTTGATGTTCGGCCCTTCCTCCTTCGAGCGTCCTCTATCGGAGTACTATGGCCTCTGCTGACTTCTGCATGTTCAGCGCCCCCTCGCGGAGACGGTTGCCAACGGTAGTAAGCGTATCATGCAGACCTCCCCGGGTAAGGGCGGTAACTTTCGTCCCATGTACTTGCCCAATTTACTGCTGCACTCCTTGGCTGTATGGGGCTTCACCTTGTTCGGCAGGCTCGCCCGAGTACAACAGCCTCAAATTGGGTTCGTGTACCTCAGGTCAGGACTTTGCCGCCGGCTTCCTTCAGATTCCGCCTCACGGCGGACACCCTTGCCTTAAGCTAACGGTTGGTACAGCCAACCCCCGTTCGGGACTTTCACCCTATAGCTACCGCCCATGCCGGGCGCACCAAAAAAGAAGCAGCTGACTCAACTCAGCTGCTTCTCACATAGAAATTTGTTCCAATGGACTAACCGGGAGTTTTATAAAGACTCTGTTTTACACAATTATCTGGACTCGAACTCCAGAGAGTTACCGAGGGTGAAAATTACTATAAATGATTTTTATCATTTGTATAAGAAAAAAGGCGCTGCATTAGCGCCTTCTTTCTGTTTCCGCACCTCGTTTATTTGTATTCAAATTCGATTGTATTGCTTTCCTGACCGTCAGGGTTGACGATCTTGATCTGAACAATCCCTGGTCCATCTGCCGGTGGTGTTTCAAACTTAATTCGGGTGGTGTTGTAGTAGTAAGGTTGTTGCACTTCCTTACCATCCATATAAACTTTCAACCCATTCAACAGCCCGGTTCCATCGAGATATACGACCGTTTTCCCCGTCACAGGTCCGGAAGCAGGCGAGATTTTTGTGATCGTAGGTGCTGGCGTTGGCGGCGGTGCATCATAGGTGAATGTCGCTGTCGCAGTTTTTCCCGAAGGTAAGGTTACAACAATGGGAACCTCTCCGGAAACTGTGCTTGCCGGTGTTTCGAATTTGAAACGAGTTGTGTTGTAGTAGTAAATGGACACGTTCTTTCCACCAATGGTTACAGTCATGGCTGGGTCAAAATTTTTTCCGTCTACATACACAACTGTTTTTCCGGACATAGGCCCATGATTGGGAGACACGTTTGTAATTTCCATCACAGGCTCTTCGTACGTGTATCCCTGTGGAACTGTGAAGCTCTCTCCGTCTGGATTGATCACTGTCACATCAACTGGCCCGACATAGCCATTAGAAGGCGGTGCCTTTACCCTTACCTTGCTGCTATTGTAATAGTAATCCAACTTCACATTGGTTGAACCAAACGTAACAGTTGTCCCCGCTTTGAAATTCTTACCTTCAATGATAATCATCTCTCCACCCATGGTGAGCCCCTTATTCGGGGTTATTTGGGTGACCTCAACCGGTTCTGGCAACGGTGCAATATAGGTATATGCAGAAGGTGCAATTCCTTCCTTCCCATCCGGGTTTACCAACTTCACATCAACCGGGCCTCCTGCATCACCAGCCGGAGCCACAGCCTTCAGTTTGTTACTTGAATATACTGTATTAACAGTACCTTCTTTATTTCCAAAGTAAACTTTAATACCATTCATAAAATTCGAGCCGTCAATGTAAACAACAGTATTGCCGGCCAAGGGCCCACTGCTAGGAGTTATATTGGTGATAACGGGGGCCGGAATCGGTGGAGGCGCAAGATACGTGTAGGCATTTGGCAAAACAGCTTCAGCACCATCTGGGTTCACTACTTTTACATCCACAATACCGTCAACGGTACTGGGAGGCGCCGTTACTTTAATTCGATTAGCCGAATAGTAATAGCCTACAGAAGTTTCAAGACTCCCAAAGTAAACCTTCGCATTTTTGTCCAAATTTGTTCCATCAATGTATACCACCGTTCCCCCTTCCATCGGACCGCTTGTCGGGGTTATTTGGGTAATCGAAGGCGGTTCAGGAGGAGGAGGTGCAATATACGTATACCCTTGACTCAATACACCTTCCAGTCCACTCGGATTTACAACACGGACATCGACTGCCCCATCTACATCACTAGCCGGAGCTGTTACCTTTACCCGGTTAGGAGAATAATACCTCTCCACAATTGCTTCTTTGCTTCCAAAGAATACCTTTAAACCTTCTTCGAAATTACTGCCATCGATATAAACTACCGTTCCCCCTTCCATTGGACCACTTGTCGGGGTGATACTCGTCACAGCCGGAGCGACCGGCGGAAGAGAAGCCAGATACTCAAATCCTTCAGCTTTTACAGCTTCCTGTCCGTCTGGGTTTACTACTTTTACATTTACTTTTCCTGGCGCTGGAACAGCTGGGGTTTTTACCGTCAGGAAGCTAGATGAATAAAACTGAATATCTACACCTTCATAATCTCCGAAATAAACTTTCACTCCTTTAACAAAGTTTAATCCCTTCACAACCACAGAAGTTCCGCCTGCAATTAAACCGCTAGCCGGGTCGACTACAGTAATTTCCGGTTTCGGCAGTTGGACTGGTGGTAGGTAAGTATACCCTGCTGGAATAGTTACGCTTTCTCCATCCGGATTCAGCACCTTGACATCTACTGGCCCAGCCGTGTCCCCGGCAGGAGCTTGTACTTTTATTCGCTTGTCAGAGTAGTACTGGACAAGCGGTGCTTCTTTCTCTCCAATATACACTTTTACATTTTGGTGTATACGGGTTCCGTCAATATAAACAGCTCCCCCGCCTTCCAGTGGCCCCTCAGTTGGGGTGATATTTGTTACTGTTAATTTCTCTACTGGTGGGGCATTGTACGTATACGCCCCCGGAACAGTAACAGTTGTGCCATCAGGGTTTGTTACCGTTAGATCTACTGGACCAGGCTGCACTCCTTCAGGGGCAATCACGCGAAAATAGGAAGGAGAAGCATAATTGTACATCTGTGCAATTTTTTCTCCAAACTTTATCGTCGCGTCTTTCATTACATAGTTTCCTTTAATCAGGACGATGGTCCCCCCGGCCAGTGGCCCGTTGTTCGGCTCAACCGATGTAATCTCGGGATCAGCTTTATATTGATATGTCCCCGTTCCTTGTTGGCCATCCGGGTTCGTCACTTTAACCGTAACAGTGCCTTGCGTGCCAGCAGGTGTAACTGCTGTTAATTCATTTTTGCTGATATATTGTACGTTTGTGGCTTTATATAATCCAAAGTATACTGTTGCCCCTGGTCTAAACTTGTCTCCCCGAATCGTAACTGTTTCTCCCCCGTTAGGGTGACCATAATCTTTCTCGATCGAAGTAACAATCGGCGCAGGATATTTGACAGTGAGGTTTACACTGGGAATCCCTTTTGATCTATTAGCGCCTGCATAATCTTTATACGTAATCACTGATTGAGGTTTTGATATCGGGAAAATTCCTGTCTTTTCAGGATCTTTGGGTTTGATTTTGTAGACAAAAGAAAGCGTGTCGTTCTTCAGTTCAGCAAACTTCCAAGTTAATGTATTTCCAATTACTTCAGGCTTCGGAATATTATTGTCATAAGAGCCTGGTACAATTTCAAATTCCGGCGACACAACATCGGTAACAGTTACGTCATATGCCGAAGCCATTCCAATCTCTTTTACGATTGCTGCATAGATTTCTTGCAATCCTTGGGATCCCAGCACAAAATGGTGATGATGTGCTGTTGTAGCCATTTCTTTGAGAAGAAGGTTAGGTCCACTTGTATCCGGATTGTCCGTAGATTTCAGCAGGGCAATCGTGTAAAAAATTATACCTTGTTCTTTTGCAGCTTGAGCTCGCTCCTTGGCGTACTCATATGCATTTCCTTTCGGTTCTGTTGCATCACCATCTGTTAATATTACAATGACAGGACGTGCTTCCGGACGATGATTAGTCAGTTCAGCAATTGCCTGATCAATAGCATATCCGGTCGCGGTTCCTCCATTTGCCTTGATCGTATCAATGTAGCTCTTTGCTGCAGCAGCATCTGTGGTCAGCGGGAACGTTTTCGTTAAATTTTCAGAGCTAAAATCAACAACCCCGACCCGATGCTTAGAAAAATCCATCAAGTCAATAAAGCCTTTTGCTGCTTCCTTGGCAGCCGTTATTTTGTCTTCGCCGTTGTTATATTCCGGCAACATGCTGCCCGACTTGTCAATAATCAGAATGACGTCGTTCGGCTCCACTACATTCACTGGAGGGGTTCCTTTGACGTTCAAAGTTACTTCCGCTTCTTCCTCCGTCGAAATAGATGTTGGATTCACGCTTTTAGTTACCGTCATATAGTCACTGACGGCAGCCTGTAAGGATGGAAGCGGGACTCCGACAAATGCAAGAAGCAGAGACAATAATAAGAGTAAGCTCCTTCTTATGCTCCCCATGGTCATCCTCCTTTTTTTATATGAAAAACAACAGCTAGTGCCGTTGCTTTTCAGCTAATTTCCAAAATATTCATGCTCAAATGCTAATAACATGCATACTTTATTACTAATATCGGAGGTTATTGAGCATTAGTTTACTCCCTTTTTGCAAAACAAAAGAAGCCTATCGAAATAGGCTCCGAAACCGAGTTACTGTTTTTTGTCAAAAAACGCCCCATATCCAGCAGCGCCTTGGGGAAAATTGTATACATTCGACACAGTCTTTCTTTGTTGGAGTTGCCCCATCTTTTGTTTGATTTCTTGTTGAAGCTTTTCCAATAAGATGAGCTGCTTCTCGTGCAACATATATGCTTCTTCTAAAGATTTTTTTGAACTCTCATCTATCTTATTCCCTTGAACGATTAAAGCGTCTATTTCTCCCATCAAGATTTCCCGCTGATCTATAAGATCCAGGATTTTCTCGAGATCAGGTTCTTCCAACAGCAACTCTTTTTCCAATTGATATGTCAATTGTAACAGTTTAACAGTATGTTTTTGCAACACGTTCATCCTACCCTTGTTGTTTTGCCAAGAGCATTGCTTCTTTCCAAGTGTCACGAAACTGGGTAAATAAGTCTTCCACCTCTTCGATGACCTGTATATCCTTGCGAATATTACCCTCGATCAGCCTGCGGAGCATATATTCATACATACCAAAAAACTGCTTGGAAATAGGATACGAATCGTTTAGTGTTGCCATTAATTCCTTAAGAATATCTTGTACACGCAAACAATAGTGATTGGCAGATTCATAATCCTTTTTCTGTAATCCAATGCGTGCCTGTTTTAGAAACTTGAGTGCACCGTTGTAAAGCATGAGGGTTAATTCAGCCGGTGTTGCAGTTGTTACCTGGTTTGTCTGATAGGTCTGAGCAGCATTTTGTAACACAGGCATCTCCTCCTACTGTTGACCACCTAGCAAATTCACAAACCACGTACTTTGAGATTGATATTTAGCCATGGCTTTCTCCATCTCGGTAAACTTTTTCCAGTACCTATCCTCGATTTGTTTTAGTCTGTCTTCCCAAACTTTTATGCTCTGGTCGATGTTCTTTATGCTTTTTCCAATATAACTGTCGTCAACAGGAAGGGATGTACTTCCCGCTTTTGCACTCAATTCTTCGATTGTGTTGCCTAATACATTATACAACCGCTGGGCCAAGCCAGTTTCGCCATAATTTTTTGATGGGCTATATTGTGAAAACAGTTGAATCACCTTGTCTGCGTTTTCACTGATCGCCCGGCGAAGTTTGGCTTCGTCTATATATAACTTCCCTTTTTCCATATATGCATTCTTCCCAAAGGGTGCACCCGTGATGCCAATCTCACTTAAGGTATCAAAGGCAGGATCGGCACCATCCAATTTTGTCGCCAAAGCGGTACGAAGTGAATTCAGAGCGTTATAAAGGATCGGGTCTCTTGAGAGGATTCCGCTCTTCGCCATTTTCTCAAGTTTTTCAGCTGTTTTTTCGGGGAGCTGCTCTTTCTCTTCATCCAGCAGCGGTTCGTATCCCTTGTACTTTGGCTCCGATATTTTTGCGTCGATTGTTTTAATGAGTTCGTTGTACTTGTCGACAAAATTTTTAATGGTCTCAAATATCGCGTCCTCATCTGCTTTGACAGCGACATTGAGCGGAGTCGTGGAAATTTGCTTTAAATTAAACTCAATCCCGTCATACGTAAACGTATTGCTGGAAAGAGTGTGCGTTACACCGTTAATTTCTACAATAGCGGGAATGCCTGGTTCGCCACTGCTCGAATTTCTTTCAGTTCCCACTGGCCCCATATCCAAACTGCTGCCGTCGCCATCGACGACTTTTACCTTAAATACTCCCTCTGTTTCTGATGTGAAGACAAGCTGGTTGTTAAAATAAGTGGCCTTCACACCAGATGCCGATTTATTTACTTTTTCGATTACCTTGCTTATGGTATCGGTCGCTTCCACTTCGATCTGTTTCGTTCCCGAGTCGGTAATGATTTCAAAAGTGAACGAACTTCCAATTTCCGTATTAGCATCTGGGATGGAAGAGCTCACTGCAAATTTTGCTGAAGCAGGAACGGCCGGTTGTGCCAATTGATTTACTTTGATTGAGTAATTGGACAGCGATGGTGTACCCTTGGCGACTACGGAAACAATCCCATCGTTATCCGAAACAACCTTCTTCTTGTTAAGACTAGACGCAAAGCGCAACGCGTCTAAAGACTTTTGGAATTCATACAAAAGTGCATTGATTTCCCGATAGCTGTCTCGTCTCCACTCTTCCAACTGTTTTTTTCGCTTCAAATTGTTAACAGGTTCTCGCTCCACTTTCATTAAATCTCTAACCAGTTTTTCCGTATCAATGCCGGAGGCTATTCCTCCAAATCGTATCGTATTCACCAATGTAATCCCTCCTTACCGCTTTTCATCCACCAACAGACCGATCATCTCATGAATCTTTGCTACCATGTCCAAGATCTTTTTGGACGGTACTTCACGAATAACTTCATTTGTTTGGTCATCAATAATTTGGACGTAATACTCGTTTAGCTTCTCATGAAATGTAAACTTAAGGTGCGTGTTTCCCGATTGCACGAACTTGTTCAAGTTATCAAGCTCTTTTTGGAGTTGTTCTTTCGACAGTTTCACGTCATGATGCTGGCCGATATGTTTGCTTTCAGCGCTTCCTTGTCCAACAGAAAAATCAAACTTTGCTGTTTCTGGAATTTTCCTAGCCGATATAGCGTTAATATCCATTCCCTTACTCCTTCCCAACGCTATCTTTACTGTAAATATCGGCTAATTTCCAAAAAGAATTGATAGAATTTTGATTCTTAGTGATAAACCATTCTGCACGTCATCTTTAAGAATTCCGAGTCGGGAAATATGGCGAGAGCAGATCTGGCTGTTTGCTGGGCTCCGATACTGTCTTGCAGTTTTCGTTGGATCACGAGTTGATGTTCGTAAACAGCATAGTTATACGGGTTAAGTTCCTGCGCGTCTTCGAGTACCTTCAAAGCAGTGTTTGTTTCATTATTCATATAGAGACATTTCGCAACTTTTACGAGTATTTTCGCCAATTGTTCATTTTGGAGTTCTGTGGCGTTCTGCAGGTATATATCATAAAAATCCAATGCGAAACGGTACTCTTCATTCTGATACAGCAGCTCAGCCACTTCCCCCAATAACCCGTTTTTCTCAATGACGTCTGCGCAATCCAATAATTTCTCCCATTGCTTCATCTTGATATGCTCGTAGATTACTTGTAAAAATACCGGGGTATTAATTTCGTCTTCAGCAGCAGTGCTAACCATTTGCCTATATGTTTGGGGTAATTGGGAATAAATACACTCCTGAAGTTCAGGACTGTCACTATACTGCGCTGCCGCAAGTGCCTTTATCGCACAGTCTTCATCCCCTGTTTGTTTGTAGAGTTGCAAATAGGAGTTGGCCGCGGCCTGGTAGTCTCCCTTTAGGTAAGATAAATGTGCATGTTTGTCCTGTAATTCAACACTGTCAGGCAGTTTTTTCATGTAATACTCCATGAGCTCTGTATTTCTGGCATCTGCTGAAACACTGACCAACATCAATACGTCTTTCCAATTTTCTTCATCATATAATTTGGTTAAAAATTGGATTGTATGTTCCGTTGTTTCATATCTGGTGAATAGATCTATCAAGTTTTTCAAAGCAGCATAGTCGTATTTATTTATTCGTAATGCATTCACAAAACATTCAACACTTGTGGGGACTTCCAGCAGGTAATAGTACAATTGGCCCAGCAAGACATATACCGTTCCAATGCTAAAAAAGGCAATTGTGGGCGAAGAAAGATTTTGCGATACCTTGCCTAACCCTTTCTGGAAAGCGTAAATGGCATCATGGAACCGATGCTGCTGGCGAAATATATCCCCTTGAAAGAAATGGTAGTCGGGTACAGTAGGGCAAGCAAGGATCGCTTCATCAATGGTTTTCAAAATATCACTGGGGCTATATTCCAGTTTAATCATGCAGCGTATGATATTCAGATAGTTCTTTTCGTAAAGGCCTTGAAGTGTTGCATTTTTAAATTGCAAAACCTTCTTGGCATATGTAAGACCTTCCTCGAGTTTGTCTCCCACCAGATAAGCCTCTGATATATAAAATGCCAAATCGCTGCGATTTGGACTCTTTTCCCATTCCTTAAACAACAATTCCAGATTTCGCTCGCTCTTCCTTTTATCCCGAAGTACGTCTGGCGAATATCCTGTATGAATAATGGTTATCTCCGTCGATGCATCGTACGAGATTACCTTTTTTTCCTTACCTACAAGTCTTTCATGGATGGCCCCGACATATTGGATATTTGGGTCATTACGAAAAATCCTGGCTTGGGGGGAAGTTAAAAACATTTTTTTGGACTCTTTGTCATAATGAGAAATTAGTCCAATAATCAGATCTGCGTTTTCTTTATTGGCTTTTTCTATCACGTGTGGAAGCCGCGTAATCGATTCTTCCGAAAAATATTCATCTGCATCTAAAAATACAATCCAATCGCCTGCAGCTTGGGAGATGGCATAATTTTTGGCTGCAGCAAAATCATCTATCCAGGTAAAATGGAACACTTTCGCTCCATATTCTTTGGCAATTTCAACTGTTCGATCCGTAGAACCAGTATCAACCACAACAATTTCAGAGGCGAGTGATATTACGCTGTTCAAGCATTGGGGGAGATTGTTCTCTTCGTTTTTGGTGATCACGCACGCTGAAATCTTCATGGTATCGAATCCCCTTTACTCTGAAAAAAGAGAGCAAGAAGATCTTGCTCTCTTTTTCATGACTTTGATTATCGCAGAAGTTGCAGAACACCTTGCGGCAGTTGGTTGGCTTGTGCCAGCATTGCTTGAGAAGCTTGCGTAAGAATGCTGTTTTTCGTGAATGCCATTTGTTCTTTCGCCATATCCAGGTCACGGATACGGGATTCAGCAGCCTGCAGGTTTTCTGCCGTGATGTTCAGGTTGTTAATGGTGTTTTCCAGACGGTTTTGGTTAGCACCGAGGTAAGAACGCGCAGCACTTACCAGGTTGATATAGTCCTTAATGTTATCAAGTTGGCCGTTAGCATCTGCTTGAGTAGTAAATTGGAAATCGCTACCGATTGTATTACCAAGCGTGCCGATATCGAATTTCGTACCATCAAGCACCAGTGTTTGAGTGCTGTCAATACCGATTTGGAGGGTTACTGTACCGCTGCCATCCAGCAAGGTAATTCCGTTAAATTTGGTGTTTGTAGCAATGTTGGTAATTTCGTTTGCCAGTTCTTGAATTTCTTCGTTGATGCGAGCCAAGTCAGCGCCTGGATCGTACGTACCGTTTGCTGCTTGAGTCGTCAGCTCTTGGATGCGCACCAGCATGTTGTTTACCGTTTGCAGAGCGCCTTCAGCAGTTTGCACCAGAGAGATACCGTCTTGTGCGTTGCGAGCCGCTTGCTCCATACCGCGGATTTGTGCGCGCATACGCTCGGAGATGGAGAGACCAGCAGCGTCGTCAGCAGCGCGGTTGATGCGGTAACCGGAAGACAGCTTTTCTACGTTTTTCGCCAGGTTGCCGGTGTTGATACCCAGTTGGCGATGGGTGTTCATTGCAGACAGGTTGTGGTTGATAATCATCTGTGATTCCTCCTTGATTTTGACGGCCACGTCCTTGTGACCGTTTGGTTGAATCATTCAGGTTCCGACACAATCGCGCGCTTGCGTCGAAACCCTTACACTAGTAATATCGGTAGAGAATCTCACGTACTTTATACCTTTTTCGATCTTTTTTTCGAAAAAAACGGACGATCAGACACCGTCCGTTTTATCCATATGAACTAAGCGTTTCAGCACATCCCAATCAACTTTATGTTGAGAGGCCTGTTCGTTTTCCTCTTTAATCGTGATGTAAATCTCCTTGCGGTATACTCCCACTTCACGAGGGGCTTCAATCCCAATCCGTACGATATCGCCTTCAATACTGACTACCTTGACTTCTATTTCCTCACCAATCATGATCGATTCGTTTTTTTTCCGGGAGAGCACCAGCATGCGTTTCACACACCTCCCGGCGCTGTATGTTTGAGTACCAGCGGATGGCGTATATCGTAATCTTCTTCCAAAATCACCTGTTTTGCCATTCGATTTTCTTTGTTAATGACGATGGGAGCCTTGAGGTTTACGGTAATGCCTTTTTCACTAGGGGTTATGATATTGAAAACCATGACCTGACCCTCATCCGAAAGGCGGAGAAGTTCCCTGCTCTGCTCAGGAAGTCTGAACTGATAATCGGCAAAGAATACAAACGGATTGATAAGCCAAAACCCAACCTTTTCATCCTCTGTTGACTGAAGTAAATAAAAGGGCGTCCCCTCTTCTTCCTGAACCAGTTTAAAAAACTGCAGTTGCAAAAAACCAGGGAGTCCTTCTTCAAAAAATACCTTTCCAATCTCAAACTTACCGCCAGTCATCATGGAACCTTCTCCTTTTCACATCAACCGATCAACCTGCAGACCGACGACTTCTATCTTCAGCCGATTGTACTGCTGCATGTATATCTGCGCTTTTCCCGGCGTGTATTTTAACACGGGTGGTCGGATTTGGGTATGGTTCTCAAATCCTTGTTTTTGGATATTGATCAACGTAATGCCATGACGAAACCCAATGTCCACCCCTTCGTCGGGATAGAGCGGGGTCGACAAGGGTGTGGGGGTAATGCCGAACCTGTCAGCCGCCTGTTCAGGGATGGGGTCCTGCGGGTTTTCGATCGCCCGCAGTTGGTCCCCCTCCTGACTGATGCGGGCGATCGCCTCCAGCCACTGCTGTTTGCCGAAAGCGGCGTTGTCGTCGCTGAACTGCAGCGGTGTTCGCAGCCCGAGACTGTATCGGGCGCGGCTGGAGTCGATCGTGATCTCGCCGGGGTCCTGTCTGATCTGCAGGATGGCCGGCCTTTGTCGAAGCTGGAGGTCAGCATGCGGCTGCTGAATTTCCTGCACGGGTTTTTGAACGGAGATTCCGATCCGCGCCATCGTGCTCTCCATTCGCAAGGAAGCAATGGGCATGTGCGTCTACCCCTTGGTATTATCGCAGAAAATCAACCAAAGACGGCTGGATGATCCTCGCCCCGGCAGACAGCGCGGCCCGGTGAACATTCTCCTGTGCCTTCAGTTGGGTGATTACTTCGGCGATGTCCGCATCCTCGTTTTTGGACATCAACCCGGTAATGGAGACCTCGCTTTTGGACAGCCTGTCTTCCACCAGTTCCAGCCGGTTGACTCGTGCCCCCAGCGCAGCCCGCTCGGTCAAGACAAAATCGGCCTGCTGTTTCAATTGGTCACTGTATGCCGTCGCAGCGTTGCCATTGTTCAACTCCGTGACGATGTTGTCCAGCAGGGTAAAAATATTGTTCCCGGCCGGATTGTTAAACACATTCTGCGCGTTGATGTTGATCGGCACATACGTATTCTCGCTGATTTCCAGTCTAATCAGAGAGCTGTTCGTGTTGGTAAACTGGCCTGACGCGGTATCGTAAGGCGGTCTGGTGGAATCGGTCCCGGCAAAAATATACCGCCCGTTCACCGTCTGGTTGGCTATATTGCCCAGGTGGTTTTTCAGTTCAGTGATTTCCATGGCGATCATTTTCAAGTCGTCATTGGACAAGGTGCCGTTGCCGGAGGCTACCACCAATTCCTGAACGCGCTTGTACACGTTCCCCACCTCATCCAGTGCCTGGTCTGTGGCGTCCAGCCAGTTGAGCGCTTCCGTCGTATTTTTGGCGAACTGGTCGTTTTCAATCAGCGAGGAGCGGTAAAACATTCCCCTCGTCACAATCACCGGGTCATCAGAAGGTTTGGAGACCTTTTTCCCCGACGACAACTGTTCCTGCAGTTTATCCATGTTGCCCATCGAATTGTACAGATTGCGCAGCATGTTGCGGTTAAGCATGTTTTGCGTTACGCGAACAGCCATGTGTTACCCTCCCTAACGACGTTACAGACCGACTCGGCCCATGCCGTTAATGATCCTGTCCAAAATTTCGTCAACAGCTGTGATGGAACGCGCTGCGGCGTTGTAGGCGTGTTGGTACTTGACCAGATTGGACATCTCTTCGTCGATGGAGACGCCTGACACCGATTCGCGTTGTGCCGCCACCATGTTGACAATGGTTTCCGAGTTTTTCTGATTGCGGATGGCTTCCTGTCCTTTTACGCCCAGTTCGCCAATGGTGTACCGGTAATAATCGTCCAGTGTTGTCGCTTCTTTGAAGTCAGTGGGACCTGCTCCTGCAGGGATGATCTTGAATTTGATCTGAGCGATGGCCAAGGCGTTTTCGTTATTGCCTGCCACTACGCTGCCGTCCGGCTCCGGTCTGGCTGCGGCGATGGCATCCAGACTGGCCAAAATGGCCGGGTTGATCGCGATGTTGGCAGCTCCGGTCGGATCCGCAGTGCCGCCACTTATCCTGTCAACAAAGAACGGGATTTGGGACGAACCGCCTCCGGCGTTAATGTCGCTGATGCTGTATCCCAACTTGTGCACATTGTTGATTTCCCTGGTCAAATTGATGGCGAGGAGATCGAGACGCTCCATCGTGCCGGGAATCAGCACGTCCCGCGATTCCAATATGGCAGTGATTGCGCCAGATGTCGGTTTGAAGCTGACCCCGCCAATGGTAAATTCATTGAGACCGGTCTGCGGATTTCTCACCGCTGCCACCGGAACCGAGGTATACCCGTTTACCAAATCCCGGCCGTCTACCTCAATGTCCACCATACCGTTTTCCACATAGTTAACTTTCACCGGCACCAGCTTGGACAGCTTGTCGATCAACACGTCCCGTTGGTCATACAGGTCGTTTGGCACATACCCGTGCGGCACGACGTCGTTGATCATCTTGTTAACAGCGGCGATTTGCTGGGCCAGCGAATTGACCTCAAGCGCTTTGACGCCGATGACATGATCCATGTCCTGCTGAATTTGCTGAAGCTGCTTGTACAGATTGGCAAAAGTTTCAGCTACCGCAATGGAACGCTCCCGCACAACAGCACGGGTAGACGGGTTGATCGGGTCTTTGGACAGATCTTGCCACGCCTGCCACATCTGGTCCATGACCTTTTGCAACCCTGTCTCGGAAGGCTCCTGCAAAATCGCCTCTATTTTGGCTAGGGCATCAACCCTTTCGTCCCAATAGCCAAGGATTTTGTTTTCGTTTCGAAACTGGAGATCGAGAAAATCCTCACGCAGACGCTGGATATCTGACACCATCACACCAGTACCCAACAAGCCGGCCTCTCTGCTCATGTTCAGGCCGACATACGGAATGCCAGTAGTCGCAACCATATTGACGCGCTGCCGGGTGTAGCCTTCCGTATTGGCGTTGGCGATGTTGTGGCCGGTGGTATTCAATGCCGCTTGCTGGGCAATAAGCCCGCGCTTGCTCACTTCCAACCCATGAAATGTTGAACGCATGATTGCACCTCTTTTACGCTTTGGTATTGAAAAAACTGCGATGGCTTCCGCGGAACGCCTCCGCCGTCGGATTTCCGTAGATAAAGTCATCCTCCGGCGCATCTGTGATCAGGTTGAGCGTCATGTTGACAAAAGAAAGGGACTGTTCCAACAACTGCTGATTGAGCTCGTTGGCATCCCGCAGTTCAGAGACAATCCGCATCAGTTCGTCGCGGTACGTGGTCAGACGCATCTTCTCTTCCGCGCTGGTCGTCAGCTTGATCAGGTCAGAAAGCGTGCCGTTGTCCCGGGTGAAACCCAGAGAAGCGAACAAGTGAGCCGCCACAGCCTGGCGGGCTTCCTCGGCGCTGCCGACAGCCTGGATCAGTTTCTGTTCCTGCTTGGTGATGGCCACCAGTTCGTCGACGTCACCCTTGATCAGCACGTCCTTTTTTTGTACGGCAAGCGTATACAGCGCCTTGTGCAGTTGAATCAAGTTGTCGAGCAGTTCGTAGAGTTCATGCCACTTCGTCATGAGGACACCTCAGCTTTCCCCTCGAGGTCGTCATACGCGTCCCTTACAGCTTGCGCCAGAAGGACAGGATTTTGTCGGCGAGCTTGTCGCTGGGAACGCGATACGTCCCTTCCTCCACCTGTTTTTTCAAGCGCTGTATCTTTTCCCGTCGCGCGGGAGAGTCGGGGTCCTCCACCTGCTTCAGCATCTCCAGGGCTTCCGCTGAAATGTTCACTTCATCCTTGCCCATGGACAGCTTGCGCCCTTTGCCAACCGGCGTCTGCCCCGTTTTATTGTAGGCATTTATCATTCCCGTGCGGTTCGGTTCCTGAATACGCATCTGAAAAACCATCCTCTCAATCCAAACAGACATAAAAGACTGGGGAGCAGGATCGCTCCACATCCTCATCATAACAAGAAAACCGATGATACTTCTTTAGTAGTATCATCGGCAAAATACCGGCAAACGATTAGTTTTTTCCGCGAAAACTATTCGTCACGATTCTGCTTTCTTCGATATGTAGCTTCTATCAAGCGAGCCCGCTTTTCTTCTTCCAGACGCCGCTCGACGTCGAGATCCAGCACGATGTCCCGCTGCAGATGCTTGGTGCAGTCGGCACAATACTGTCCGCTGCGAATCAAAAACCCGCATCGATCGCAGGGATAGCCCATGTTGGGGTTGTTGGCAATCGAAATTCGTCTCTCTTTGATGAATCGGGTAATCTGTTTAATGGAAACTCCGGTTGCTTCACTGAGCTGATAGATCGTCGCCCCCCGGTTCTCCCGCTTGCGCAGAAAAGAGGCGCACCGTTCATATTCTTTTTCTATCACCTGATGACATGAAGGGCAAATATCGCGAACGACCTGCACAAACAGGGTACCGCAGCGTGAGCAGTTAGACAGTTTGCCCAGTGACATAAGCACAACTCCTTTGATCTCCCCGTACTTGCTCTTGATGTTCAACCCGTTGTACTTCCATCATAGCGCATTTTTTCCAAGATGGCTATGAAGAGAATAAAAACATGGAGAGGGTTGGCTGTCTCTTAAATTAATAAAACGGAGCTGCCGGCTGCGCGGTGCATGGAAAAACCATATGAAAAACCGTAACGAAAATCTTCTCCTTTAAAGTCTACGCCCTTGATGGCAGTCGCAAACAGGCAGGCTCGATGCTACCGAAAGACCGTCAGTGAATAGACGCGGCAGCCATGCCCCACCTGATCCCTGATTGTCTTTGCGCAGGCACGCAGCGTGGTGCCGGTGGTGTAAATATCGTCCACGAGCAGAATGGCGTCGGAAGCCTTGAACAGACGCCCAAGTAATGCCGGGCCAACTCTTTGCCGCCAGTACGACACATCCCCGCGTACACGGACACCTGATCCGCCGCCATCCGCAGTGATCTCCATCTCGCGGCTGCGACAGGACACAGGACCCACCCACTCAAACGCTCCCCGCATGCTCTCCTGCCGCGCGGTACGCCCGCCCTGCCTGCTCAGTTTCGGGGTATGCCTCGTCCGCGCCAGCAGGGGGACAGCATCTACGCCAATGTGGTTGCTCAGCCCCCGCACCATCAGCTCCACCTGGTTGAAGCCGCGCTCCCGCAAACGGTTGTCATGGAGGGGAACAGCGGCTGCACACCGGAATCGAATTGATCCGTAGTAGCGGTAAAAGGCCAGCGCCAGCAAAGCGGCAAACAAGCCGGCCATGCGTTCGTCTCCTCTGTATTTGAACCGGCTGAGCATCTCTTTTCCCCACTCGTTGTAGACCAGCAGCCCACGGTTGCCGGACAACGGTTCTTCCTCGACAGATGCGCAGTCCCCGCACTTCTGCTGATTTGACAGCAGGGGAAGCGTTGGGCCGCCCATGTCCCGTCCGCACTGGACGCAAATCTGCTCGCCCACGATCGGCAGGAGCCGAAGACAATCGGCACACAGACCCAGTCCGTCCAGCAGCCGGTAGACCGCCGGGTAGCGGCCGCTGCGCGCTATGGCCAGAGACAAGCGCCGGACTGTCTCCTCCCGCGAGGTCACCCGGCCGCCGCAGCTTACACACGGCTCTCGCAGCATGAACGCGCCTCCTTTTCCCGCAGCCGCTCCGCCAAACGGTTCATCCTGCAAATCTGCCTGATGGCAGCATAGGGGGCGGTGGAACGATGAGACTGGATAAACAGTATGGTTCCCTCCGGCGCGTCAGCGGAACGGCCCACGCGTCCGGCAATCTGGACGAGGGAAGCCTCGTCAAAAACGGGGGCATCCGCCCCGACGACAATCACGTCACTGCGCGGAATGGTGACTCCCCGTTCCAGAATGGTAGTGGTCACCATCACCGCAAAACGCCTGTCCCGAAAGAGGCGTACCTTCTGCTCCCGCTCCGGATCGGCGGCATGGACGCCCGCCAGCGCGTTTGCGTGATCCGGCAGCCGGGCCTGCAAATACTGCAGGACCCGGGGAACGTCCTCCACCCGCGGGACAAAGACGAACACCTGACGGCCGGCCGCGAGGGAAGCCTTGACGCCATCGAGCAGCGGCGGTACAGCACGCCCCAGCCGCATCCGCTTGTCCAGGGCAGCTACCGTGCACACCCTGGGCACCGGCAGGGGATATCCGTGATACCGCCCCGGCAGCAGCACGTGAGTAGCGGAGTGGGTCGGGAACCGAAAGGCGGATGGGACCAGCCGCTTTCGCAGATAGCGGGGCGGCGTGGCGCTCAAATACAGAGTTTTCCCGCCGGGCTGAACGGCGCGGGAAACTGCCCGGTACAAGACAGGGTTGTTGTGGTACGGAAACGCGTCTGCCTCATCCAAAACGACCAGGGGAAAGCGCTGATAGTAGCGCATCACCTGGTGGGTGGTGGCAACAGTAATGTCAGCGTCCTCCCATTTTTCCCGGCTGGACCCGTGAACGGCGATCACGCGCGCTGCCGGGAAAACGCGCTGCAGGCGGGGGGCCAACTCCAGCACCACATCCTTGCGCGGCGTGGCGATCAATACCTGTCCGCCATCCGCCAGCGTCTCCCGGATGGCAGGAAACAACAGCTCGGTTTTCCCCGCTCCGCAGACCGCCCACATCAAAAACGCCGCGGGCCCCGGTCTGCTGGCCGCTACGAAGCGTCTGGCCCGTTCCGCCGCAGCCGCCTGCATCTGCGAATACCGCCCCTCCCACTGGAGAGCAGCCGCTGCGCCGTCCTGGCGAAAGCGGGTGCGTCTGCCGGGAACGCAGAGATACGGCGTGCAGCATTTGCTTTTGCCCATGTCCAAACATGTCGTGCAGTATGCGCAGCCCTGCCCGCAGGAGTGGCAGAGCGTGAGCGCGATCCCCCGCTCGCTGCCGCAGCGTCCGCACCGCATCGCCAAACGCCGGCGCCATATGTCGCGTCTCACGAACAGCTCAATGCCCGGCCGCCACTCCGCTTTCCCGTCGAGTACCAGCCACTGCAAGCATTCCGTGCGCAGACTTCCCGTCCAGCCGCGCCGATGCAGAAAGCCGTCCAGCTCTTCCAACAGCAAAGCGCGCCCCTGCAAGAGCAGATGCAGCCGCTCACTGTCTGCGCGCAGATCGGGAAGGGCACCGGCGGACAGAGATGCTCCAGGACTTGGCGGAGCCTTTCCTTCGGCATCTGCTCGCTCATCAGTTTGCCGGCCATCGGAATCCTCCGTGTCTTCCCCGGTCACCTCAATCGAAAACCACTCTCCCCTGAGCGGCTGCATGTCCCCGGCTTCCCGGCCGTACAAGGCGTTGGTTTCCCTGACGTGTGCCAGCGCCCATTCCCGCATGGCGGCAATCTCCTCTTCCCCGACATCCCGACCCTGCAGTCGCGCGTTCAGCATCCCTCTCAGGTAAAAGGCCAGCGCCAGCGATGGGCTTTTGCCAATGACGTGGAGCCTGCAGCCGTCCCGCTCCCGCCAATACATCTGATCCACCGTAAAACACGGCGTCACATACACGTGCGCCGCCTCGTCGCCCACTTTTACATAGAGCAGGTACTCTCGCACACTACCGCCTCCGTCCCCCTTGTCTCTGCAAGACCAGTGTGCAAAAAGACAGCAGCTGTCTGCAAATATTTCGGGACCGTGAAGCAGCACGACAAAAGAAAAAAGCGCGTTATATCACGCGCTCCCACTCGTCTGTATGGCGAAGGTCTACGATCACGGCCGGGGCGTCGGCCACCTCTTCCTCCTCGTCGGCGCAGAGGCAGCCGGCCCGTTTCAACACAGCCGTGATCCCACATGTATCATCAGTCGATCCGTAATCGACATACGAGATGCGAATCGGTGTACCGCTCCAATACGAACGGGCATGCAGCCGCCGGACTGCGTATTCCAGCACCTGCTCAGAGTTGCCGAGCAGCAGCCGGTAATGCACGCATGATTGGTCCGCTCGCACTGCCATGCGGCTGATCCAGCGGTTTGCAAGTGTCACCAGCAGAGAGGAGCAGCCATATGCCGCCAACAGCCACACCACCAACTCTTCCATCACGGTCATACCTCCTCTTGCAATCAAGGTATGCCAGATGGCTTGTATATGGTGCAGCCGCCTTCCCTCTTTACAGTTTCACCCAGCCGTTTTTAATGGAAATGACTACAGCCTGTGTCCTGTCTTGCACGCTCAGCTTTTGCAAAATGCTGCTGACGTGGTTTTTCACCGTCTTCTCACTGATAAACAAAAACTCCCCGATGGCCCGGTTGCTTTTCCCTTCTGCCATCAGCTGCAGCACCTCGCGCTCGCGGCGGGTCAGCGACTCGATCACCTTCGGATCGACCGGCTCCGAATCCTCTGCCGCAAACGTCCGTTCCGCCACTCCTTCCTGTTCGCTTAAGCGGCGAAATTCTTCAATCAGCTTGCCTGTTACTTTCGGATGGATATATGCGCCGCCTCCGGCCACCACGCGAACGGCTTCCACCAGATCGTTCGTCCCCATCTCTTTCAACAGATAGCCGGACGCGCCGGAACGCAGCGTACGGTACACGTAACCTTCGTCGTCATGAATGGACAGGATGATCACACGGGTATCCGGGCTTACGGAAATGACGTGTTCCGCGGCGGAGACACCGTTGACATTGGGCATGTTGATGTCCATCAGGATCACATCCGGCTTGTGCTCCTCAGCGAGGCGATACGCCTCTTCCCCGTCGGAGCCTTCGCCGATTACCCGAAAGTCGCTCTCCATTTCCAAAATTCGTTTGACGCCTTCACGGAACAATTGGTGATCGTCCACAATTACAATCCGGATTTCTTGCTGCCTTTTCTCCATGTTCATCCTCCCTATGTACGATTTCGCACTCAATATTTAACCGGTATTTGAAACATCACTTTCGTTCCTTCTCCAGGCGACGACTGCAGCTCCATCGTACCTTCGAGCAGTTGCGCCCGCTCCTTCATGCCCAACAGCCCAAAAGACCCTCCTTTGGCTGTGAGCTGGTCTACATCAAAGCCGATCCCGTCATCTTTGACAACGAGAACCAGTGCATCCTCCAAAAACTCCAGTTTCACCTGGACCTTGTTGGCCCCCGCATGCTTTTCCACGTTGTTCAGGCATTCCTGTACCAGACGGAAGATGGCGGCTTTGACGGAGCTTTTGAGCGGCTGCTCTACTCCAAACACAACCAAGTCGACGGTAACCTGCGTTCGCTCCTCGTAAGTTTGAATGTATTTCTGCAGCGTGGGCACCAGCCCCAAATCGTCCAGCGCCATTGGCCGCAAGTCAAAAATGATCCGCCTCACATCGGCCAAACTCATGCGGACCATTTCTTTCAGTTCGTGCAGTTCCATCTGCGCTTCCAGAATGCGGTCATTTTTCAGCATCTTCTCTACAATTTCCGAGCGCAGCACCACGTTTGCCATCGATTGGGCTGGACCGTCGTGAATTTCACGCGCGACGCGCTTCCGTTCTTCCTCTTGGGCCTGAATAATTTTCAATCCCATCATCTGATGCTGTTTGGCCGTCTCCAGTGCTTCGTCGACCTTGCTCAAGTCGCCAGTCAGATATCCAAGCACAACGCCCATCTGCGTGACAAGCTTTTCTGCCCGCTCGATCGTCTCCTCCAGGTTGCGAAGCTGCCGCTCCAGATCATTGCGCCTGCGCTTCAGGTTGTTTTCCCGTTCCCGAAATATGGACAACTCTACCTGGATCCGGCTCGCTTCCTCGTACGCGATGCGGATGTCTTCTTCCGTATAGGTGTGGAAGTTGCGGCTCACCAGCACCAGCCGGTTGCGCGACTTGCGGTAGGCGAGCTCCAGCGCATCCACCTTCTGAATCACTTTGGAAATTTCTTGTCGCAATTCATGCAATTCCAGCTTTAACGTGTTACCCTGCTGGCGTGCATGTTCGGAAATCTCAAAGATTTGCGCCTTGCTTGCCTCCACCGTCTCAATCGTTCGTTTAATTACTCCATCCAACATGCTGATGCTGATTGCCTGGTTCATTCCTGCTCTCCTTCAAATCCGTTTTTCGCTTTCGTAAACAGCTGGTGGAGTTGGGCAGTATCCATCTCGCGCGAGCCGACGTCAAAACGCGGGATCTTAAGCGGATTGACGCCGGGTGTCACCACTCCCGGATTGGAGTTGAACACGTAACGGTAGCCTGCTTGTTGGGCGGTCTGCAGAACGATGTCATTAAAAAAGCCGAACGGCAAGGATATGGTTTCCACCGGTCGGCCCACCAGATCGCTCAGGCCGACACGGGACATGGTAAAGTCAACGTACAATCGGTTCCGGTATTCCTGCTCGTTTTCCAAGCGCTGCAGATCCTCCATGTAAACGGGAGCAGTCTCGGGCCCCCATTCTCCCCATTCGTTGCTGGCGGCTTGTTCATGCAGACTGTATGTGTGTGAGCCGATATCCACCAGCCCGGAAACGAGCATTTCGTTTATCTGTTGGCGAGTCAACGGTGTCGTCATATTTTCTCGCTTGCGCTCCGCGGTGTCCCGCAGCCGACCTGCAATAGCAAAATTGACGGATGGAAACTGGTACTGCCGCAGCACGGGAAACGCATGCGTGTAGTAACTCTCGTATCCATCGTCAAACGTAATCAGCACGGCGTTGTCGGTAGACAGCACGCCAGTGTCGACAAAACGCAAAAACTCCGACAACGAAATCGGATGCAGGTCATTCTCGCGCAAAAACGCCATATGCCGGGCAAATTGGTCCGGGTCAATCACATAGCGTTGGTTCGATTGATTCGACACATGGTGGTAAGTCAGCACCACCACCCGATTTCGATACCACTGCCTGGGTACGACGGCATCCTCTTTTTCTACCGTTCGTTCCCGCGCTGCAGCAGTATCATCCCCGCTTGTGCTTATAGACGTAGGAACCGGGGGAAAATGTTGCACTTTCGGCATGTAGGTATTTGGAAGATGCACACCCCCGAGCAGTCCGGCAGTCACGACCAGACCGAACGACACCAGAATGAAAAGGAAGAAGGGCCACCTTTTCGGCAACAAAATCCCTCCTTAAGCCTACATAGTGATTCGACACCAGAGAACGGATTCCTTTATGACCAGATTACCATTCCTATCCAAGAAAAAAAGCCTAGTGCGTGCACTAGGCTCTCCCTACTCGGTTGTTATTTCAACAGACCGGCAGCGTCCTGTTTCAGCGCTTCTGCCTTGTCTGTCTTCTCCCACGGCACATTCAGGTCATTACGCCCAAAGTGACCGTATGCCGCAGTCTGTTTGTAGATCGGACGACGCAGGTCAAGCTGTTTGATGATACCTGCCGGGCGCAGGTCAAAGTGCTTGCGGATGAGCTTCACCAGCTCCTCCTCGGCGATCTTGCCGGTGCCAAACGTATCCACGCTGATGGACACAGGCTGTGCCACACCAATGGCGTACGCTACCTGCACTTCGCACTTGTCCGCCAGGCCTGCTGCGACGATGTTCTTCGCTACGTAACGAGCAGCGTATGCACCGGAACGGTCCACCTTGGTCGGGTCTTTGCCGGAAAACGCGCCGCCGCCGTGACGAGCGTAGCCGCCGTAAGTATCCACGATGATTTTGCGTCCGGTCAAGCCGGCGTCGCCCTGCGGACCGCCGATCACGAAACGGCCGGTCGGGTTGATGAAATACTTGGTCTCGTCATCCAGCAGTTCTGCAGGAACGATTGGCTTAATGACGTGTTCCATCAGGTCTTTTTTGATTTGTTCCAACGTCACTTCCGGAGCGTGTTGGGTGGAAATGACAATGGTGTCGATGCGAACCGGCTTGTCGCCGTCGTATTCCACAGTCACCTGGGTTTTGCCGTCCGGACGCAGATAGCTGAGCGTGCCGTTTTTGCGCACCTCGGTCAGACGACGGGCCAGCTTGTGCGCCATGCTGATCGGCAGCGGCATCAGTTCAGGCGTTTCGTTGCAGGCAAACCCAAACATCAACCCTTGGTCGCCAGCGCCAATCGCTTCGATTTCCTCGTCGGTCATTTTGCCTTCGCGCGCTTCCAGAGCCTGGTCCACACCCAGGGCGATGTCGGCAGACTGCTCGCCGATTGCGGTGATGACGCCGCAGGTGTCCGCGTCAAAGCCAAATTTGGCGCGATCATAACCGATTTCGCGGATCGTGTCGCGCACCAGCTTTTGAATGTCCACATAGGTGTTGGTGGTAATTTCACCCGCCACGAGCACGAGACCGGTGGTTACGGACGTTTCGCAAGCAACGCGAGCGTTCGGATCCTTTGCCAGGATCGCATCCAGAATGGCGTCGGAAATTTGGTCACAAATCTTATCCGGATGACCTTCGGTGACAGATTCAGAAGTGAACAGGCGACGACCTTTTTGCAATGCCATGTGTACGACCTCCTTTAGACTCATACAAATAGTGTGGTGGCCGAAACAGGTTCTTATCAGTCGAAGGCACATGCAAAAAAAAACCTTTTCCGTTTGAGGAAAAGGTGCTTGTTTTGATGCGTTCCTTACCTCTTATCGGCCAGAACAGATTTCCGTTCTGCTGGTTAGCACCGCTCAAGTCGGTTGCCGGGCTTCATAGGGCCAGTCCCTCCGCCTACTCTGGATAAGAGTATCCATTCGCATAATAGAATACTGGTTTTTCTCTTCGGTGTCAATATGCACTTAGCGGATTTCGTATTTGCCGCGCACCATGATGTAGGCCACGCCGCTGTAGTTCGGGTCCAGCCGCAATCCGCGGTTGTCGGAGCGGGCGATCAGGAGCAGGTGGTTGTGGGAAACCGGTGCACCGGCACGGAGATCCGCCCCCTGCGTAATGTCGGTCAGACCGTCTCCATTGTTGCCGGCGACAGCTTGCACCTGTCCGGTGCGGACGATGAATTCCGTCCCTTCAAAGCCGTACAGCGTCTGGCCCGGATTCAGCTCCACCACGGTCAATCCGCTGTTCCCGCCGCCTGCGCTGCCCAGCGCTCGCTGAATCTGCTGATCGACGTAGCTTTTCGTCACAACCGGGTCGTCTGCAGAACCCGGCACGCCGGCGCTTCCGCCGTCAGCCATCGCTTGGGAAGTAAAAATGGCCGTGCCGACAACTGCAGCTGCAATCAATCCTTTTGTCGCTTTGTTCATCTCGATGTCCTCTCCTTTAATTGTTGATCACAATTTGTAGACTCTGGCCAACAGAACGACTACTTCGGCTCGGGTCGCGCGTCCCTGCGGCTTGAAGAGATTCCCGTAGCCCTTCAGCCAACCTCTGGAGGTGAGCGCCTCGATCGCCGGAGACGCCCAGTGGCTGATCGGTACGTCACGGTATGACGACCTTGAGTGCTTGGTCAAAAGCAAGTTCTGGGCGCGGGCGGTCATCTGGGCCATCTCCGCCCGGGAGATGGGCTGGTTCGGCTTGATCGTCCGGTTGGGGTACCCCTGCATAATCCCCAGTTTATACGCCATTAGAAGCGGCTGGTAGGCCCAATGGGAGCTGGACAGGTCGCCAAACGGATTGCGGCCCGTATACGCCCCCACCGGCAGCCCTTTGGCCCGCATGGCTTGGATCAGCATGGTGGCAAATTGTGCCCGCGTCACCTGCTGATTCGGCTGAAACGTGGCATTGTCAAAACCCTTGACGACCCCTTTTCGAGTCAGCCGGGCGATTTCGGCGCGAGCCCAGTGACCGGCAATGTCCCGATAGCCGTCCACCAGCTTCTCCTTGTGCAGTGTGAGGCGGTAGGCATCGTATTTGAACGGGACCGTACTGCTCAATCGGATGTAGTACTTCCCAGGCTTGAGCTTTAATCCGATGACTTCCTTGCCTTGATCGGACAACTGGGCCACCTGATCGGTAGCAGCCAGCGCATAGTTAAAGGTATGGGACCCGTAGATCTCGATGCGCATCCCCTTGGACACGGGGACAAACGGCGCACGAACGCTGACGTAGGATTCCGAATCCACGGTAAATTGGAACCAATCTGAATCGGTATGGGTCGGCAAGGTGCCGGTCATCAATGTGCCGTTGGCCAGTTGAGAGGCCTGGCGATACGTATCGTTTGGTTCATTGACGTCCTTGCGAACCGGCGTGAAGGACAAATCCAGCCGGTACTCCCCGTTTACCTGATTGCCCCAGTATTCGCTGATGCGTATGTAATACTTGCCCGGCGACACATCTTTTTGTGCCCGCTCGACCGGGTTGTCCCGGTCCCAGGTGTCGTACTCTTCCCATCCCTGCCCCTGTTTGCCGATGCGCATGTTCAGATCCATTCGCTTGGTGTCAGGGGTAACCGTAATGTTCAGCCGGCCATACTCACGCACGTAGTAGGAAAACCAGTCCTGATCGCCTTCCTCGTGAAAATTGCCGGTCACGCTGATCTGATTCCCGACCAGGGGTCGCGCCGTATCCATGTTGTTGTTTCGCTCGTAGCGGTCCGGGTTGATCGAAAACGAGCTGGTCAGCACGTAGGTAAACGCGTTGACCCCGCCGGTTCGCTCCAGTTTGATCAGCATGCGTCCGGCCTTGGCCGGAACCGTCAGGGTATCGCCGTTGCCCATGTAATACGTGACAGGCGTACGATTTTCCGAATAGAACGTGGCGGCCATGGGGGACGATATCGAAGTGGATATAGAACCCCTCAGCGTCACTTTGCCATCGTAGGGAATATCCATCTTGTACCAGTCAATCGTGTCGGACTGGTTGAGCCGTCCGCGAATCTGCGACTCGATGGGAAACGGACTGGCTTGTCCCATGCTGTTGTTCGGCTCGTGAAAATCCGTCGAAGGGTTGCTTCGGACGGCCCGGTCGACATTGAGCAGGCCGTAGCCCGTCTGCCGGTCCCAGCCGCGCTCGCCCAGATCCGTGGCGGTCTGGTACAGAAGTTGTCGCACATCGAACGGCGACATGTTGGGACGGCGGGCCAGCACCAGCGCTGCGGCCCCCGCTACCTGGGGAGCAGCGGCCGACGTGCCGCTCAACGTGCCGTATTTGCCTCCGGGCTTGGTGGTGTACACGTTCATGCCGGGAGCCACCAGATTCAACTCCGGCCCCGAATTGGACTCGCTCAGCGGTTGGTTGTTGCTTTTGACCGCCCCGACAGCGATCACGGTCGGATACGCAGCCGGATAGGCGACCCGGTCGCTCTCGTTGCCGCTGGCCGCCACCAGCACCGCTCCGCTCGCTTCCGCCCGCTGGACCGCCTCCGTCAAGGCTTTGGAGTACGACATGCTGCTGACCGACATGAGGATCACCTTGGCCCCCCGGTCCAGCGCCATGTTTATCCCCTTGGCGATGACGTCAATATTGTCCTGCTGGCCGTATTTGTCCAGCACCTTGATCGGCAGGATGTGGGCGTTCCACAACACCCCGGACACCCCGATGCCGTTGTTCCCCTTGGCCGCGATAATCCCTGCCACCGCCGTGCCGTGTCCGTTTGCGCTGTCGTCATGCGCAGACTTTCCCGGATTCACCAGATTGATCCCCGGCAGTACATTTCCTTTCAAATCGGGATGGTTGGCATCCACCCCTGTATCCAGGACGGCGATGATGATGGAATTGTTGCTGTTGACCGTTTTCCACGCCTGGTCTGCCTTGATCTGCTTGAGATGGGTCTGGTTGTTGATGTACCGGTCCGACGTGATTCCGGCCGCTGACACGGTTCTGACATTCGCGATCACCGCCGCCAATCCGATGGCGACCACAAGCCCCAAAATGATAACTCTCCTCATGAAAATGACAGTCCTTCCTCCCCTGTTTTTCCCATGACGGCGAAACACAGGGAATCAGGTAGTGGCGGGTCACATGCCCTTCTCTGTACTTTCTACCATTTCTATCTATCTAGCATAGCGGAACAAACAGATGAAACGCAACCCTGTTGATCCAATACCTGGAACGTCATCCACCCAAACAGCAATACCCCCTTCTGCCACTGCGGCAAAAGGGGGTGGTTCTAAAACGTTTCGTTATTGCAATAAGCCATTTGGCTGCGAAGTTTTAGGCGCAGCCGGTCCTTTTTTCTGCTGCTTGGCTTTGGGGATGAAAGCGGTGCAATCAGCGGCTTTCACGCCTTCTTTCTTGATCGACGTTGCCGGGATTTCAAACGCCCACATCCGGCTGCCCTTGGCTTCCACCTTCAGGTTTTCCAGCGTGTAGTGGACGCGGGCCACTGCATCTCCAGCCTTGTCGTGCACGATAATCGGCACTTCCGTAAATTCCAGACGCTTGTTCAGCCCGTTGCGGAACAGCACGACCACCTTCAGGCCGTTGTTGGTTCCATCCAAAATGTCCAGCACCTGCAGGTCCACCAGGTCATCTTCAACCGGCAGAGCAGCTGCCTTGTCCTGGTACTGCTGCTGCTCCTCTTCGGTCAGCTCTCCGCCCAGCATTTCCGGGTGCTCGGCTGTTTTCTCAGGTTTCTTGTATTCCAGTGTGAGCGGCACTTCCTTATCCGGCAGCTCCTCAAACTCGCTCCACGGGAACAGGAACTCACACGGACGGCTCGACTTGTCGCCGACCGGCCCAAACTCCAGCAGATGGAACGTTTTGCGGGCGACGACTTTTCCATCCGGAGTGACCAGTCTCAGCGGCAGCCGTTGAAACAGCATGTTGCGGCTGGTGGCATTGCGGATAAAGGTAAGCACCAGGTACCCTTCCTGCGTCACCTGAGTAAAGAACGGGAAGATCCCCACTTCGTCCCGCACCACGGGCGGCAGCTCGTCGTGAATGTACTGCATCAGCTCGGCTTCCTGCTCATCCAGCTTATCGCCCCAGGGGCCGTGCAGGTTCAAGACCATTTCCTTGGACGGGATGCGATTGGACGACTGCTCCGGATTGTCGATCCCGGACACGCCCAGATAAGACTCCTTTTGCAGGTGATTGTGCACATCTTCGCGCACTTGCTCCAGGCTCTCTTTGGAGCCAAACCAGTTTTCCAGCAACCAACTCATGTCAAAACCTCCTCATTTCCCGACCAGCGGATACAGGTAACAAATGCAGGGGCGGTCAGGTAACCTCCAGCATCCATCGTTTCAGGCTGGCGTTTTTCTTTTTCACCGCATTTTCCGGGAAGACAAACAGCCACGGTCGACTTGTCCGCGGACGGACCCGAATGCTGCTGCCGTCGATGATCCCGGTTGCGACCACATCGCCCTCCGTGTCGGATACGGTGATCGTCAATTTACCCGGGCGATAGTCTACCGGCAAGCCATTGCGGAACAGTACAGCCACCACCAGCTCTCCCCTTTTCGTCCAGCCGATGTCAAAGCCGGTAGCCTCAACGGTTTCGGCTTCAATCGGCGGTAGCGAATGGCTCAAGAGCTCCAGGCGGTCTTTTTGCCGTTCGGTCATGCGTGCTTCCATCTGCGGGTCAAGGTCGAGATGTTTGGGCCAGACGTAAGGGTTGGCCTGCGCCTTCATCATCACTTTCCAGCGTGAGAATCTGAAATTCTCATGCAGGTACGTGCCCTCCGGAAAGAATACTTCCCACGGACGGCTGCTGCGCGGCGGGATCGATCCCATTCCGCTCAGGTCAACCCGCTGACGAGCAAACGGCTTGTCATCCAGATAGATCGCCAGGGTAATGTCTTTAAACCGCACTGGTTGATCCAGACCATTGCGGACAAACATTGCCACAGTAAGGCCCTCCGGATTCGGAATCAGGCTGAATCCGGTCACGCTGATGCTTCCGGCCGGCACATCCGGCAGTTGTGCCTGCAGAAAACGGAGGGTGTACTTTTTCTCGTTGTCCAACTGCTGCTCCCAGGCCGGGTGAAGGGACAGGTCCGTCCTCACTTTCTGGTTCCCGGCCTCCGCAGCCGGCACGGACTCCCCTGCTTCAACCTCCGCCTCCTGTTCGCTCAGTTCGGCAAAATCGACAGCCGCATCTTCCTGAATCTCTTGTTTCAACTCTTCCATGGAGCGCGTTTTTCCCTGCTCCTTGTTCAACCAATTCTTAAAAAAGGAAAACATCTGCATCCTCCTCTCCTGACCGCAGCACAAATGAAGCTTCTCTCTATGATAAGACTTTTCGGCGGGCGGGGTCAAATGGCCGCAAGCGATTAAACGCCCGCTTTACCCCTGCGGCACGCCCACCTTCCAGCGAGAGAAGTCCGCGTCATCCTTCAACACACTTTCTTTGGGGTAGATAAACATCCACGGTTTGCTGGTATTGGCGTTGACGGTCAACCCCCCCAGTTCAAACAGCCCTTCCGCCACCTTGTCTCCTGCCGCGTCGTAAAGGGCGAGCGGCAGCTTTTCGATGGACAGCGATTGCGTCGACCCATTGCGGATCAAAAGCATCGCGTGCAGTGCACCATCCTCCGCCCGGCGAAGCTGTACACTCTGAATGTTGACTTCCCCTTCCTTTAGCGGCGGCAGCCGTTTGGCCAGTTCAATCAGGGACTGTTTCTGCTCGTCCGTCAGCGCCTTGATCCACGACTCTTCCAGTTCCAACTGCTGAGGCAGCACCAATTTTTTCTGTGCCAGCTCAAACGCAATCTTCCAGTTGGTGAGCAAAACGTTTACCTGCAGGAAGTACTCCCGCTTAAACACAAACGTCCACGGTCTGGCCGCGAACGGCGGAATTTCGCCCAGCTCTCCCAGGTCAAACGTCTGTCGGGTGAACAACTGCTGATCCCCAAACAACACGACCAGCGGCATCTCCCCCAGGCGCAGAGGCCGGTTGGTGCCGTTGCGCAGGAAAGCCGTCACCTGAACACCGTCATCGTGCGGGACAAGCGAAATGCCGGCCAGGGAAATATTCCCCTCCTGCAGCGGCGGCAGTTCCTGTGCCATAAACGACAACGCGTATTTCTCCTGCGTAGTCAGCCGCTTTTCCCACGACTCGTGCAGCGACAGGGATGTAGTCACGCCAGCCGCCTTGGACTCCGTCTCTTTTTGCTCCGGCGCCTTCTCGGACACGTCGGTATCCGCTGCCGGCAATACCGACTCCTCCTGCACCTGTTTTTTCACATCTTCCGGCGTCGGCGTTTTCCCCAATATGTTTTTCAAAAAGGATAACATAACGTCTCTCCCAACTTTTCTCTACATCTATATGTAAAGGTTTATAGAGATGCTGTTCGTACTCAACTATAGCACAGTGAGCCCTTAATGCAACAACGAAAACTTGGTATCCGTTGGAACGCGTGTTGGATGCGGGCACGGTGCCTTCTAAAACAAATTGAGAGGGCAAAACCTGCGTATGGTTCGCCCTCTCGTTTTGACTCAGAGTGTTGTCTTTACGGCGTCGTCACCGTCTGTGTGCCGGAGCCGGCCGATTCGGAAGCCTCGCCGGTTGGTGCCGTTTCTGAGGCAGCGGATTCCGATGTGTTTGACGCTTCGCTCGCGTCTGCTGCCGGTGAGGGCGCTGGTTCTTCCCCTTCTCCGCTTGGTGCCGGTGTCTCCGGTGTGGTGTCAATATCGTCGGTTCCCGTCAGGCTGCCATCCTCGATGATGATCAGATCCCCTTTCTCCTGATAACCGACTTTTGCCTTCAGCGTTTCCCCGATAAAACGGAGCGGCAAAAAGAGGCGGCCTTTTTTGATCACCGGCGGGGTCTCCAGCTTGATCTTCTCCCCGTTCACTTCCGCTTCGCCGGAATCGAGATACAGCGTGATCTTGTTGTCGCCGCGCACCACTTCGACGGTGCGGGTCTCCCCGTTCCACTTCACCTCGGCCTTCAGCGCAGCGCCGATGGCACGCACAGGCACCAGGGCGCGTCCCTTTTCCACGAACGGGGCGGTGTCCATCACGACTTCTTTTCCATTGACAAACGTCTTCAGCGACGTGTCGCCCGTTTTCTCGTACAGTTCGCCCAGCTTGTCGAACAGTTTCTGATCGCCTGGTTTATAGAAGCGGTTGAGCAGTTCTTTTTGAACGTCCAGCGCCTGCTTCAGTTCGGACTGCTGCTCCAGCATCCTGGTCAGCTCTTCGTATTTCGCTTTCAGTTCTTCCGTTGCCTCTTTGACTTGCTTCAACTGCTGACGCAGTTCGATCAGTTCCTTCTTGGTCTTGACAGCTTGCTGGACGGCTTCTTTTGGAGACACGCCTCCTGCGGTCGAACCGGAAGGCTTGTCCTTATCCGGTTTTCCCTTGTCCTTGCCCTTTCCCTTGGCGTCTTTGTCCACTTGACCGCCACCGTTCCCTTTTTGGGCTTCTTTTACCGGTTTTTCCGCATGGACCGCGGCCAGCGGCGTACAGGCCAGCAGGGTGAGCACCAAACTTGCAGACAGCCATTTCTTCATCAAAAATTTCCCTCCCGCTTGCACCAGAAGTAATACGTGCTCTGTTTACCATATCGGCAAATCGGCGGGAACTTGATAGGGGAAAGAGGGCCGGCTAAAAAACAGCAAGCCCCACGGAAATGGGGCGCCGGGTAAAGGCATCATGCCTGTTCCAGAATCTTGTCGATAGTGGCCAGCGTCTCGTCCGGAATCGTCATCCCGGAGGCTTTCACGTTGTGTTCCACCTGCTCGGGCACGCTCGCTCCGATGATCGCGCTGGAGACGTTCGGTTGGCGCAGCGTCCAGGCCAACGCAAGCTGGGCCAAGGAAAGCCCCAGTTCTTCGGCGATGGGACGCAGACGCTCCACCTTGTGCAGGTTCTCTTCTTTCAACCACGATTTCACTGTCTGGTTGCCGCGTTTGTCGGCCGCCCGGCTGCCCGCAGGCGCCTCATTCACCGTTCGGTACTTGCCGGCAAGCACGCCCTGCGCCAGCGGCGAATAGACGACCTGTCCGATGCCGTTTCGCTCGCACAGCGGAATGATTTCCTTCTCAATCTCTCTTGCAAACATGTTGTACAGCGGTTGATTCGCCACGATCCGGTGCAGCAGGTATTTGTCCATGATCGATAATGCTTCGGCGATTTGCGCCGCTGTCCAGTTGCTGATACCGACATACAGCACCTTGCCCTGCCGGACGAGATCGTCCATCGCCCGCAGCGTCTCTTCCATGGGGGTGTCGTTGTCGAAGGCGTGGCAGTAGTACACGTCGATGTAATCGAGACCGAGCCGCTTCAGGCTCGCTTCGCACTGTTCCATGATGTGCTTGCGGGACAATCCCCGGTCGTTGGGTCGATCGCCCATCGGTCCCCAGACTTTGGTCGCCAACACGTACGACTCGCGGGGATACTTCCGCAGGGCCTCACCGACCACCTTCTCCGCTTCCCCCTTCATGTAAATGTTGGCTGTGTCGAAGAAGTTGATTCCCAGTTCATAGGCCTTGTCGATGGTGGAGATCGCCTCCTCCCTGCCGACATAGCCTCCGTACGTCAGCCAGCTTCCCAGGCTGATTTCGCTCACTTTCAATCCCGAGTTTCCGAGACGACGGTAATTCATCTTCGTTCCCTCCCGAGAAAGTATTCGAAAGCGGGTAGCTAATGCGACTCTTTCTCAATTTTATCACGAAGCTGTCCGAGTGCTTCAAGATGTCAAGAGGCAGACTCAACAGAAAGACCCCCATCAATAACGATGAGGTTCTTTTCCAACACGTTTTTCTATACCCGAAAACGCGAAATATGTTGCTGCAAGTCCTCAGACATTTTTGCCAGCGCCAGGGCGGAAGACGAGATTTCTTCCATCGAGGCCAACTGCTCTTCCGCAGCGGCAGACACATTCTGCGTTCCAGCGGCTGTTTCATTCGCCACTTCCCGGATCAAGGTGATGGAACGCACGATTTCTTCCACAGACGCCGACATCTGCTGCGCGCTGGCGGAAACCTCCTGAATCTGCACGGCTACATCATTCACGGAGCGCTGGATGTGCGCGAAAGACGTCCCTGCCTGGGTCACGACGTCCATTCCTTCGTTCACTTCATCTTTTACCTGATCCATGGAAGTGACCGCCTTCTCCATCTGCCCGTGGATCAACGAAATGACGTCGTGGATTTGATTTGCAGACGCCGCCGACTGCTCCGCAAGTTTGCGCACTTCATCGGCAACGACCGCAAATCCCCGCCCGTGCTCACCCGCTCTTGCCGCTTCGATGGCTGCGTTCAGCGCCAACAGATTGGTTTGAGAGGCGATGTCGGAGATCACCTGAACAATCTGGCCGATTTCTGCGGAACGTTCGCCCAATTCCTTGATGACTGCTGCCAGATCGTTCACCTTGTCGTGAATCGATCCCATCTGTTCGCCGGCGGTTTGGATCGCCCGATTCCCTTCCTCTGCCACCTGGGCTGCCTGTATGGACGAGGCGGATACCTGCTGGGCGTTTGCCGCAATTTGTTGGATTCCCTGCGCCATCTCTTGAACAATCTGGGCGCTTTGCCCCACACTGACGGCCTGCTGCTCGGAGCCTGAGGCGACTTCCTGCACAGTGGAGGCGATTTGCTCCGTAGCTTTACTTGTTTGCTCCGCACTGGCTGTCAGCTCTTCAGCGGAAGCAGCCACCTGCTCGGCGCTGATGCGCACCTGCTGAATCAAGCCGCGCAAATTGTTTTTCATGACCGTAAAGGAATGAACCAGTTCCCCGATCTCGTCTTTGTTGGTTACAGAAAGATCGTCTGCCGTCAGGTCGCCGGACGCAATCGTTTCGACCGAGGACTTGAGCCGCACAACGGGCCGCGAAATCAGTCGGGATACCACGTAGCCAATGCCAATCGCCAGGATGACCGCGATCCCGCTGATCACCCATACCGTTATCTCCACGCTGTTTACCATCGCGGCGTTTTCCTGAGTGGCCTGGGTCATGAGCTTCTGCTGTCGTTCACTGATCTGTTCCGCGATGGTTTGCATATCCCGTGAAATCGGAAACAATGAGGTCGTGGCAAAGGCCAGAGCCTGCTCGTTCCCTACTGAAACGATCAGACTTTTCGATTTTTGAAACTGCTTGTTCAGTTGTTCAATCTGGCTGAGATACACTTTGGTTTCCTGCGTATCGGCCAGTTCCATGGAGATTGAGACCAATTCCGACAACGTCTTGCTTGTATCCTCCACTCGCTGCAGCGATGCTGCATTGTGGGTCAGCAAATAGTCTCGCAAACTGTTGTTCAGTTGGGTCGCGTTCACTTGAATGTTCTTCGCGTTCAAGAGAATGACAGCTCTTCGGTTCATGACTTCAGAGAACGAACTGTCCACTTTATTGAGGAAGTAAAGTGACAGGCCGCTTACCATTACCAAAAGAAGTACGACTGATAAAAATCCGGCGGTTACTTTTCTGCCAATCGTCCATCTCATGTCTCTACTCCTCCGATTGATAGGGACTTGCGTCTCAGACTGTTCGCTCACGACCTTGTCAGATAGGAAAAAATACCAAAGAGAAGATAGTATCAAACTACCACGAGAACGCGTAATGGTCAATGCCCCCTGTCATGCGCTCGCCCGGCTCACCACTGTTTTCAAAAAAATACCCTTCGCCGGTAAACGACGAAGGGCCAGTAATATCGCCTGACTAAAATCTGAGGGTCTTGTCCCATACCGGTTCCACATTCACGCGCCGACGCTTGTACTCCAGGACAGCGGCACGCACCAGCAGGAACAGCCACAACTGCGAATAGGTAACATACATGATAAAGGAGACGGCCAGATTGACGGGACTTGCCATGTCGTCCGCCACTTCCGCGCTCAAGAGTTGGATCACGTAGATCAGCCACGCCTCAAACCACAGCAGGAGCAGAGGGACCGTATACGACGTGTGGACGATACCCAGCACGCCCAACAGAAACCACGCATCGGAAATGAACAAGACAGCCGCAAACACGATGTAGATGGACAAAATGTGAACCGCGTGCAAAACAACGTGCCGCTCGCGCCACGCCGGCTGTTCAAACATTTTACCGATCAACTGCAAGTTGCCCTGCATCCATCTCGTTCGCTGTCTCAGCCACACGGCAAATGTCTGAGGCTCCTGCTCCCATGAGCGCGCCTGCGGTACAATCGGCAGCTTCCCTCCCAAAGCGGCAAGCGAGATCGACAGGTCGGCATCCTCGGCCAGGGCGGACGAATCCCAGCCGCCAGCGGCGACAATCGCCTCGCGCTTCACCACCAGATTGGTTCCGGTCAGCGTTCCCAAGCCAAACAAATACCACCGTCCGCATTGCATCAGCAGTTGGAAGACGGCAAACTCCAGGGCGATCATTCGCGTCAGCCCGTTTTTCTCCGCGTTCAGGGTTTTCACGTAGCCGACAGCCCCTGCCGCCCCCGGCGTCTGCACGGCCGCCTCGATCAACAGCCGCAGGGCGTCCGGCTCCGGCTGGTTGTCGGCGTCATACACGGCGATGTATTGTTCCCGCGCCAGCGTCAGACCGTAGTTCAGCACCCGTCCCTTTCCCTTCGGCGTTCCCGGGGGGACTTTGACATGACGAATGTGGGGAAACATCGACGCGTAATAGTCGGCGATGTCCCCGGTGGCGTCGGAGGAACTGTCGTTCAGTACATACACCGTCAGCGGCCCGTCATACTTTAGTCTCGCCATGGCATCCAGCGTCTGGGCCAAGACCTTTTCCTCATTGTAGGCGGCGATGAGAATGGCGACGCTGGGGTATTCGTCAAGCGGAGGGGATGGAGCCGTTTTTGACCGGAACGCAAGACCGGCGACACACAGCACCGAATAATAGAGAAGCAGCAGCCAAAACAAGGCCGCAATAACAGGCAGGATCACTGACACGGTTCAGGAACTCCTCTCCGCTGCACGGATGCGTCATAATCCGCACTCCATTCTTCCAGCAGGGCCTCCACCGCAGACCAGTCCTGGAACACGAACAAGTCTTCAAGCCGCACCCACGACATGACCAGGTCTGCGCGAATCCTGCGCTGCTGGTGCAGCAGCCGGTGAAACCGCCGCAGCATGCGATGAGCCCCTTCCCGGTCGCAGCGCTGCAGCACAATCGCGATCGTCGAGGGCGAAATGCGTCCCACAATGTCAAACTGATCGCGCACGGACTTAAGCGCCGCCTCTCCCACCACCTGCAGCACCGTTTCCGGCGTGTAGCGCTGACCGCCAAACCCGTCAACGTATGAAGGAACGGGCACAAACACAATTATGCCCGGTTCGTTTCGCCGGCGCAGGGAGACCATGATCGCTTTCAAGCGTTCCTTAAACTCATTTGCACTGAGCACAGACACCGCCTCGTCCATTTTGCGCAGCGCGGCAATCTGCCGCTGCGCTTCCTCATATTGACGTGCCCACCTGCGCAGCTCAGTCGCCTGCGCCCATGTCGCAGCCATCAGCACCAACACCCCAAGCTGATACACGATGGATTGGGATTGCGTACCAATGTCCCACCCCAATTTCCACCCCTGTGCCACAGCAAAAAAGGCGTGTAGCAAAATGACGGCGACCAGCAAGGTGAAGGAGCCGAGTGGGGACAAGTACAGGAACAGACCGTACAGCAGGGCAGCGGCTACCAATACAAGCCAGGCGACGCTCACAGGCACCTGCATGACCAGCCAGACTGTCAGCGCGATTTGAATCAGCGTTAATGCGGCAATACCAATGCTTCGTTTCATGACTCTTTTCCCGATTCTATGACTTTGATATCATGCTGTCTCGTATTATGGCACCAGTCAATTATATTGGCCATCAACAATTTATACCACATACGCTCTGGACTGCTTTCGGTCAGTGACAGACCAACAACAGGCACAAGAAAACCGTTCCGCTCGATTCCAACGACTTGATTGTGCATGAAATAAAAGTATTCACACATTTACCAACAGAGTTATTCACAAACTGTGGATAAGTGATTGAGAGTACGTGGCCGCTGCAAAAGAAACAGCTACTCGATTTCCGAGTGACTGCCAGACTGAAGACAAACGGTTCATTGAGTTAGCGTCCACAAAAAATGATTTCCAGGCCGAAAGGCCTGCCCATTCATCAACCAAAGCGGAAGACAATGGGCATCGCATGGCGGGATGGGCCAAGCGAGCTCCTTTGACGACCGACTCAGCGGAAAAACGCTAGACGCGGGAATCAACAGGGGACACAAGTCTCACTTCCTCGAAATACCCAGATGTTTGTCCCCTGCCCGCGTCTCGTTTTGGAGCGGACATCATTCGCTTCTTTGCTGGGCGCAAAGCGAGCGAGCGGGCCCGCTCTCCCATGCGCCGTGGACTTTGTCTACACGCTGACAGCCACTCGATTTCCGAGTGACTGCTGTCATGTCGCTTTTGCGATGCCTGAACAAAATGCCAGCAACCGTTCTTCGGCCAACGCTGCATCTCCTCTGATTTCAAACAGCATTTTCAAATGGCTGGCTTGCGAGATCGACAGTCGTGCCGCATGATACAGATCGGGCTTTTTCTGTGAAACGACAATCATCACTTCCGACACCGGCGAGACGATCCCCTTTATTCGCAACAGTTCGTTCAGGATGAAAATGAACTGTTTCACAGTCACTCTGTCGGCTGAATTGTTCAGCGCCAGGACTTCTTCAATTAATTGTTTGGCACGTTCCTTCTGCAGCGCCTTGAAATTGGGTATATGCAGTTCCATGATTTCACCTCTCTCCTGCAGATACCCTGATCGTTCGGAAAATAAACCTGACGAGTTCGACGTGTGTGGTCACGCCTCAGCCGCTTTCAGCAAGGTTTCTATTTCCTGACGCGGGATTGGTTTGCTGAACAGATAGCCTTGTCCTTCGCGGCAGCCTTCTGCATGCAGGAAAGCCAACTGCTCTTCCCTTTCCACACCCTCGGCAATCACATTCAGGTGCAGGGTTTGGGCAATGGTCAAGATCGCCCGGACAATCGCCTGACTTTCCTTGTTCATGTGCACATCCCGAATAAAGGAAGCGTCAATTTTTATCGTGTCGACCGGGAGATGTTTGACGTAGCTGAACGAGCTGTAGCCCGTTCCAAAGTCATCGATCGAAATATGGACGCCCAGATCGCGAATCGATTGCAGGATCGGGACCGCATTGTCCGTTTCCGCGAAGATGCTCTCCGTAATCTCAAGCTCCAGCCACTGCGGTTCCAGTCCGGTATCCTCCAGAATCTCCCTGACTCTCTCCACCAGATCGGGTTGAAAAAACTGCCGTACGGACAGATTGACCGATACGCGAAAAGGGGCGTACCCTTCTGCCTGCCAGGCTCGATTTTGCTCGCAAGCACGGCGCAGAATCCATTCCCCGATCGGGACGATCAGCCCTGTCTCTTCTGCGATCGGAATAAACTTGTTGGGCGGGATTCTTCCCAATTCCGGATGATTCCAGCGGACAAGCGCCTCCGCTCCCACCAGCTTTCCGGTCAGCAGCTCATATTTGGGTTGATAATCAATGTGAAAATGCTCGTGCTCCATCGCTTTACGCAGTTCATTTTCCAACAGGATGCGTTCCAACGATTTCTCTTCAATGGACGGATGGAAAAATTCAAATCCATTCCTTCCGCGTTCTTTCACAAAATACAGCGCCATATCCGCCCGTTTCAGCAGCTCGTCGGCCTCTCGTCCATCTGCAGGAAAGACAGCAATGCCCATGCTGCAGGAAAGATTGTGCTGTCGGCCATTGACCTCCAGCGGTTCTTCCAGCCGCTCGCGAATTCTTCGGGCGATTTGATCCACCTGGTCTCTGCCCGATATGTGGGGCAGCAAGATGGTAAACTCGTCTCCTCCCAAACGAGCGACCACATCGTTTTCCCCGAGGCACTGCTTGATTCTTTTCGCAATCTCTGCGAGGATGACATCGCCCACTTCATGTCCCCACGAATCGTTGATTTGCTTAAACCGGTCCACGTCGAGAAACATGACCGCCAATTGGGACTGGAATCGCTTCGCCTGGTACACTTCTTTTCGCAAGCGATCAACAAAGAGCCTGCGGTTGGGCAGATCCGTCAACGTATCATGGTAGGCCAAATGGAAAATGGTTTGTTCCCATTGTTTTCTTTCCGTTACGTCCCGCATGACGAGCACCAGGTTCTTTACATCGCCGCACGAGTCCAGGATCGGGTTCCCTTTTGTTTCCAGATAGAGGACCCGTCCGCTGTTGGTGCGGACACGAAATTCCAGTAGAGATGACGCTTTTCGCGCTGCACAGATTTCCTTGAGATAATTCGTCACCAGTTCGCGATCTTCTTCATGCACCCATTGCAGCAAATGACTTGTCCCCAGCTCGCCTGCATCATCGCCGAAAAAGGTCTGATGCGATGGAGAAAGGTACACAAACGTGCCTTCGCAATCAATGATGGCAATTAAATCGGAGCAGTTTTCCGCAATCACGCGATACTTTTCTTCACTTTGCCTCGCCTCTTCTTCGGCTTTCTTGCGCAGACTGATATCATTTCGGATCGAGACGTACTGATACGGTTTCCCCTGTTCGTCTCCAAACGGCACAATGGTGGTGTCCACCCAGTAAAAGGAACCGTCCTTTGCCCGATTGCGTATTTCGCCGCGCCAGACTTGCCCCGCTCCAATGGTCGCCCACATCTCCTTGAAGAACTCTTTCGAATGGTACCCCGAATTCAAAATGCGATGATCCTGGCCGATCAGTTCTTCCCGTGTATATTTCGAGATGGTACAAAACTGATCATTGGCGTGCATAATGATGCCGCGATGATCGGTAATGGCCAAAATGGAAGATTGGTCCAACGCATATTTGATATCTGCCAGCTCTTTGACAACACGTGTCAGCTTCTCGTCTGTTTTAGACAGAAGGTACTCCAGTTGATGGTCAGTCAACGTTTTCATCTGTTCTCACCCACGAATCGAAGTTACAAAACTCCAAAAAACGGAAATTTTTTACGATCATTATACATGATTGTCCACTTATATGGCGCACATCTCACCATGCATTCCTTGTCATTTCTTTGAACGCGTCCTGTTCGTCGGAGCCGGCATCTCAGCCGAAAAAAGCATGTCCGCAAAAGGAAAACCGGCGTATGGGACCACATGCGGCCGCGGACGCCGGTTCATTTGCTGACAGTCCAGCGCGATTCTCCATGCGAATCGCGCAGGTACAAACCTTCTGTTGTTACGATGGTTCCAAGCAGCTCCATACTTTCTGGATTTCCGATGAACATCGGCATGTTCAACTCATAATTTGACCAGATACATACCTGCATCTTTTCAAAAACAAATACAGACGAAACAGCTTCCCGCAGACCCAGCTCCAGCAATACTTCCAGGTCAGCGAGCTCTCAGATTATTTGGAATGGCGAGAAACTCAGAAAACGAAGGCGGTGTCTAAAGTGTCCCGCATTGGCTAATTCATTTCTCTAACGGAAGAGAATTTACACACAAATATGGACTTGATCCTATCGCCAAAAGCTAACACATATGTAAACCCACCACCATCCTGAGAGCATACAGTAAATCATTCTTGGTTTTGTCACATCACGGCTATGCAAGCGTGAACCGCAATTCTGCAAATCCTTATGCAATACTAGCGTCATACCTGCCTCTCTACTGCACCTTAACACGCTTGTTTGCGGCGGGAACGGGAAGAATTCTTGTATCCCACGTCTCCCATATTTTCAGAAACCTAGCATCACTTCATCAGGAGCATAAATTTTTGCGGTGCGTGTTGCGTTTGGCATTGTCCCTTACAAGCGGGGAAAGTCCCGAAAAACAAAAAGAAACCCCAGACGAGTAATTGATTACTCGTTTGGGGTAAGTGTGCTATTGAATCACATTAGGTTTGCTTCCTTCAGTACATCAATCTCATCATCGCTAAGGTCTTGTAAAGCCAGACCTGCAAGTATCCTTTGGTTGTCAAGTAAGCAACTTAACTGGTTACTTACTTCCACCATAGCTGCTACTTCAAAACCATCAAATAAACAATACAAGGTGTTGTCAACAAGTTGGAAGTTGAATTTTCCTTTTACGTCATGGTAAAACCCATCCGTAGTTTCCTTACGATCGAAACTAAATACAGGTAAACCTCTTAACTTTTCATGGTTGCAAAATGAATTAGACTCCTGAGTAACTGTTTCACTTATAAAGAATCTTATTTCTCTCAGAATACCATCGTTAGGAGAGATATCATCCCTGACATCCAAGGATACCGTTAATGGTTCTGCTTCACCATACAGCCTCCATTGAACGCCGCCCTGAAATAAGTAAGGCTTCGCAGGTGCAGGTACATCTACAGAAACTGTTACAAGCACAAATTTATCACCCATATATTCGATACTACGTGAAACCGATATAAAATTTTCAGTGGCAGACTTACAAAGTAATTTCATAATGTATTCCTCCAATTTACCTGAACAATGCATGGTAAATAACTGCCTCAGCCTCAGTTATATTAATCCCTATTTCCCATTGTCCTACAGTCATGAAGTTCCTACCCGGTTTAAGATTGGGCATGGCTTTCTCAACTGCAGACCTAAAACTGGTTAGCATTGCCTGTTCAATCATCTGTTTACTCTGCGTACTTAAATTGATTACTCTCTCATTTTTCAACATGTAATCAATCATATGTTTTGTAGCATTAGGATGTACCCATATCTCGTGTCCACCTGCTTTTAAACCGCTCAGTACAAATGATTTAGGGATGTTTGTTCCTTTGACTGCTGCTTGTGTAACCTTTATAGTATCCCAGACAGTTACTGCCGTTTTTCCTGCTCCTGCCGCCTTAGCTCCCCATAAGAATTTTGGAATTGGGGCAAACAACATGAAAGTATTAACCTCTAATGCTATATCTTCTCTTGCGCCTTCTACATGCTCATAAACTCCTTTAATTACACCATTTTCCACAATGAAATCGTTATCATGCTTGTAATCAGGTTCATATCTACTCATATTACTTCTGTCGTTGCATGAACCTGCATGTGCCCATTTACCATCGGCCGATTCGCACCAATGCCCAGTCGGGTCAACAAACCTCAACGGATTATTATGCACATACGTATACCGGTTGAGGCTTAGCGGATTATCCACTTGCCCCTTATACGTATCCTCCGAGATAAACCGTCCGATTTTCGGGTCGTAGTAGCGGGCACGCAGGTAGTAGTAACCGGTTTTCTCGTCGAAGACCTCACCGCTGTACTTGAACGGGTTGGACATGGTTTCCGTTTGCGCAACAAGGTTGCCCCACGAATCGTAGTCGTACCGGTTTAGCTCCACACCGCTGCTGTCCGTGATCGATACGACATCGCCGTGGCTGTTGTACAGATAGTACCCTTGTTTGTTCGCCCCCACATCTTTGCGGAACAACAGTTCGTTCCCCCAGATGTTGCGGGCCTTCACGTTTCCGGCGTTGTCCAGCTCTTCGATGACCCTTCCGTTCAGGTAGACGTACTTTGTCTGGTTCCCGTTCTCTGCCTTTGTCGCACGCAGTCCGTTCCCGTAGTAGGTGTAGCTTCCCGCATTGCCTGTCCGTTCATTGGCATAGCTGCGCAGGCGGTTCCGCTCGTCAAAGGTGTACGTCACCGTGTCGGTGTCGATCGGCAAGACGCCCTCAAAGGATTTCCTGTTCCCACGGGTGTCATACGCATAACGATTCGTGCCACTCGGCAGTGTTTCTTTTGTCAGACGGTCAATCTTGTCATACTCATAGGCAAACGTCGTTCCATTGCGGGTGATGGAGACCACGTTTCCAAACGAATACTGATTCGTCTCCGTCCAGATCGGCGTAGTACGCTTCCTGTGCGTCAGCTCCTTCACCTGACCAAAAGAATCCAGCTTCCGCTCCATCTCCAGGCCGTTCGGGTACGTGAGCGTATACGTTTCTCCCGTGTTTGTCGTATGATACGCATAGCGGATTGTCCCCGTCACATTGCTGGATACTTCCAGCAGGCGCTCCGCATCGTCGTAGCGATACGATACCACCGTGTTATCCGGATACACCAGTTGGTCCATCAAATCGTCATGGTCTGTATAGCGAATCTGATAGACACGGTCAAATACCGTCTGGCGATTCAACCGATGGAACGGATCGTAGCTGTACTGGACCTCCCGATAATTGCTGCTGGTCGGACGGGTGTCGGGACCATTGCTGTTGGTCTCTTTCTTCACGAGTGAAGTATTCGGGTAATACTCCCAGGTTTCCTTGTTTTTCACAACACCCGCTGCATCTTTTGTCGTGATGCTGGACACCTCATAAAACGGCGTATACGCATACTCATGGCGGTTTCCTGCCTTATCGGTAAAGATGCGCGTCTTTCCGTTCGGATAGTAGTGAAACGATTCTGTCGCCCCGGACGGTACATCTTTTTCGCTGATCTTCCAGGACAGCGGATTGTAGTGATACTCTGTCGTCAGCGTATTATTCTCCTGTACGGATACCAGGTTGCCGTAGGCATCATAGCTGTATCCGTAGACATTTTGTTCCGGATCAACGAGACGTACCAGGTTGCCGTTTATGTTGTAATGATAGGTCCAGGAGCGTGTCTTGCCCATCTGGTCACGTTCCATTTTTCGCGTCATTTGATCAAAGGGATTGTACTCGTAACGTATCGCCAGTCGTTGTGCCGCGTCACCAGTCTCGCGAATTTCCTCTTGCAGTTGGCCGTGCCGGTTGGCAAAGTGCGTGACGGTGAGGCCATTGGACTCAACGCTCCGAACAGTCTCGACCGGCAAATAGCTGTCTTTGTCGCGATAGGCATTGGCGCGGTAGTACATGGTGTACCCTTTGGGATCTTGCTTGCCCAGCAGACTGCCGTCTTCATTATAGAAGTAACTTGTTGCCCGGCTGTCGTCGGCATACGGAGCACTGGATTCCAACCGGCCGTCCGAGGTGTACGTGTTGTACAGAAGCGGTCTTACTTCTCCATTGGTCCCCCGCTGTCCCTTGTATTCCACCTCGCCAAATGGCGTGAAATGAGTAAATTCCTCCGTGCCGTCCGGCAACGTCATCGTCACTTTGCGCTGTGTGTCATCATAGTCGTAGAAAATCGTCCGGAACTGGCCCTCATTCGCAAATAGTTCAATGGTAAGCCGTCCAAGCAAATCGTATTGATACATAGCCTGGCTTTGGTCGGGGTAGATTCGTTTTACCACCCTGCCCAATTCGTCGTAGTCAAACTGGTACGTAAGGGTCTCCTTCGTTTCCGGAGACGTCTCTACTTTCATTTTGATGACCGTCGGATACAAGCCATAGCGGTCGTAAGATTCAATTTTTTTATCAAAAAATTTCTCGTCCGATCCTTTCGTCGCTTCCACGATAGTGGAAACCAGCTTCTGGCTGTTGTACTGGTACGCGCGGCCAATTTCTTCCCGTTTCGTCGTCGTTCCATCCGGATACGAATCGACGATGTGCTCCGTTTCCAGCAATTTGTCAGCATTATAGGTATACGATTCCTCGTGAAAATGATTGGGATTTCCGGCTGCTGTCCGCTTCATCTTCGTTAGCAACCGCAGGTAATAGGTCGTCGCTGTGTAGGTCCACGTCGTTTCGTTTCCTTGCGGGTCCACCAATTTGGTCAAATCACCGTAGCTGTTGTAGCTGTACGCCGTGACCTGGGCGTACTTGCTCAGCCTGCTTGCAACACTGTCCAAACGATTGATGTCGGGTGCCAACAAAAATTGGTACACATCCGCATCGTCGGTAAACGAAGCGGGACGCCCCAAAAAGCGGTACTCGTACCGTGGCTTCGTCTCTCGGCCGCTGTACAGATAGCTTACATAGCTGACGGGATGGTAGCGGTATTCTTTTTCACCTTCCGTTAACGTCAGAGGAAGAAGAATGGTGTCTGTATCCGCTCCAGTGCCGATGTACGTCTTGACTGATTGCGGCAAAAATGTTTTGTCCGGATTGGGTGTGAAGACTTTTTCCTGGTTCGGGCTCCCGTACTGTACAATTTGCGTTTTGACGATCGACCCTTCCCGCAGGGTCTGATTTTTCAGCCGGACAGACAAATCCTTGGACGACTTCCAGATTTCCTTATTCGTCAGCGGATAGTAAATTGTATGCGAGTACCATCCCTGCTTCTGACGCTCCGGGTGGGGCGTCTTGGCAAAGCGAATGTCAACTGCTGTCACCGGATGATACGACGTATAGGTCAGCTTTTCGTCATCGTGGTACAACCGGACCACGCCGCGGCTGAGAAAATCAGGTTCGTCCGGCTGATACGGGCTGTACGTATAGGTAATCTGCAGGCCTTCCACCGGGTACGACACCTCACGCAGCAAATTGTACTTGGTGGTGCCGCGTCTCTGAAAGTCATCGGTGGTGTAGACCGTCGATTCCATACCGTTGTAGTCCAGTGGAATGTTCGCCGGAAAGGAATACACGGGTTTCAGGTTAAACTCTGCCTCGCCGAATACCCCTGAATCGTGATAGGTATACTCCGCGATTATCTTGCTGCCATTGCCATTGACGTCGTATTCAATGACCCTGCTAGGGGTCTCATTCCAGTCGTACTTTATATGCTTTAACAAGCGGCTTTTGGACGCATCGGCATACACCTTGAGATCGCTAACCACGTTGTACAAGCGTTTTTCCATAACGATGCAGCGGCCGACGCTGTCGATGATTTCTATCGGTTTCTCCTTCTTTTCCGGAATGCGGTAGACGATTTCATCTCCATACGCATTGGTTTTGGTGACCACATACGTATCACCATCACTATTGTATGACTTTTCTACGGAAAAATTGTACAAGTAGCCGTTGTACCTCAACCAGGCAATGTGTTCCACGCCATTGATTTCCCACCTTTTGTACTCCATAGAGGCGCCGAGATAGGGATAGTTTACCCAGTCTCCTTCTTTGGATTTAGACTCAAGCACTGTGCCGTCGTCCAGCGTAAACACATAACGCTTACTATCCTTTTCATGAGTACGGTTGCAAAAATACTTGGATAAATCTTCATCGTAGGTGCAGCGGATGTTCTCTCTGTCGATCTCCTCAATCATGGGGATATTCCATTTCCATCCCACAGGCAGGTGATACTTTTCGTGGTATCCTCCATTCCCTACCCATATGTTTTCACCCCACTTGCTCTTGTAGTAAATCCGCCCTAACATCGCATCCAGAGAGGAATACTGCCGTTCCAGCTTGAGATCCATCCCGTGTTTTCCTTCCAGATGCACATCCGTCTCTTTAATATTGGCTGTGCGGTACAGTTCATCGACAAGGTTCTCGGTATTGCGCTTATACCGGTAGGTTAGCCCTTCAGGTTCGTACTCTTCATCTGGCGGGCTGGAAGTGAGACCTGAATCGGCGAGAGACGAAAGCGGCGCTTTTGCCTTGTTTCCCTTGGTTTCCTTCCAGCGCTGGTAATGCTGCTCGATGACTGGCAGCGCCTGTTTGAGCAATGTGTACTGCTCCTGTCCAAGCCGACCAATTTCGGACATGACCGCCTCGTCCGTCCACTGGTATTTTTTCACTTTTTCGTCCTGGGACAAGAAGCGGTCCAACAGCGGATAAAAATAGGCAGCAATCTGCAAGGTTTTCCGATCAAACGATTGATACATGCCCCAGACGACATCTGCCGGCAACGAATCCCATGTCATCGCCATCACTTCATCTTTTGTAAAGGAAGGGATTTCGTCCGATTTTTTTTGTTGCAGCTTTTTCGCAGCCTGTAAGACTTCTTTGTATGCAGACAACCATGCTTTTGTGTCTGCTGGTTGTTCGTTGCTGTCGTCAGATACGGGTGTCGCTGATAAACGTTCATCCACCCGGGCAAATGTAACAGAAGGCACCAGCAGGGATATGGCAAGAACAGAAGAGAGAAACCCGCGCATCCATTTTTTCATACTCATTGCTACCTCCTTATTGATATGCATCAGGATTTATATACTTTTTTCCGGATCAGGTTGCCGTTGTTGTCATAGATGAATTCAATTTTCAATACACCGTTTTCGTACAGGTACTGCAGTTGGTTTCTGGCATTATACGTGTACGTGAAATTTCGAGAAGCTGCAGAAGAAGACACGATACCATCTGAGGTGAACGGCTCACTCGTCTGGTTACCTGACGGAGTGTCAGGCGCCGCCCGCACAATGTCTCGTTGCTCTTCACCCATAACTGGCGGTTTTTCACGGGCAGTTGCCGGGGGTGAATTGGCCATTGTGGCTCCAGGTGAAATCAGTACAGTAAGACCCAGAACAAATAGCAACACCAGATTCATCACTTGTCTTCCCATGTTCTCTGCTCCCTTTCTGAAATGTTTTGATTAAGACTGACCATGCAGATGTGAGGCAGTCGATGTGCATGAACAACTCTCCTCTACCCAAATAGGTAAAGTTAGGCATAAAAAAACCACTCGAATTGCCGAGTGGTTTCAGTTTGTAGACAAAGCAGGGCTTTTTTTTACTTGAACTGGCCATAATGCTAGTGGAGGAAAAGGAGGTCGGCAGCAAAACATGAAGACGACAGCAATGGGATCGTTTTTGTTTGGTGTCGGTATGATCGGAATGCTGGATGGCATTGTCTTTCATCAAATTTTGCAGTGGCACAGTGTAAACATGCATACCGATCGCGTACACCAAATCATCAGCGACGGCGTTTTTCATTTATTCGTGACCTTGATCATCTTTGTCGCAGGCATCTTGTTATGGAAAGGGAATCCCCAAGACACGCCACGTACATTCTGGGGCAGCTTTTTACTGGGTGCCGGCACATTTAATTTGCTGGAGGGTATCGTAAATCACCACCTCTTGCAGATTCACCACGTCAAGCCAGGGGCGCAACAATTCCTGTTCGATCTTTCATATGATGTAGTCGCCCTGCTGCTGCTTGTCACAGGCTGGCTAGTGCGACGCCGAACAACCTCTGCGTAACATCATACACGATGGGCAAATCCGCCAAACATTTCCATGATAAACCTCAAACTCCCGGTAACAATAACAGTGGGTTACCTATGCTGTCAGGAGAACCCATTTGAATGTTACAACGCAAATCAATGCTGGGAGGACGATTATGGGTATTTTAAGCGGAAATCCAAAGAACGAACCAATGCATTACGGGGAAGTCTTTGGTGTTTGGAGTTACCTTACCGTAACCAAAGGGATGTTGGCTGGTTATCAAACGTTCATCAACCATACGGGCGACAAGGATTTGCGAACATTTCTTGAAGACCTGACGAAAAATATGAAGCAGGAGATCGAGCAGATTGAAGAGCTGCTCAAGGTCAACGGAATTGGGCTGCCACCCGCTCCACCAGAACGGCCAACTGCTACGTTGGAAAGCATCCCGGTGGGAGCAAGGTTCAACGATCCGGAAATTGCCGCCAGCGTATCGTTGGACTTGGCTGCCGGGTTGGTATCTTGCAGCCAAATTATCGGGCAGGCAATTCGTGAAGATATCGCGTTGATGTTTGGTCAATTCCATATGACGAAAGCCACATACGGCGCCCGCCTGTTGCGCATTAACAAGGAAAAGGGATGGTTGGTTCCTCCCCCACTTCATCAGCAAACGCCCGAACCTGCCCATGTATAAAGATGCTCAAGAAGGCTACCCTAGTCTTTGGGGTGGCCGATTGTTTTTTCACCTACGGACTGGGGAGTGCAGTACCGAATGCGGCAAGAAAAGAATTCGGACGACCATCGCTGCTTACCATCAACGCGGAAAGATAAACGAAGCATTTCATATCCAAGTAGGGGGAAGGTATTTATAATCTCGACGGGAGATATGGAAAAAGGTGATAGAGGAGAGGAGGAGTCCGTATGGTCTCTTTGTTTTTGGCCAAGGATAAAGAAAAGGCCTAGCACATTTCTGCGATAGGCTCAATCAACGAAGCTAGCTGGCGACAAACAACAGCCTCTATCTTTTAATGGTATGATCCCGTCAAACTCTTCAATCTCAGGACTATTAACATCAATGATTAGGGGTTTGTTACTTCTTTGGGGATCAAAATCTTCTATCAGTCTGTCTACAGTTTTTTCAATTATTCCCACGTTGGCCCAAGTGCTCCGGTCGGCATTTATGAGTGTTCTAACGATCCTTTCCTTTACATCAGGTGACATACGCCTCATTTTCTGAGGAAGTATTCCTTCCAAAAGTGAACCAATTTGCCGTTCGTTATCACATTTCCTGGCCAATTCAATTTCAGCCTGTACTTCTTTAATAATTTCATCAAGCTTACGAATTTTATCTTCAGCAGTATTCAGTTGTATGATATCTGTAGATAACAGTCTTTCAGCAACCAATTTTCTCGTATTTGTCTCTAGGTCTATATATGGCGGATGCATCAGCTCAATTGCCATATTGTCAATATCTTCAGCAGTGTACTCATTTGTTGGGTCTTCTGTGGGAAAATCCTCGATACTTAGCTCAATAGAAGAAAGAAACTGTTCCAATTGTACTTTAAGTGGACCAGCACTACAGTTGTTCAATAGCGTTTGTGCTTTTTTATACAAGTTCACAATCTCATGAGATTCTTCTTGCATCAGCAGTTTTGACTTCATTTGCTCTATCAACTTTACTGCGCTGTTTAACTCCTGTAATTTCTCCAACCGATATTCGCTTTCCATCCGAAACTCAGAATTGCTTGGCAATATCGTGATCATAGATTCCAGGTGTCAACGCCGACTTTATTTTGACCCACCATCGCCGGTTTAGAATTGACCCACCCGGCGATTTTTTGTTGGTTAGGTGGTAGAGGGGGAGCCGTAGGCTCCAGTCCTCATCTTCTCACGAAGTCGGTAACTATTCCCCCTAATATTGACGATGTGGGAATGGTGTAAGAGCCGATCCAGGATAGCCGTAGCAAGTATCGGATCGCCCATCAGTTCCCCCCATTCACCGAAACTCTTGTTGCTGGTCAACAGAATACTCCCTCTCTCGTATCTTGCACTTACTACCTGGAAAAAGAGGTTAGCTGCCAAACTGTCAAACGGTAAGTAACCAATTTCGTCAATAATCAGGAGCTTTGGTCGAATATAGATGCGTAGGCGTTTATCCAGCCTGTTTTCCGTGTAAGCTTTTCGCAGATCTTCGATGAGTTGCGAGAGACTGACAAAGTAAACGGATATCCCTTGCGAGATGGCTTCTACAGCCAACGCCACCGCCAGATGACTTTTTCCTACTCCGGGAGGCCCTAAGAACAAGACATTCTCGTGTCGGGTTACAAAAGTCATCGTGGCCAGCTCTCGAATCAACCGTTCGTCAATGCTGGGTTGGAAAGCAAAATCGAACTCCTCCAGCGTTTTTCGGTAAGGCAAGTGTGCGAGTTTGGTGCGTACCTCCATATTCCGTTTTTGACGTTCCGCTATCTCTGCATCTAGAAGCATGTTGAGAAAGGACAGATAGGTGGGCTGTCCATGACTTGCCGCTTCCAAATGGGCATCCAAGAGTAGAGCCGCTTGCTGAAGCCCAAGTTCCTCAAGACGTAGCCGTGCCTGTTCCAGTTCAATCATGCTCCCACCCCCGTCAGCTGCTCATAGACATCCAGCGAACGCACTTCCACTTGCTGCGATGAAATCTGTCGGGCTTGCGGACGTGGATAGGCATATCCTTGAGCAGTCGTAAGACCTGCATACTGGTTTTCACAAAAAACAGTTGCACGGGATCGATAGACCTTTTGGTGTCGAGCAATACATGTGCCGTCGGCCCAGATTTCCACCTGTGAAGATCAGCGATAAAATCCCCAATAGAATCGGTTGAAAATTCCCCATTTTCATCGCAGACTCTCTCCTTGGAGGAGAGAGAAATTATGGTAAAGAATGGGGAGTTTTACATGATTCACGAGATGAGGAAACGTGGCATGAGTATTACTCGGATCGCGCAGGAAATGGGGAGGGATCGAAAAACCATTCGTAAGTGGCTAAACAAGAAGGAACCTGAATCCTATCAGCGAAAGGTCACTCGTCTCGGCAAGCTGGATCCGTTCAAGGATTACGTTCGCCGCCGAATGGAGGAAGGTTGCCTGAATGCGAGAGTTATCCTGGAAGAAATCAAGGCAAAAGGGTATACCGGTGGGATTACCACTCTGCGAGTCTTCATGAAACCGTTCCGGCCCACCGTCATCAGCAAAACCACCGTCCGATTTGAAACAGATCCCGGATACCAAGCCCAAGTCGATTGGGGACGGTTTACGGTGGACTGGCACGGCAAACCAAAACGGCTCTATGCGTTTGTCATGGTCCTCAGCTATTCTCGCATGATGTATCTGGAGTTCACTGAAGATGAGAAGTTGGATACGCTCATCAGTTGTCACCATCGGGCTTTTGAGTATTTTGGAGGGGGTACGGAGGTGATGCTGTACGACAACATGAAGACCGTTGTGAAAGACAGAGATGAACAGGGCCATCCCGTCTGGAATGAGCGTTTTTCCCGATTTGCCAGCCACCACGGCTTCCTTCTTACGAGCTGCCGGCCCTATCGCGCTCGCACTAAAGGAAAGGTCGAAAACGGAATTGGCTATGTTCGCAAGAACTTTTGGCCGCGAGTTCGGGAATTCAAGGGAGTAGACGATCTGAATCGTCAAGCTCGTGAGTGGCTAAATCAAGTGGCCAACGTGAGGATTCATGGAACCACGCACGTCAGGCCGGTTGACCGCTGGCATGAGGAAAAGCTGAAACCCATGAACCCAACGCCGTTTGCGGTCGTCGACCGTCATGCTCGGAAGGTATCAGCCGACTGCCTGGTATCGTTTGAGGCCAACCGTTACTCCGTTCCCTTCCGTTTTATGGGGCAAATCGTGCATGTCCAGGACGACAAGAACGGACGCATCCGGATTTACAGTGGAGACACACTCATCGCTGAACATCCCAAGGCCGTCCAAAAAGGGCAGCTGGTCATCAACAAAAAGCACTTCGAAGGACTGCGCCCAACCGGTCAACATCGAGTTCCTGCCCCAATGCCCAAACTTGTTGACCGACCAGCCCCTGAAGTGCTGGAACGAAACTTATCCGTGTATGAACAATTCCTCGACGAGGCGGTGAGGCTCCAATGATTGGGCTGCAAGAACGTCTTGAGGATGCCTTCCACCAATTCGGATGGACTCGCATTCCCGAGGTGCTTCACCACCACGCCGAAGAAGCTTCCAAACACAATATATCGTATCTGGAATTTCTGGACAAGCTGCTGCAGGAGGAGTTGGCGGCAAAATGGGATCGGTATATCCGGACCCGGACACGTCTAGCCAACTTGCCCTTTCACAAGACCCTGGATCAATTCGACTTTCGTTTCCAACCATCCATCGATGAACGGCGAATCCGGGATCTGGCGACCCTTCGGTTTATCGAGCACCAGGAGAATCTCATTTTCCTCGGCCCGCCCGGTGTGGGGAAAACACATTTGGCCGTTGCACTGGCTTTGGAGGCGATTAAGCAGCGGTATACGGTGTATTTTACAACCGCCCATGATCTCGTGCAAACGCTTCAGCAGGCCGATCAGAACCATACGATCAAACAAAAAATTCGCATGTACACCAAGCCGCGTCTGTTGATCATCGATGAGATCGGCTATCGCAAGATGGACGAACCGGCAGCCCATTTCTTCTTCCAAATCATCTCCGAACGATACGAGACCGGCTCTATCATCCTGACTTCCAACAAGTCGTATGGTTCATGGGGAGAAATCTTTGGAGACTCTATACTGGCCACAGCCATCCTGGATCGTTTGCTGCATCATTCCACCACAATCAATATCAAGGGGGAAAGTTACCGCATCAAAGAAAAGAAAAAGGCGGGTTTCTTCCGACCAGAAGGGCATGAAGAACACCCAAAGGAGTAGTCCTTGTTTCCGCCCCCTAAGGGGCGTATAAAATAACTCTTACTGGGGAATTTTCGATTGATTTTTTTGAGGAGCTTTCTTTTGATCTTGACACACCCACCCATTCACTTCTCGCACGGTACCCTCACGTCCACTGTACCTCCATGGAACCCCATATCGTACACCATCGTAGCTAACAAATCCGTCTCGGCTGACCTGTCTCGGTTCATGCAAGTATTTTTCCCATCGTTCAGCTGAAGGGATAGGCGACAGATTTTCCTCACGGAGTCGGTCGATGGGACGTTCGCCGGTTGTTCCATGAATACGGCGGTTAATCCGCTCGCACCAGTGTAGGGCTTGTTGATTGAGATCCTGTAAATCAACGAAGCGTTTGCCAGGAAGAAAGTTGTTTTTTACGTATTGAACGCCTCGTTCCACTTTTCCCTTTGTTTCGGGGCGTCGAACTTTGCATACTTTTGGAACAAGCCCAATCGCTGCAGCAAAGTCGGCAAAAAGCGGATGCCAGCGAGGTTTTCGATCATCTCCCATGCCCAGTACGACGGTTTTCATCTGGTCGGTCAGCATTACCTTTGGGATGCCCCCAAAATATTCAAAAGCATGAATCAAGCAACGAAGAAAGCTGTGAATGTCACAACGCTTAGTGAACTCTATATAGGTGGAACGAGAGTACCCCAATACCATGACAAATACCGGCACTTTTCGGACTGTACCGTCCAAATCTACGTAATCACACAGTCCCCAGTCGACCTGTGCATATTCACCAGGTTTCGTCTCGTAACGAAGAACAGCGGGAACTTGTTTGGGAGGACGGAAGTCCTTCACATAGTCTTTCAAGATGGTACGTCCCCCGGTATACCCCTTTTCTCGTAGAAGATCGAATAAAACCTCGCAGTTATAGATACCTTCTTGAAGACGTTCCTGCAGGAACGGTTTATACGGATCAAGCTTGGAACCACGAGATTTACGGGTTCCCTTTTCGGGGGAGAATTCACCCCGGAGATATCGGCGAACTGTATTTCGAGAATGCCCCGTTAGACGGGCAATTTCACGAATACTCTTGCCTTCTGCCCTCATGGTATGTAACGATATCACTATCCCACTCCTTAGCATGTGTCTCCCTCCGAAGATTAACTTGGCCGTTAATTACGAAGGGGATATATTCGCTATGGGTGGGTCATTTTCTTTCCGGCGAACCTGGGTCAATTATATCCCGGCGGTGACACCATCGCTACTACCTTTCCCAATGGAAGGTAGAACCTTTCGTCGATGAAATCGAGACGCATCATTTGCGTACGTTTCTTCGCTACTTGTCGGAAGAGAAAAACTACAAGACCAACAGCATCATTCGGATGATCGCGACGTTTCGCTCCTTCTTCCGTTTCCTCGAACGGGAGGAGTACATTCAGAAAAACCCGAGCAACCGCCTCCAGGCACCCAAGAAGCCGGAGAGCATTCCCAAATACCTGACCAAAGAAGAAATCGAACGGCTACTGTCTGTCGTTGATCAAAACAAAGACAAAGGGAAGCGAATCTACACCATCATCCAAACCCTTAGATATTCCGGCCTGCGCATTTCCGAACTGACCAACCTCAAGATAGAAGATGTCAACTTTGAAGAAGCGTCGATCACCGTATGGCATGGTAAGGGAGACAAATACCGGATCATTCCGCTGCATCCGGAGCTGGCGCCGATTCTTCAAGATTACCTGGAGAATGTGCGGCCGAAGGTCAGCTCCCCTTACTTCTTTGTCACCAAGAAGACGGGGACAAAAATGACTCCCGGCTATATTCGCCTGACGATTCATAAGATCGCCGCAGAAGCCGGGATTACCAAGAACGTGACGCCGCACGTCCTTCGCCATTCCTTTGCGACTTCCCTTTACAAAGATCACGGCGTGGACTTACTACGGATCGGGAAGCTGCTCGGCCATGCTTCGCCGCGGGCGACCTCGATCTACACCCACACCACCCCGGAACATCTCCGGGAAGCATTGGAGAAATTATCGTAGGATGAGGAGGGAACAGCTATGGAGACCAATGAACGCGTGGAAGTGATCATCGAACTGTTTCGGGAAGGCCATTCGGCAGAAGAAATCGCCGATTTGCTCGGATACAAAGGAAAAGGTGGTGTCAGCGGCTACATGCGCCGGCATGGCTACCGCTGGGATTGGACGATCAAAAACTACGTCCCTGATCCTTTGGCGAAGCGCGAACCATCCGAGAATGTGGACGAATCCACCTTACTTTTTAACCCGTCTAAAAGCAATTTGCAAAAAAGTGTAATAGATAGCCAGACTTTGCCGGCAAGCAATGATTTGCAGATCAGCAAAGAACAGCAACTTGATAATGGCAATGTCTTTACAGAAACCAGTAATCCTTTGCAAGAAAATGACGATATCAACGTCGTCGCGTTCCCGAATCAGTCGGGGCAAAATTCCACTACAGCACCCGGTCCTATCTTAGCGCCGGAACTAGTGCGAGAATTACAGGAGATTCTACGAAACAAGGACAAGCTGCTGAACTTGGTCACTGATCGACCGCAACCGCTACATATGAAACGATATAGAGGGCCGGCTGTGACCAAAACCGTGCAAATCCAGGCGCAGCTATCGGAACGATTAACAGGGTTTGTAAACAGTACCGGTTACACGGTGAAGGATGTGGTGAATAAGGCGGTGGAGGAGTTTTTGGAGAGGTATGGGGGATAATGGCCTGAAAGAGCCTATTTAAAAATGGTAATAGAAAGGGCCTACCTTAAGGTAGGCCCCTCTGGTTTCAACTTTCAACAACCTGTTGCAAACATTCAATTACGGTTGTTTTTCAATTGTTACATCTACTTCAACTGTATCTGTAATATTACCTTTAGTAAAAGTAATAGTTACAGTTGCTGTATTATTGTTCTCACTGCTTCCAACCTGTTTTGCCAATGTAACTTTACCATCAGCGTCTACAGCCAAAAGATCCTCACCTGCATCATTTTGACCGGAGACTGCAGTTACTTTTACAGTTACATCGTCATTTGCTGTTTCACCATTTTTCAGCTTTACTACATCAGCAGTAACGTCATCACCTACGGCAACAGCAGCTTCGATAGTTGCAGTTGTTTCATACTTTGCTTTTTCTGCTGCTACATCAGCGGTATCGAGCAGGTCTTGAGCAGCTTGGATATCATCCAGCAGATCTGCCTTTTCCGTTACGGAATTATCCAAAGCATCCACTTTTGCTTTTGCTGCATCGATTGCTGCTTGGTCAACACCCGCAGCAAGAGCAGCTTTAGTTTCATCTGCAAACAGTCCAGCTACTGCAGCTTTTGCTTGAGAAACTTCAGATCCCACAGCATAATCATCTGCAAGAACTGTAATTTCTTTAGCTACATTAAGCACATTGCCGTTTTCATCAGATACGCTACCTACAAAGTTAACTTTGAAGCTTGTTCCATTTTCTACAACAGGATCAAGAGTGATCTCGACTTGTTTTCCGTTACCAACAAGTTCAAGATCAGCTACTGTGTAGCCTGGAACCTCAAAGTCATCCACACTAAGTGTAGATTTCTTCAGAGCTTCAGTGAAGCTTACAGTTACTTTCGTAACATTCCCTTTAGCATCGTAGGCGTAAGTCAGGTCTTTACCGTCAACTTTACCGTCCCCGGTCACATCTGCAAGTTCAGGTGCAAGACCGTCAGCAGCTGTAGCAAGTGTTTTATCCGCAGCAAATTTGTCTCCATACATGGAAACAGACTTCATGGTTGTATTCTTAGTTTTGATTACAGGTTTTGCATCCGTTGCCCATGCTTTTGCTACTCGGAGCGTAATAACCGCACCGTAAGTACCATCGTTCAGTGTTTTATTTTCATACTGTGCAAATACAACATCTTCACCATTAACCGTGAAGTCATCAGCTACAATGGTCTTCATGGGCTTATTGATGGAGAATTGGACGGTACGAGTATCAATGGTCTTCGCGCTGTCTGCAACCACTCCGTCAATGGTTCCTGCAGATGTAGAAACGATCACCTCAGTAAATACTTTTGCCGTTTTATTGCCTGCAAGGTCACGCAGTTGGCCGACAATTACCTTCTTGATGTTGTTAGTAATATCATTGCCCTCGTCATCTTCAACAACGGACGGCAGAGTAATATTCACAGACGTATTGTTCGGACCCACAGCTACTACGGCATCGCTCGGCAACCCTACTTGTACTTTGTCAGTTACCAAAGTGTACTTGCTCTTGTCAAGCAAATCAGTACCATTCATCGGCTCGCTAAAGAAAATGGTGATCTTGTGAGCCTCTTTATCATAGAGACCTTCTTCATTTACAGTAGGAGCAGTTTTATCCGCTACCGTAAAGGAGGTTGTGAATTTATCCATTTCATTCGGCACAACCGCCTTGTCCTTAATGCCTGTTACCTCGATGTTATAAGTAGCTCCTTCTTTCAGGGCAGAGGTAAAGTCAATGGTAGCTACTTTATCTTGGTAGGAAATGCTGTAGCCAGTAACCAGTTTACCGTCTTTATCTGTGATTTTGTAGTTTGCTTTACTATCAGCACCTACAACATCTTCACTAAAGGTCAGGGTCACGCGATTAGCACTTACTACTTTCAGTTCAGTTACAGACGGTTTTGTAGTATCAGCTACTACAGAAACTGTTGTGCTCAGAACTTGGCTGTTTTTGTTACCAAAGTTGTCTTGAACTGCTTCTTTTGCAACATAAATAGTCAAATTGCCTGTAGGCAGCGGATTTTTAAAGGTAACTTTCCATTGTGTTTTGTTGCTACCCGTAACTTCCTCTACGCTTGTTGCTTGGTAATCTGCAGTATTTGCAGTGTGGTAAACAGCTTCTTTGCTCAGACCAGTAATCGGCTCATCGAAGGTAAGTACTACTTCATATTGGGATTCTGCTGTGCCGGATACCAAAGTCGGCGCAGTAGTGTCTTCCGCTACAGTCAGTGGAATGTCCGTTTTTGCAACAAAGAGACCTGCACCGTCTTTTACAACCTTATCTCCATCTGGGTTAACAGTTACAGTGTGATTACCCAGGGACAAGTCACCTGTTTCCAGAATGACGGATTTCGTCGCATAATCAAAATCGCCACGATTTACAGAATACTGACCACCGTCAATCAGGAAGCCACCATCGGAAGTTGCAAATACTGGTTCGCTAAAGAATACTTGCACTTTACCCGGTCCAATCAATTTTGCTTCAACAGCTTGCGGAACAGTCAGATCCAGGAAACTTACTTTGCCACTGAAGTTTGGAATTTTCTTAGTAGCGTCAGTAGCAGACTTAACGTTACTTACTGTAACACTTACAGTCGATTGATTCAGACCCTCAGCAACTGCGTCGGAAGGATCAAGAGTCAGAACTACAGTTTTGCTGTCAACCAAAGTAGCTTTAACTTTGTCTACATTTGCAGCGCTAATAGTGTAATTATTAAGATCCTCAGCAGATTTCTTCTCTACAGCTGCGCCAAATTTCACTTCGATCTGAGAAGCGTTAATAGCACTTACGCTCTCAACTTTCAGCTCGCCACCATCTACCGGCGGCAGCAGGTCTTCATCCTCTTCAGGATTGTAGGAACCAGTACCGTCTACGATGGCGTACGGATTCTTTTCAAAGTGATCCAGACGAGCCGGCTTCATCACTTTGCTCAGATCGCCGTTTGCCGTCAGGATGTCCTGGAACGAAGCAGCATTACCATCAGCGTCAACATAGGTGGTGCTGTCCAGATTATCCACAATTTCGTCAAGCGCCTCGTCAAAGTGATTGAAGAAAGCATCGATGTTATAGTATTTATCTACTTGGCCGCCAACGTAAAAGCCAGCGTCCGGCTTCGCCATAGCGGAAGCAGCCATGCTTGCTACAACAGCTGTCGAGAGTACAGAAAGCACAAGCTTTTTGTTCACGTACTACCCCTCCAGATCTAGATAGGAATTTTGTCTTTTCTGTCTGTTTATCTGTTTATCATAGATGGAGAGACACTTCTAGGCTGACAATCGTGATGTATGTGTTTCTCCTTATTAGCTGAGCATCTGTTACGATTACGAGGCATTGAATCAGGGAGCAGAGGGGATTCCCTCTGCCCCTGTTCATTCCATGCCCTCAATCAAACCTAGATGCGTAGACCCGACTTACTTGGAGATTTTATGGGTGTACTCTTCGGATTTACCGTCTTTGGTCGAGGTGATAACTACTTCAGTCTCGCCCACTTTGCCCAGAACGGTTACTTCGAAGTCACCGTTGTCGTCTGCAGTTGCCTGGCCTTCACGAGTACCAACTTTCACCTTCACAGTTGCGCCTGGTGCAGCAGTACCGGAAACTTTGTACGAAGACAGGACGCCAGGGAGTACATCTGTTACAACCACTTCTACAGATTCTTCGTCAAGCAGGTCAGCCGGCATTTCATTATCATCATCATCTTCATCGTCGCCAACTTTGCCGCCAGCGAACTGTTTGAAGAAGTTGGTGGTGAATTCTTCGAGTTCATCGTCATCGTAGTCTCTCTTCGCGTCATCTACGGAAGATACTTTGATGACGTAGTCCCAGATGTTACCATCGTCGTTGGTTTCTACGAGGATTACGTAGTCGCCTTCGTCGATGCCGTCGCCTTCTTCCATGTCATACGCGTTGATGAAGGCAGTTTTGGAGTTCAGCGTGAAGGTAGCTTTTTTCTTCTCGCCATTTTCTTTGTACTCGAAGTAGAACTTGTTGCTGCCGTCTTTCTTGTCAACGCGAGCAACCGTCAAAGCATCCAGATCTGCTTCTTCCAGTTGAGCTTTAGTTGCCGGTGCGTATTTGCCATCGCCAAAGAAGTCTGCGACATCAAAGTCTTTGGCTCCGTCAACAACTTCGACAACATCCTTCACGATAACTTCGTCGCTGGAGTTCAGGCGGAACGCGATGAAGTCGCCGCGGTCGATGTTTTTATCCAGCAGATCTTCGAAATCGTTGTCCAGTTTGAAGGTTTTGGTCGTTACCTTGCCGGTTTCGCCGTCTTTGGTAATAACCTCGATCTCGTCGTTGTCGCTGCGGCCGCCCAGTTGGGTAACCAGACCGTACATCGTTTTGCTGCCCAGGCCTTTACCAGCTACAACGAAGATTGCATCTACTTCTTCTTCTTCTTCATCTACAGCATAGTATACATCCAGGTCATTCTTGTCAGCGATGTCGGAGAACTTCACTACACCCGGGTTTTTCAGCTCGGAACGTTTACCGGTGATTTCGCCGGTCATGTCGAAGATGGCCGTGTCGGAAGTAACGACATAGAGACCGTCTTTGTCCTTGATGGTTTCATCATCTTCGTCAGCTGCGTCATTCCAAGCTTTGTCTTGCAGGTGTTTCAGCTTGATCGGGAGAACTTTAACTTTCTCTGCATCGCCTTTGGAATTCAGCGTTACTTCCAGCAGCAGGATGTCTTTCTTATCCGGAATAAAGTCTTTTTCGATTTTATCCGGATCTTTTTCGTACGACTTGCCATCTGCATCGTAAACGTCTTCCGGATCGATCGTGATATCCAGCTCTTTGCCTTTCTCGTTGATGATGCCGAATTCGTATTTACCTTTGCTGTACTCGGCTTTGCGAGTCAGGATCGCTTTGAAGCGGCGATCGTCTACGCTGTCCTTGGTTTCGATATGGCGGATACGGCCAGATGCATCCAGGTACAGTTTAACTTCTTCGCCACGCAGGTCGCGAACCAGATCCCAGTTGCCCTTGCCCAGCTCTTTCACATCTTTGTTGGCGTTGTCGGAGTAAGTGGAGCCCGTACGGAAACGATAGGTTTTACCGTCGATTTCCAGACGGTTGTCGCCGTCGTTTCGTACAATTACGCGTTCCACTTTACCTTCAACTACAGTGCTGTTCGCGAATACCAGCAGCTTTTTCTTGTTGCCGTTTGCGTAGTAAACGCTGTACACGTCCATTTCTTTCAGGTCGGCCAGTTTCGCCGGTTTGTTGTCGCGGAATACCAGGAAGTCTACGCCTTCTTCCAGATCTTTCAGCGCGTTGAAGTTGCCGCCATCCAGGTTCTCGATTTTTTTCTTGTCAGCGTCTACTTTCTTGATAACTTCGGAACCGTATTTGTAACCTTCTTTGTTTTGGTCCAGCGTTTGGTCGTCGATTACGTGGATGTAGCTGATTTTGTTGTCTTTATCCAGAACAACTTTGGCGGAGAAGGTGTAACCATCGTTTGCCTTGATGATTTCCTTGATACCTTTTACGTTGCTGTCGTACGGTTGGAAGTTGAACGTAACTTTGGTATCTTCGGTGAAACGATAGGTTTTGCCGCTGCCGTCCAGTTCGATTTCCAGATCGTTCAGATCGGAAGTTTTGCTGATGTCATCCACTTTGAACTTGGACTTGTCGTTCAGGTAGAAGGTGCCCAGACGGTCCATAACCACGTCTTCGTCCTCGGAACCTTCCATCCATACAACGGTGTTTTCCTTGTCGTCCTTGATCCACACTTGTACGTGTTGACCAGCGAACTCGTTCGGGTTGATGCCGTCAGCCACTTTGAACGTGGTGCCTTTGGAGCCCATGCCGGCGTCTTTGCCGCTCAGGATGATTTCGTTGGCTTTCAGGGAACCCAGACCGATAACCGGTACGTTGGTTACGAGCGGCAGTTCGCCTTTGCTGTCGCGAGCCCATTGCATGTCGTATACGTCAACGTCCAGGTACTTGGTCAGCAGGGTTTCGTCTTTCACTTCAAAACGAATGTCAGTACCGAACTCAACTTGCTCCATCAGTTTTACGCGGAGCGCGTTGTCCATCATTTTGAAGATGTCACCGCGAGTAGCCGCGTTGTTCGGAGCTGCGATGTTTTTCGCAATGTTCAGCTTCGCAGCTTCTGCGATCATGTTGTTCGGCCATACGCCTTTAACAGCCGGCTCGTAACCCAGAACGCGAACGATCATGGTTACAGCTTCTGCGTAAGTAACGTTGTTGCCAGGACGGAAGGTTTTGTCCGGGTAACCTTTTACGATTTCTTGACCGGAAGCCAGGTTAACATAGCCAGAGAACCAGTCGCTCGGTTTTACGTCAGTGAAGATGGACTGGTATTGTGCCAGTTTTGCACCTTCCGACATGTTTTTCAGACGAACCATCAGGGTAGCGAACTCGGCACGGTTGATCGGACGATCCACACCGTATTCGCCGTTGCCATAACCGGAAACCAGGTTCAGTGCTGCCAGGCGTCCTACTACTTTCTGCAGATCGCTATCCATTTTAGGAGCTTCGGTGTTGGTGGTCTCCTCGGCAGCGAATGCCATCGGTGCTACAGTAAGTGCGAGTGCACTTGCCAGTACGCTGTTAACAACCTTTTTCATAACCTTGGGTTCTCCTCCTCTGGTATAAACAAATTGTTCTTGGGGAATATTTGTTTTCGATCTATCTCTCTTTTTAAAGCCCGAATCCTGCAAGCGCGTGTCACCTCCTTTCGCAGGACTGCATTGACATTCTTGCTCACATAAATCTCTAGTATTTTCAGTATTGTGTAAACGCGGCAATCCCTAGTGTAACACAGTTGCTAGATTTCGTGAATCTTTTTTACACAATTCCCCGTTTTTCGTGTGACATCCTATTAAACGCCTCAGACCTCAAAAAGTTGCGGTGCCTCCGAAAAAGTTTTTTAATTTTTTTGTGGCCGTTTCTTTCACGTATTATGTATGCAGTGACATCCGCCACACCTCGTATTATAGGACAGGCGGGACGGACTGTCACTCATGAATCTTTTTCCAAATTGCCAAGAAAATTTACTGTTCTTCCGTTACCTTCCTGTAGCTGTCTCGAAGTTTACGACAGCCAGGTTGTAGTTTTGCACGGCCTGTTCGTACTGGTTCTCCTGATCAGCAAGCGCTTCTGCTGCCTGAATCACTTCCAGCGTGGTCGCCAGGCCGTTTTCATAGCGCAGGCTGGTCAGGCGATAGCTCTCTGCCGCCGCTTCCTTGGCCTTTTTCTGGAATTCAACGCTCAGTTTCGCCGCATTCAGGCTGTAGTAGGCTTCTGCTACTTCGCGGGAGACGGTGCGCTTTTGTTCCTCGATCGCCAGCTTTGCCTTTTCCACGTTGTAGCGGGCGATTTTGCCCGGGTACGTGGACAGGGCGGAATACTCCTCAATCAGCTTCACATTCAGTTCGGCCAGACTCAACTCTTCCTGCTTTTGCGTGATTTCGATACGCTGCTGCAGCGCCTTTTCCTGTGCCTGTTGCAGCGTCATCGACGGGGCGGCCACCTGTTTGTTTTCGTTGGACAGCTTCCATTTCTTGTCCAAATCCACCCCGAGGAATTCGTTCAGCTTCATGCGGGCAATCTCCACGTTGTTTTCCGCCGCCGCCAGCGCTGCCTGCGCACCGGCTACGCCCATTTCCGCCTGCAGGATGTCCGTCTTCGCCTTGGTGCCAACGTCAAAATGGGCTTTGGCCACCTTGAGCTGGGTCTGGGCACGCTCCAGGCTTTGTTTCTTCAGATCCAGGTCGGCTTGTGCATGCAGCAGGGCGTAATACAGTTGTTGAGCTCCCAGCTTGATTTGGTTCTCCGTTGCCTGTACCGCCAGCTTGTTCAGCTTTTCCGTCATTTTCGCCTGCGCGCTGGTCACGTATTTTTGCTTGGCGGCGTCCAGCGAACGGACGAATTCGGAAGGGATCTCCGCTACCGATCTGTATGTAAGCTCGGCGTTGACGCTTGCATTCTTTTCGTCCAGGCGGGCCTGCTGCAGCTTGGGATTTGTCTTCAGCGCCTGTTCCACCGCTTTTTCCAGCGTCAGTGTCTCTGCGGCATCTTGCGCGACAGGTTTAGCGGCTGTGTCCGCTTGATTGTTCTGGTTCGAGGGAGTGGTTTGTGTCTGATTGGTCGCCTGAGATGCGGTCCCATCGTTGGCAGACTGGGCCATGGCCCCTGCGCCAATCGAGGTGGCGACAAGCGCAGCCAGCGAGATGGCCAGCCATTTCTTCGGCGAATATGGAAGGTTCATGTTTCTGCACTCCTTTTCGCATTTTTGTCGGTTCCGACAGTACGGAAACTTGGTGGTTTGTCCCAAGATTCACTATATCACAGTTAAATGTTTCGTACACGAAGAATCTCGCACTTCCAGGTTTATCCTCCTACCGTTCATACTTTACCATGTATACACCTCCGCTCTCCCTGTTAGCACATGAAAACTGTCCCGTGTTAGTACGAATGAGCGGCGAAAAAATTTCACCATTCGCGCAGCGCACCGGAACGTGCTATGCTAACCCTTGAGGTGATGTGTAACATGCTGCAGCAGTACAAAACAGTCGCCGGGTATGGTGAAGACGAAATTGTCATCGAGCGTTCCCGGTTTATCGGATATGCCCAACGCGTCACAACGGAAGAAGAGGCTGCCGCCTTCATCGCCATGATTAAAAAGAAGCACTGGGACGCAACGCACAACTGTTCCGCCTTTGTCATCGGCGAAAACGACCAGATCCAGCGCTCCAGCGACGACGGAGAACCGAGCGGCACAGCCGGCAAGCCGATCCTGGAGTGCATCAAAAAGAACGGCCTCAAGGACACCGTGGTCGTAGTCACCCGTTATTTCGGCGGGATCAAGCTGGGCGCGGGCGGCCTGGTGCGCGCCTACACGGCCGGCTGTGTCACGGCGCTAAAGGCTGCGGGCATCGTCGTCCACACCCTGCACCAGCAGATATCGGTTACCGTCGACTATCACTGGTGGGGCAAGGTGGAAAACGAACTGCGCCTCGGCCAGCACCGGGTCACCGCCACCGACTACACGGACAAGGTGACGGTACACCTGCTGATTCCCGATGGCCAACAGGATGCCTTTGTGGAGCAGATGACCAATTTGACCAACGGACAGGCCGACATTGTGCTGGGGGATCGCGAGTACGTGGAAGTGCCGGTGGAGGCCGTTGGCGGAGACGAATAACCCGAATCGAAAAACTTGTGTCCCGCACTAAGATTGTCTAGGATGGAGAGGTAAGCAAGAAACCAACAATTCGTAAAGGCGGGGAGCGCAGTGGGGAAAACGCTGGACGAGCTGTTTGACAAGCTGGATGCTGTTGCCGAGCGGATGGAGCAGGGGTTTCGGGAGATCGACAAGCGGTTTCAGAACGTGGACAGGCGGTTTGAGCAAATTGACAAACGTTTTGAACAGATTGACAAGCGTTTTGAGCAGATCGACAAACGGTTTGAACAGATTGACAATCGGTTTGAACAGATTGACAAACGTTTTGAACAGATTGACAAACGTTTTGAACAGATTGACAAACGTTTTGAACAGATTGACAAGCGTTTTGAACATATTGACAAACGGTTTGAGCGGATCGAGGAGCGCTTGGACAAACACGAGCGCCGCTTAATCAGCGTGGAGGAGATGACGGCCTCTCTCATCCAGATGGTCGGTCATACCAACGCCCGCTTGGAAGAGGTGCAGGCGGACGTCCACGATCTCCACGCGGCGTTCAAACAAACCAACGAAACCGTGACCTTTTTGGACAAAAAGGTGTGGGAACAGGAAAAGCAGCTGTTCCTGCTGCGCGAGAGATTTGACAAGTATCTGGACGACAAAAACAGAAGCTGAAGAGGAAATTCCTCTTCAGCTTCTTTCATTGTTACTGCTTCGGCAGTTTTTTCAGTTGGACCATGACGCGGATGGTGATGACCGCCATCTCTGCGCGGGTCAGATAAGACTTCGGCAGGAAGCGGTACGTCGGCTTTTTGGCTGTCGGATCGTTCGGTTCGCCATTCATGATCTTCGCTTTGGCCACCGCCAGTACGGAAGGCTGCGCATAGTAGCCGACATCCTTGGCGTCGGTAAACATCTTGGCCAGGGCCGTTTTTGCCGCATCCGGCGTGCCCAGTTTCAGGTTGAGCGCGCGGGCGATCATAATTGCCGCTTCTTCGCGGGTCAGCGGATCGTCCGGACGGAAGTAGCCCGGCTCCTTGCCGCGAACGATGCCGGCGCGGGCTGCCGTTTCAATGTATTTGTACTGGTAGTCCCACGTGTCCCGTGTCGGACGCACGTCGTTGAACGTCGGCGAAGACGGCGTGCGGCTGTCGGCGTACGGACCGTCATTGATCGGCAGGTCGAGCGCCTTCACCAGCATGGTGGCAAACTCGCCGCGCGTGATGTCACGGTTGGCTCCAAACGAGATGGCGCTGTAGTTGGGCATGATCCCTTTGGCGTACAGCGTCTCCATCGCGTCACGCGCAAAATCGTGATTGACCACGTCGTCAAACGACTCTCTGGTCTTCATGACCATGTAGTACCCAAATCCGGCAAACGGCACCGTTATGGTTTTCTTGCTGGTATTGACGACTCCGCCAAGGTTTTGCCATTCATCCCCATTGTGATAGTACACGGTCAGGATGTTGTTGGCCGCGTTGACAATCGACTGATCGTACTTGATCGTCAATGTGCCTTGTTTGCTCGGCACCAGGTTGTCTTCGTAGCGATCCTTGAAGGTATCGATTTCGTCCCCGTCGGTGTAGTACGGATCGCGTCCGCCCGGCGCGTTTTTGTCACCGGCATCAATGTAGTAGAGCGGGCTGGCGTAGTTGAAGTTTTCATTCAGCGCCAGTTTGGACTTCATGTCATCGTCCGGAATCGACACTTGTCCGGTCGTCCGGTCGGCAATGCCGAAGTACAGCTCCACATCGACAAAGATGTCCTTGGTCGGATTGGTGACTTCTTTGCCCTCCCGTTTGTTGGGCGGCGACACCAGTACGGTTCCGGAAGGGAACTTCAGCTCCAGGCTCTTGTCAAAGACGCTGAACGACGTTTTCTTGCCCAATACTTCGCGATACTCGGCACCGTTTACGGATGAGTTGGCATTGAAAATCTGAATCTCGTCGTTGTAGGACGTGTTGCCGACATAAACGGTGTACTTGATCTTGTTCAGGCCCGCTTTCAACGCAACGGTAGCGGTAAACACATAGTAGGATTTCGGGACTGGTCTGCCCAGGTCTTCATTGTACTCGAAATCCCGCTCCGTGGTGTTGGTTACCTTCGCTTCCGTTTTGCCGAACATCACCTTGGTCGCATTTTCCGCAAAGATTTTGATCGGCACGCTGTTGGCATTGACGATGATGTACGGGTCGCTCTCCTTGGCTTTGACCGGGGAGATGACTTCCCAGCTGTTGGTGGTCTGGTCAATCTTCACATCGTAACGAACCACCGCGCCGTTGCCGTCCTCGGCCACGATCGTGTAGGTGGTGGTGCCGTTCTTCTTCAGGGTAAGCGGGAAGAGCGCCAGTTTTTGCTCCTGCTCCTCGCTTTTGGTGATCTCATCCTGAATTTGCTCCAGCAGGTCGCCGTAGTCGCTGCTGCGCATTCTGGCCCTAAACGACGTCTTCGTTTGAGCATCGAAGTTGTACTCCTGGAACTCCCGGCGCAGCCCGGAAGGAATCTGGCTCAGCGTGTCGTTGTAATCCTGGTTGTCTTCCTTTTGTTCCCAGTCGCCGTTTTCGTAGCGGAAATCGGCAATGCGTCTGCCGTTTTTCTCAATGTAGACGTGCTCTGCGTCTTTTACCGTAAACGTAAACTGGCTCAGGAACTTGGCGCCTGTCCGGTAAGCGGTGTCTGTCGGCTGTTTGACCAGTTCGTTGTCCTTGCCGTTTTCGCTGATTTCCAGCTTGACGTCTTCAATCGTCGGTGCTTTGGACGTGATGTACAGGATCTTGTACGTGAAGCTGACGGACGGCTGCGTGGTCAGCGTGATTTCCAGCGTGTGTTCGCCTTTGGACTTGATGTTGTTCTGCAGGGATGCCTTGCTGATCGTAAAGGTGTTGTTGGACCCCACTGTCGGAGTAAGCGTCGTTCCGTTCAGCTTGACTTCGATGTTGCTGGACGTCAGGTCGTAGTTGTACACCTTCCCGCTCAGCGAAACGAAGTCGTCGTCACTCTTGATCTGATACCCGCTCTCAAAGCTGCGGACCTGCCCCGAACCGTCAATGTACGTCAGCTGCAGATACGGCGCAATCTGGATGTTCAGTTTGTACGTGACGGACAGGGACGTCGTGCCGTCGGAATACCTGATCTCCAGATCCCCGGTACCCGCCGGCAGGTTGGACAGGGTAAACCTGAACTGCGTTGCAGAAAGCGCGTCGAGCGTATAGTTAATCGGGCTGCCGTTGTACGTTACGGTGTAATTGGACTGCGTACCGCCCATGTTCACCGTCTTCAGGTCTACCGTAAAGGTGGATTTCCCCACCGGGTTGACCGTGTACTCGGACAGCAAGGTCGAGTCGATGTACGCTTCGACAAATCGCGGTTTGGAACCGTCCACATAGGTAAACCTGTAGTCGTACCCGTTCACCTGGAAGAACCCGGAGTCCGTCTGCAGGCCCGTGGTCGGATCGGTGGTGGTGTACTCGTAGCTCAAGGTTACCCGGTAGGTGACGCCGTCATCCAAAATGCCGATATCAGCACCGCCGCTTGCAATCGGCGCGGTGAGGACATACTCGGTAAAGCCGTTGCCCTTGTACGTCCGGGAAGAGGGCGAGATGTTGTCTACCGAGAACGTTCCCCCGGTTTTTTCGTTTTTGTACTCCAGTTTAAACTGCTTGATTGTTTGTTTGTCGGTCTCTTCAAATTGCAGCAGAGCCGTACCAGTGATTTGATACGCTTCGCTGTTGGGACTGTTGGTTCCCGGCAGGGTTGCCACCTGGCCCTGCACCAGATTGGTCACAGGTGTCGGCGGTGTTCCCTGTTTTTGAATGGTCACGTTATAGAACTGGTTGGCGGTATCCTGGGAACGGGACACCACATGGATCGTCCGGCTGATGACGCCCACTTTCTTGTTGTCGTTGTAAACGGTAAACTCCAGCCGGTTTTCACCCAACTGCGACGGCAGGTTGGCGGCGAATGCGCCGGACGTAACCCTCGCCTCCACTTCGTCGCCGGTGGTCACGTTTTTCACGATGACTTTCTCGGCGTTCTTCACCTTACCGTCCACATTCAGGGTCAAACGGTTGGTCGATGCCACCGTAATCAGCGTGGTAGCCGACGTGAGCGGCGTGTCATTTACGCTGATGCTGTCAATATAGGGCGTGTTGTTGTACTGCACGTAGAATTGAAAGTGTTCCTTGGTGACGCTTCCCACCCGTTCATAGAACGAGATGACGTTCAATCCCGGCTTCAGGGGGATGTCCCAGAACGTAAAGGTGTTGGTGCCGCTCAGGGTCGGCGTCGTGGAACTGAGATCCTCAATCGTCTGCCCGTTGTTGGTGGTAATTTTCAGACGCAGGTTGGCGCCTGTCACACCCGATCCGTAAATCCCGCGCAGCGTAATTTTGTTTTCCGCATGCAGCAACGGATTGGTGACGCTTGTCCCCTGATTGGGGTAATCGATCAGGACAATCGGGCTGTTCTGCGGTCGGTAATCGTAATATTGCAGGCTTTCATAGCCGGTGTTGACCGACACCACCTTGATAACGTTGATCCCGTTTTTCAGATCGATGGTGCCGACAGGAATCTCAGAGCCGTCGTTTTTCGCTGTCGGAGCCGTAATGGTCTGAACCGCTTTCCCGTCCACCTGCACTTCCAGTACGGGGCTGGGGTCCAGATTGCCGGGATCCGAGTATTTGATCTTGAGATTGGTCAGTTTGCCGGAATGGGTAACAAGCGCATCACTGGCACTGTTCCCGGTGCCCGGCTGGTTCGGATTGACCGGCGGGATCAGATCGGACGGAGGCACGATCTGCAGTGTCGCCCCGGTCTGCTGTTTTTCCAGCTTGTAGTACATGGTGGCTTTTTCGGAGCCAAACCATACTTCCACTTTGGTCACTGCGCCGTTCCGATCAATCGTGATCGGCGGGAGCGTCAGCGTCTGTCCGACAAAGGCAGGGGCAGGATTATAGATTACCTGCGTGCCGTCTACGGCCACGGCGACCGTGTTGCCGGAGGCGGCCGTATTGGTCAGGACGATGCCGTCAATCGTTCTGTTCTTGACCTCAACCGGATTGGCAAAAGTACCGAAGGCATTAGTCTCGGAGCTGTCCACCACGATGGACGACGGGTTGGTAATCGTCCAGGTTCCCGCGGCTGACGCAGGCATCGCCGGAACCAGGCCGGTCACCAGCAGCAGCATCGTCAGACATACTGCGAGCCAACGCCGAAATTGCTGATACGTCGTTTGCAAGGTCTTCACCTCTCCACATGTTTTTGTTCTCGGATTTTGTCCCCTGCCCGAGAGCGTAAGAGACGCCATTCTCGTCTTTTTCTTTTATCGGAAAATCATCGGTTTTGCTTTACTTCTTTATGTTAAAAAGCGGAAAAAACCCCTGCTGGTCATCCAGCAGGGGTTTGCCCGACTAGTGGCTTCGCCGTTCCGTATACTTGATTTTTAACCGTCGGACCGCGTTGATCAGCGGGCGGTGACGGCGGCCGACGAGACCGACCACCTCGGTGGCGAGATGCATCGCGAACAGCAGCGCTGCCATCACGATGATGGTTGTCCATTTGGTCGTTTTCGTCAGCACAATCGCCATCGTGCCGAAGAAGATGCTGATCGTATAGATGGTCAGAACCGTGGCCCGATGCGACAGGCCCATGTTCAGCAGACAGTGGTGCAGATGCCCTTTGTCCGGGCTGGAAATCGGCTTTTTGTTCACGATTCGGCGAACAATCGCAAAGAACGTATCCCAGAGCGGAACGCCCAGCACCACAATCGGGATGATGAACGAGACGAACAGCGCTTCCTTAAAGCCCATGATGGACAGCGCCGCCAGGTTGAAGCCCAAAAACAGCGAACCGGTGTCCCCCATAAAAATGCGGGCCGGATGGAAATTAAAGTACAGAAAACCCAGGATGGCCCCCAGCAGCACGAAACAGTAGATGGCCACGTGTTCGTAGCCGGGACCGTTGAGCAGCGCCACGATCGCCATGGTGGCAGTGGCAATGGCCGATACGCCGGCGGACAGCCCGTCCAGACCGTCGATCAGGTTGACCGCGTTGGTGACACCGACGATCCAAATGATCGTGATCGGGGCCGCCAGCCACAGCAGCCAGCCGCTGGTAAAGTCAATGCTGCCTTCGTACGGCAGGTTGACAATGCCGATTTTCAGGCCAAACGGAATGACGACCACGGCTGCCGCCAACAATTGGCCAAACAGCTTCCACTTGGGCGATAGCTGCAGTTTGTCGTCCAGTATCCCCACTGTCATGACGATCGTTCCGCCGATGAAAATCCCCAACATTTCCTTGAAACCGGAAAATGGAACAAACAGCAAAAACGAAACGAGATAGCCCGCGTAGATGGCCAACCCGCCCATGCGCGGCATGATTCGCGTATGCACCTTGCGCTGGTTGGGCTTATCTACGGCGCCGATGGATTCAGCCAGTTTTTTCACATAGGGTGTGGCCGCAAAAGCCACGATCAGTGAAGTCAGAAACCCGAAAATCATCGTTGACATCGGCAGTTTCTCCTCTCTACGGGCACCTTCCGGAGCGGTTTTCCCCTTTTTCCTTCAAGACAGTCCACACAAAGCGCGGAATGGCCAACTGCCGCTTCCAGCGCGACGGCTGAGCAAGCAACCGGTACAGCCACTCCAGATGCAGCCGCTGCCACAGCTTTGGCGCTCGCTTTACTTTCCCGGCAATGACGTCAAAGCTGCCGCCCACTCCCATCATCAGGATTGCCTGCAGTTGATCGCGATATTTGGCGATCCACTCGTCCTGCTTGGGAGAGCCCATCGCCACAAAGAGCAGATGGGGCGCTTTTTCCGCAATCTCCTCCACGATTGCCGGCTCTTCGCCTTGTTGAAAATATCCGTCCCGATACCCGACGATGCGCGCCCCCGGATATCGTGCCGCCAGCTTTTCCGCCGCCAGCCGATTCACTTCCGGGGACGCCCCCAACAGATATACTTTCCACTGGTGCCTGTCCGCCGCCGCCATCAACGCTTCGAGCAAATCGATGCCCGTGACGCGCTCGTTGATCGGCTGCTTCGTCCACCTGGCCGCGTACACGATCCCGATGCCGTCGGGAACGACGTAGGCTTGTTCCAGGATGGCGCGCAGCGAACGCTTTTCCCGCGCCAGCATGACGATCTCCGGATTGGCGGTGACGACGTGCGTTTTGCGTCCGTTTTCGATGCGTTCGACAAGATCATCGACCGTTCCGGCAAAACCGCGCGTGGAAAACGGCACTCCCAATATGGTTGCGACCTGTTTGGTCAATAGTTTCACCTTCATTGTAGAGACGCTATGCGCCTATAAAAAGTTGCACATTAGCCATTCTACCCGAAAAGAAAGGCACATTCAAGAAATTCATGAATGTGCCTGCTTCACGTCAACCAGAGCAAACATCAGATCGCCCTCGACCGCGACCTTGTCGTTCACCCTCGCAATCGCGTGACATTTGCCGATGGAGCCGCGCAAGCGCGTCATTTCCACTTCCAGGACGAGTGTGTCGCCCGGTTTTACCTGCTCCTTGAACCGGACGCCGTCAATGCCGGCAAACAGCCCCAGTTTTCCTTTGGTTTCCTCCGTGTGCATCGCCACTCCGCCCACTTGGGCCAGTGCCTCGACGATCAGCACACCGGGCATGACCGGGTAGCCGGGAAAATGGCCTTGGAAAAACGGTTCATTGATTGTAACGTTTTTGATCCCCACGGCCCGTTTGCCCGGTTCCAGCTCGACAATCTTGTCCACCAGCAAAAACGGGTAACGATGGGGAAGGATCGCTTGAATGTCAACTGCGTCCAAAGGGGTCCGCAATTCCATAAACACCGCTCCATTTCCATACTTTATACGTTGCATCCGTGTATGAAGAACATACCGCAAACTGAGAATAAAGACAACCCCCCCGTCTCCGACGTCAGACCGGGGTTAAGATAAAGGGGCACTTCCTCCATGCGGCGGAAGTGCTCTTTTCCATCCGCCTCGCATCACATCGCGCGGTTCAGCAACCGAAACTTCACCAGGTAAATGGCTGTGGTCACAAAGGAAAACGCGATCACGCTCCAGAGAATCAATTCGCCGTACTGGTACCGGTACATGACCAACGGAAAAGCGATGTAAAACAAGACCGTTGTCAGCTTGCCAAAGGCGTTGGCCGGGACTGTCTTTTTCCCGCGAAAATGGAAAAAGCCGGCGGCGATGATCATGCCCGCATCCCGCGCAAAGAAAAACAGGGCGGCCCAAATACTGATCCGCTCTGTCAGAAACAACGAGGCGATCACTGCCATCATCATCAACTTGTCTGCCAGCGGGTCCATCATGATGCCAAACGTGGTCACCAGTTTGTGCTTCCGCGCAATGTACCCGTCCAATATATCGGTAATTCCCGCCAGGATGAGGATGCCTAGGGCGATCTCCACATGGTACGGAAACGACTGAAAAAAGACGTATAGGTACAAAGGGATGAGAACGATGCGAAAGACGGTAAGCGCATTGGGAAGATTCACGGATATCCCTCCGTATGAAGATCGTCACTCCCTGTTTTCGCCACTCCATTATTATACTCTTAGGACAGCAGACGCAACAAGGTCTGGAAGAATGAGCAAGCAGCGACATCTTTTTCCGACTTCCAGTCATAAGAAGAGGCCCCTCACCCTGCGTCGGTTGGGGCCGTCTTCTGCTGCCACATGTCAGTGTGTGATCATGTGCCCTGAAAAATCAGATCGTACATGTGCTTGTAGGTGTTCAGATCAAACACTTCGGAAGCCGGTTTGTCTCCCAGCACGCTGTATCCGATGACCAGACCGATGACCAGCGAGAAAAACATCAGAAACGGGATAAACAGGATTTGGGCCAGTCGAAACGGCCACGCCTGGCCGCCCCGGCGCTGCTCTCTATCCCGGGCCATCTGTCCGTCACGCGGGATACGTTTTCCCTTTCCTTGGTCCATTGATGTCTCCTCCGACATTCCGAGTGAATTAGCGGCTGCGCAGGGAGTTGGCGATACCCATCATCTGATCGGCAATCGCAATCGCACGGGCGTTGAGCTGGTAGGCCCGCTGAACGTTGACCAACTGGGACATCTCTTCCTGCAGATTGACGTTGGAAGCTTCCAGCGCTCCCTGACGGATCTTGGCGGCAGACAGCTCATACTTGGAGTACGGCGTCATGCCGGACGCAAGCTCGGCGTCGTATTCATTTTCCCCAACCTGTGTCAATTGATCGGGGTTGAGCACCTTCCACACGCCAATCTGTCCCACCGCGGTTCCGTCGTTGGTGACGACTCCCTCGGGGGATACCTGCAGATTGCGTACAGGGCCGTTGATCATGATCGGAACCCCGTCTGTGTCTGTCAGCAGGTCTCCCGCTGCATTATGCAGGACATACGCGCCCAGTTTGGCTTCGAAACGCACCTGAAAGGCACCGTTTCGCGTAAAGCGGTACGATTCGCCCACCATCGTCCCGTTGTTGTCGTAGAGAGGCCGGCTTACCAGAAAAAACCCTTCTCCCTCGATCATCAAATCGGTGGGGACATCGGTGATCCTGGCGCTGCCCGGAGCCATGTCCAGTTTGGTCAAGCCGATCCGCGCCCCGCTGCCGATGCGCAGTCCGGGCGGAGTCGAACGCTGCTGCCTGTCCGCAGCCGGTTGTTCGTTCAGCGAATCGGACAGCAGTTCGGAAAACGACGCCGTGCGCCGCTTGAAACCGACCGTATCGATGTTGGCCAGGTTATTGGCAGTCGTGTCCAATGCCTGCTGGACGCTGCGCAGTGCCGCGCTCGAGATGTTCAGTGACTGCATCCATTCTACCTCCTATCTTACCCGTTTACCCGGCCAATTTCATTGGCCGCCTTTTCCAGCGTGCCTTCCACTGTGGTAATCACGCGCTGATTGGCTTCATACGCCCGCAGCGCCGTCATCATGTCGGTCATCGTCTGGGCAGGGTCCACGTTGGCTCGCTCCAGCCAGCCCTGCTTCAAACCGTAACGCCCTTCCACCGCCGGATCGGTATATTGGCCCAGCGCTCTCGCCGTCCGGTCATTCTGCAGGGCCTGCACCAGATCCTCCGGCTGTCCGCCGCCTTCCCAGCGGTAGATGTTGGTACCCTCCCGCACGAGCTGCAGCGGATTGGTCACCACTTTCAGGCCAAGCCGCTCACTGCCGCCGGGCAGCATGAGAGCATTGCCCGCCTCGTCCACACGGTACAAGGCGCCGTCGTCACCGATCTTCAGCTGTTGGCCGGCGCTGTTTGCCGGATCGGCCGGATCGTTCACCCGGATGGCCCGGTTCTGGTTATCCAGCACGTAGTAGCCGTCCGACGTGACCAGGTAGCCGTCTGCATTGACGCTCCAGTTGCCGTTGCGCGTGTAGCGGATCTGATCGGGCTGGGCAGCCTGTCCGGGGTTGTCCAGTCTGGCCACGCTAAAAAACAGCCGACGCTCATTTCCGTCCTGGTCCGGCTGCAGGTTGTCCAACAATGCGACATCGTACGGATTGCGCGTCTCCGCAATATCGCCCTGGCGGAAAATCGGCAGCGCCTCCGACATGTAGACGCCGGAATGCAGCCGGCCGATCACGGCAGGCTGACCGCTCATGACGGGCAGTCCTTGAATATTTGGTCCTTCCTGATCGCGGATGCGCGCGATCAACTGTTCCGGAAAGGCGCGCATGACGCCTACGTCCTGCTTGTAGCCCGGTGTGTTGATGTTGGCCAGGTTGTTGGCCAGCACTTCCTGACGCTGCTGCATTGCCAGCATGCCCGCAGCAGCCGTATACAAGCCTCTGATCACGCGGTATTACCTCCCGAAAAACTTCTTTTTCCGATACGTGGGCGCCTTGTCCAGATAGTCCAGCATGATCCCCGTCCCTTTGGCCACGCACATCATCGGATCTTCCGCCACCAGCACAGGCACCTTCAGTTCGTCGGCCAGCAGTTGGTCGATCCCGTGCAGCAGTGCGCCGCCGCCGGTCAGAAAAACGCCCTTATCAATAATATCGGCAGAAAGCTCCGGAGGTGTTCGTTCCAAAACGGATTTGGAGGCTTGTACAATCGCACTAACCGACTCGGCCAGGGCTTCCTGGACTTCGTACGAGCGGATGGTAATCGTCTGCGGTAGCCCGCTCACCATATCCCTGCCGCGAATGTCCATTTCGTCCTGGCGCCCGCCGGAAACCGTTCCGATCTGCATCTTGATGTCCTCGGCCGTACGCTCCCCGATCAGCAGCTTGTATTTGGTTTTTATGTACCGCATAATGGCCAGGTCAAATTTGTCGCCCGCTACTTTGATGGAGGAAGACGTAACAATGTCCCCCATGGACAGGACTGCTACGTCCGTCGTACCTCCGCCGATATCCACCACCATGTTGCCGGAAGGTTGAAAGATGTCCATGCCCGCTCCAACCGCCGCCACTTTCGGCTCTTCCTCGATAAACACCTCGCGTGCCCCGCCGCTGCGCTCAGCCGCTTCGCGGATGGCTTTCTGCTCCACCGAGGTGATGTTGGTCGGACAGCAGATCAAAATGCGCGGGCGAGCAAACATGCTTTTTCCGCCGATTTTGGCCAAAAAGTGTTTCAGCATGGCTTCCGTGATCTCAAAGTCCGCGATCACGCCGTCCCGCAAAGGCCGAATCGCCACGATGTTGCCCGGGGTGCGCCCCACCATGCGGCGCGCCTCGTTCCCCACGGCCAGCACTTTATTTGTCTGATTTTCGATTGCTACGACAGACGGTTCATCCAGGACAACGCCCTTGCCTTTCGCAAAAATCAAGACATTGGCCGTGCCCAGGTCAATTCCGATATCTTTGCTAAACATGAAAGTCCTCCCTGTTCCAGTTCATTCCTATCACTTATCATAGGCGGTTGCACGTGAGAGGACAAGGAAATTCTTCCTATCTGGAAGGAAATATTTTCAACGCAACCCGGTACTGCTACACGCTTTCTTCCTGTTCCACCCGGACTTTTTTACTTCTCCGTTTGTATTTGATCTTGGTCGCTTCCCCTCCGCGGAGGTGTCTGATTGCCTTGTGGTACTCCAAAATTTCCTTTACCTGATTCGCCAATTCCGGATTTATCTCAGGCAGCCGCTCTGTCAGGTCTTTGTGCACCGTGCTTTTGGAAACACCGAACTCTTTGGCGATCATGCGAACCGTATTGCGCGTCTCCACAATGTATCGACCGATCTTTATGGTTCGCTCTTTGATGTAGTCGTGCACGCTACTCGCCTCCCTGTATCAACATTGTCTGTTACAATATATGGGGGGGTGCGGACACATATTCTACGTTTCCAAGCCTGACAAGCCGGCACTTCCGCATCTTTTTTCAAGGGCGTGTACACCCGGGCCGCCCGCACGTTATTTTGGCGAAAATGAAAGAAGGCGAAAAAAAGAAACCTGCAGAGACCCGTCCCTGCAGGTTATTTTGCATGTGTTTGTGTTTGCTCCCGGATTGGGCGTTTGCGTCAGCGGTCGACTTACTGATTTTCCGCTTCCGGCTTGACGAGGTGCTGCTCTGGATTGACGGGTTCCCCGTCCACATGCACCTCGAAGTGGAGGTGAACGCCGGCGTCCTTTTCATAGACGTTGCGTCCGGCTTTCCCCAGCACCTGTCCCTGGGTGACCTGGTCGCCCGGTTTTACGGTAACGTTCTCCAGGCTTTGGTAGACCGTGGTCAGCTTGTCGTCGTGCTCAATTTCCACCTTGAAGCCGACAAGCGGGTCGTTTTCCACCTTGGTCACCTTGCCGGCGAACGCAGCGATGACATCGAAGCTATTGCCGTCGGTCGCCTTCAGGTCTATCCCGGTATGCGGAATAAAGGTGTCCTTGTACGTGACAAGCGCCTTTTGCTGTTCTTCCTTGGACGCCTGTTCGTCAAAGAAGCCCATGCCCTGCTCGTACTTCACGCCTTTGCCGACCGGCCATGCGAGCTGCTGCGGATTGCCCGCCACCGGTACCGCGCCGTCCTTGCCGTTGGATTCATCGGCCGGAATGGCGGTGCCGTCCTGCGGTGTCGAGACTGCTACGCCGCCGTTGTTTGCGGTTTGTCCCGGCTCCGTATCGGTGACGCCACTCTGGTACCACATCACAATAGCGAGAATGATTGCTGCGGTGCCGATGTAGATTGCCGGAAACGCCCACTTCTTGCCCAGGATGTTTCTCCAGGAGCCAGCCTTTTTAAATGGAATCGGTTGATTTTGATTTTTTTGATCTTCCATTGTATTCATCACCTCATCCCTCAGTATCGCCAGTTTTTTGGCGGATAAACCTGAGAGTGAGGGAAATCTTGAAAATTTGCGCAAAGCGGCCCGTCTAGCTTTTCAGGACGCTGCCGCAGTCCTCCAGCGAGATGCCCTGGTAAAAGTATTTGACGATCTGCTCCGCGTTTTTTCCCGCTTTGGCCATCCCGTTGGCGCCCCACTGACTCATGCCGACGCCGTGCCCGTACCCTTTGGTCGTGATGTACACTTTGCCGTCTTGCAGTTCCATGGTAAAGGCGGAGGAGTTGAGCCCCAGCCGTTCGCGAAACTCGCGGCCGCTGAATTCCTTGCCGCCGATGCTGATCTTGCCCACGCGATTGCCCGTGGTCCGCTCCACGATCCGATACCAGCTGCCCCCGGAAGCCGCCTCCTGCGCGATGCGCACCCCCAGTTTTTGCTCCAGATCGGCCACGGTCATCACCTGTGTTTTCTCATAGCTGGGCGACTGGATGTCCCAGGGACTGGCGACGCTTTTCAAGTAGGGCACCGGCTTTTCAAAATACTCGCTGGCGTTTTCGGTAAAGCCGTTGCTGGTGGAAAAAAATGTGGCGTCGATCGGTTCCCCCTGATAGGTGAGAACCACTCCCGCCGTGGCCTGCACCGCCTGCCGAATGCGCCCGTTTTTCCAGTCAAACTGCTCCTTCCACAGCTCCCTGCGCTGCTGCTCGTCCAGGTACGCCTGGTGTTTGACCGTATCCAATACGTGCGCCCCTTCCGGAACGTCGCCGAACGCCTTTTCACTCAGCCGTCTGACGATGTAGGTGCGTGCCGCCATGGCCTGCGCCTTGAGCGCCTCGATCTCGAATTCGGCCGGCATTTCCGCCGCGACTACGCCTTCGACATACGTCTCCAGCGGGACGGTCTCCACTGTCTTCTTGTTGGTGCGGTACACCTTGACTTCGATCTTCGGACGGTTTGACGACGGAGTGTGCGGTGCGACGGCTGCCACGTCGGTGCCGCCGTCTGACAGGGGAGAAAACAGTGTCACCAGTGCGGCAGGCATCAACACGAGCAGTATCGGCAAACCGATAAACCAAACGATCAGGTAACGTTTCATGCGACAGCTCCTCCCCGATTTGTGCTGGACAATTTCAGTCTATGTACAAGCAGCAATAGCTAGAACGAGAGAGTCAGAGAGACGGGAAACGTCCTATTTGCCTGCATGGCACAAAAAAAGAGACTTCCCGCACAGGGAAGTCTCTCTTGTCTATTCGTTTTTGCAGTCATTCATTAAGCAAAATTGGGAGAGAAGCTGACTTTCACTTTCTCGGACGACGCCGCTTCCCGAACTTCCGCTTCCGGGGACACCCGTTCGACGTCGGCGCCCAGTTGGCGCAGCTTTTCCGTAAAGTTGACGTAGCCCCGGTCGATGTGGTGCAGACCCGAGACCTCGGTCTCGCCTTCCGCCACCAGGCCGGCCAGCACCAGAGCTGCTCCAGCCCGCAGGTCGGTGGCCGTGACCTTGCTGCCGGTCAGCTTGACACCGCCTTCTACAATGGCGCTGCGCCCTTCGATCTTGATGTTGGCGTTCATCCGGCGAAATTCTTCGACGTGCATGAAGCGGTTTTCAAACACCGTTTCCGTCACGATGCTGGTGCCTTCCGATACCAGCAGGAGTGCCATCATCTGCGACTGCATGTCTGTCGGGAAGCCGGGATACGGCAAGGTTTTAACGTCAACCGCCTTGATCGGGCCGCTGCGGCGGACGCGAATGCCGTTTTCCTGCTCGTCCACCGTCACTCCCATTTCCCGCAGCTTGGCAGTGACGGATTTCAGGTGATCACAAATTGCGCCTTCGATGAAGACATCGCCGCCGGTAATCGCCGCCGCCACCATGAACGTTCCGGCTTCGATCCGGTCGGGAATGACACAGTGGGTGCAGCCCTTGAGCGATTCCACGCCTTCGATGCGGATCGATCCGGTGCCGGCGCCGCGGATTTTGGCGCCCATGCCGTTGAGGAAGTTGGCCAGATCCACAATCTCCGGCTCTTCCGCGGCATTCTCAATCACGGTCGTTCCCTCGGCCAGGGCCGCGGCCATCATGATGTTTTCCGTAGCGCCCACGCTCGGAATATCCAGGTAGATTTTCGCGCCCTTCAGCCGACCCTCGACACTGGCTTCAATGAAGCCTTGTCCAATTTCGATTTTGGCGCCCATCGCCTCAAAGCCCTTGAGGTGCTGGTCGATCGGACGGGTGCCGATCGCACATCCCCCGGGAAGTGCAACGCGCGCCTTTCCTTGACGGGCGAGCAGCGGCCCCATCACCAGGAAGGACGCACGCATTTTGCGAACCAAATCATAGGAGGCTTCCACACTCGTCAACCGGGAAGCCTGAATCGTCAGCACTTCACGATCATATGTAAGGGAAATTCCCAACGATCTCAAGAGGTCGCATATGGTTCTGACATCGTCCAGAGCGGGTACGTCGTGAAGGACGCATGTGCCCGATTCTGCCAGAATGGATGCTGCAATAATAGGGAGTACGGCATTCTTGGCGCCGGAAACCTTGACCTTCCCGGCCAATGCCTTACCACCGCGGACAATGATTTTATCCAATGTGTACCCCTCCGCGTGCTAATATTCCGCTGTGATTATCGGTGTACCTACGGTAATCCACGTTCCAGATTGGCTGTCTCGATGAGTAGCCACCTGCAGATTCATCTTCGTTTTGTCATTTAACGCGATAAACGGTTTCCATGCCGGTGTATACCCGGAGATGCTGACAACCGTATCGTCCCGCAAACGCTCCAGTTCCATCGCGTGGAGGGCGCGAAAAATCGCCAAAATTTTACCCTCCTGTTGATCAACACTCAGTTTAACACTGTACATTCCGCGAACACAAGTGCTAATTTGCGGAATCATGTCGGCTTTTGTCAGGGCTTTGTCGAAAGAGTCCTGTATCACCCCTATATATTGTAGGGTATCAGGTGAGCCGGTCAGAGACAGCACAAGATATACATCATAGGCCCCCTGCCGAGGGACCCCTGTGACCTGGAACTGTCCTTGAACCCCTTGCCGTTCAAACAGGACTTGGTACACATGGAGATTGGATTTCCGCGTCCGATCGGCTTGTGGTACCGGAATGTCAAGCCGATGTGCCCATGCTTCGGCCAACGCTTTTACTTGCGCGGGACCAGATGCCTGGCCCAATTCGGCGCGCATTCGCACCTGGATTGATACACCTTTTGCTCCGGAGCCTTCCACTGCGGCGAGCAGCTGCGCCGCTACCGGTCGTTCCAGCTTTGCCTCTGCGGGCATCCGCCAAACCGTCACCGCCGCAGCCAACAGCAGCAGAAGCCACCACCCCGACCATTTCCCCATCGTCTTCCTCTCCCTTTTCACGCGCTTCTCTTTGTACTTTTTAGTTTGCACGGAAAATTGGAGGGATATACCAGTTGCGCATGGAGAGACTTCATCCGCTAGCCGCGATGCGTAACCAGATCGCCTGCGTGTGGATGCGGTCAGGAGAATACTTGTCCAATTATCAGCGACCAGCTCAGATAGTCAAGGAAAAAGCGGGCCACTTCGTATCCGATGACGAGCGACAGCAGGATCTGCAGCAGCTTGGCCTGCGCGCCGTCCGGTTTTTTCAGAAACAGATCGAAGCGTATGGCCTGCAGCGCCCACCAGCTCAAAGCGATGAAAAACACAGTCAAAATGATGCTGACAACTCCGTAAATTTCTTGCTGCATGGTGTTTCCTCCTTCTCCTGTATCGGCAAACCCGCCTTGTTCCATAAGTACAGAATGTGCAAAAAAAGGGGCGGCCTGTCGTGACAGCCGTCCCCTTTATTGTACCTGATGTTTGCCCGTCCTTCACTGAAACTCTGGCGGCAGCATGTCGCCAAAGTTAAACGACGGATTGAACTGGGCCTGCAGATAGTCGGTGGCGACACCCGGAAGCGCACCGAAGAATACGGTGGCAACGGCGAGGACCAGGACGAGGGCGCCGATGCTCTTTGGCACCGCCAGCGGCGCTTCGGTCGTGCCTGACCGCATGTACATCTGCCGAATGATCCCGAAATAGTAGTAGTAGGATACCACACTGGTCGCAATCATGATTGCTGCCAGCCAGTAGTTTTCCTGCGCGATGGCGCCCATGAACAGGTAGAACTTGCCGAAGAACCCGGCAGTAATCGGAATCCCTGCCAGCGACAGCAGGAAGATGCTCATCGCCACCGCAAGCAGCGGCGAGCGGTGGTACAACCCGGCGAATGCCTTCAATTCTTCGGTCTGCTGGTCGCGCGTGACGACCATGATCACGGCAAACGCGCCGAACGTGACGAGCAGGTAGGCAAACAGGTAAAACACAATTTCACTAAAGAACAGGGTCGTCGGCGGAACAAACGGCACCAGCAGGTACCCCGCCTGAGCGATTCCGGAGTAAGCCATCATCCGCTTGACGTTGGTCTGGCGCAGCGCCATGGTGTTCCCGATAATCATCGACGCTGCCGCCATCACGGCCAGATAGAGGCTGCCCTCCTGGAAAAAGAACCGGCCTTCCTCACCAGGAACCTGGAAGAACGCGATCATCAACAGGCGGAACACCAGCGCGAACCCAGCCGCCTTGGAGACGACCGCCAAAAAGGCAGTGACCGGCGTTGGCGCTCCTTGGTAGACATCCGGTGCCCACATGTGGTTGGGCGCAGCGGAAATTTTAAAGGCCAGCCCCACCGCGAGAAAAGCAAACGCGGCGTAGATGAGGAACTGGTAACCTGCCAAGGACGCGTGAACCAGACGGGAGGAAATCTCGTAAATGTTGGTGGTTCCCGTCAAACCGTACAGGTACGACATCCCGAACAGCGTGACTGCACTGGCGATGCCGCCGGACACGACGTACTTGAATGCTGATTCGTTGGAATGCAGCGACGTTTTGCGCAGTCCGACCAGCACGTACGAGGAGAGCGACAGCAGTTCCAGCCCGACAAACAGCGTGATCAGGTCGGCCGACGACGCCATCACCATCGCACCGAGCAGGCCGGTCAGCAGCAGGTAGTAGTATTCGCCGCTGTGCTTCACTTCCCCCTGCTTCATGTAGGGAATCGACAGCAGCAGGGTAAAGGCTGCCCCCGCCAAAAACAGCAGCTTGAACGCATTGCCGTAGTCGTCAATCCTGAGCATGTCTGCCATGTAGCTGTAGGGTTTGTCAAGCGTGTTCAGATTGACGAAGACAAACACGCCGGCCAGCACGACGCCGACCAGGGTCAGCCAGCCTGTCACCGTTTTGCTCAACCGTTTTCCGGCAAACACATCCAACAGGGTCAGGACGGTGGCAAAGCCGAGAATGATCCATTCGGGCAGAAGGTAGCTCCAGTCATACGAGAAGATAGTGTTTACGTCCATGGATTACCCTCCTATCCCCGTCACGATGGGTACGAGCGTTTTCAGAGTCTGCTGCATCGGATTGCCGAGCACGGCGGGATAGACCCCGATCAGGATGATGAAGCCGAGCAGCACCACCATCGGCACCACTTCCATCGGCTGAGCGTCGGCCAACCCCTTCAACCGTTCCGGCGTTGGGCCAAACGTCGTGCGCAGGATCGCCCGCAGCAGGTAGGCGGCCGTCAACACGATGCCCAGCGTGCCGATTGCGGCGTGAACCGGCATGTCGCCGAACAAACCCAGGAAGGCGAAGAATTCGCTGATGAAGCCGGACATGCCCGGCAGTCCCAGGGAGGCCATCCCCGCCGCCAGCAGGATGCCGCTCACAAACGGCATCGATTTGGCCAGGCCGCCCAGTTCGCTGATCATCGACGTTTGCGTCCGTTCCCAGATCACGCCGATCAGGAAAAACAGCAGCGCAGAGATGAAGCCGTGAGAGACTACCTGGAACATCGCTCCCTGAAACCCGATCGTGTTCATCGCGGCAAATCCCAGCAAGACGATGCCCATGTGGCTGATACTGGAGTAGGCCAGCACCATTTTCAAGTCCTTTTGGACAAAGGCGAGCACGGCTCCGTACAAAATGTTGATCAGCCCCAGCACCGCCATCCACCCGGCAAACTGATACGCCTGTTCGGGGAAAAAGCCGATGCCCATGCGCAACAGCCCGTATGCCCCCATTTTCAGCAGAATACCGGAGTGGATCATCACAATCGCCGGCGGCGCCTGCACGTGCACCTTCAACATCCAGGTGTGGAACGGAAACACAGGCAGTTTGACCGCAAACGCGATGAACAAGGCGAGAAACAGGCCGAAGCGGAACGCCGGCGTCATCGCAGCGGCAGCCGGATGGTCGGCCGCTGCCAAAATCGTCGCGATCTTCTCCATGTTCAACGTTTGCAGGAAGACAAACAGCACGATGAAGGCGATCAGCATGACCGCAGAGCCGATCCCGTTGTACAGCAAAAACTTGTTGGCCGCCCGTTCGCGTTCTCCGTAGCCCCAGATGCCGATCAGGAAAAAGGTCGGCACCAGCGTCAGTTCAAAGAAGATAAAGAACAGAAACAGGTTTTGCGAGGCGAATACGCCCAGCATGCCGATCAGCAGCAGGTGAAACAGGATGAAGTATTCCTTCAGCCGTTTTTTGATCTGCCAAGAGGCGACAGCAGCAAGCGTGCCGACAATCGCCGTGAGAACGATCAGCGGCATGGAGACGCCGTCCACTCCCAGCTCATAGTCCAGGTCAAACGTGAACATTTCCCCCCCTTGGGCAAACCCGATCGGGATGGAAATCCACTTGACGCTTTCGACAAATTGCGGCTCCGCCGTCTCGTAGTTGAAGGCGGCGAACAACATCAGGGACAGCGCCAGCGGCAGCAGCGTGCCCAGCACCCCAATCTGTTTGATCACACCGCCCTGATGACGCGGGACGAACGCCAGGATCAGGATGGCCAGCAGCGGCGAAAAGACGATCAAACTCAGCAGGATACTATTGACCAAAGAATCCACCTCCCTGCGCCGTCAGGCTGATCGCGACAACCAACAGCAGCAATCCGAACAGCACCACGGCCCCGTACGACTGCACCTGGCCGTTTTGTGCCCGGGCATGCAGCGAGCCGATGCCTCTGGTGATGCTCGCGGTCAGGGCCACAAGACCGTCCACCACGTACCGGTCGAACAAATCAAGCAGCAGTCCGAGCCAGTTGAGCGGACGGACAATGACGTGGTGATACAGTTCGTCAATAAAGTATTTGCGGTAGGACAATTGATACAGCCACGGCATCGTTTCCGGGATGGCGTCCGCCGGAATGTAGCGCTTGCCGTACATCAGATAGGCCAGCACAATGCCCAAAAGCGAGACCAACAGCGCCACGACCTGCAGCCAGGCGGCGGCGTGGCCCGTTCCCTCGCCGAATGCGGCGGTAATGACCTCGCCCGTTTCACCGGACAGCAACCATTCCGTCAGATACGGGGCGTACGGCGTATTGACAAAGCCGGCCCCGATCGCCAGCACGGCCAGGATCAGCAGCGGACCGGTCATGACCCCCGGCGATTCGTGGCCGTCATGTCTGCCCCGCGGCTCCCCGGCAAACGTCAGGAAGAACAGCCGGAACATGTAAAACGCAGTGAAGAACGCGGCGATGATCGCCAGCCACAAGAGGTCAAAGCGGTGCGCCTCGTACACGGCACTGAGAATCGCCTCTTTGGACCAGAAGCCGGCAAACGGGAAAATCCCCGCAATCGCCAGACAGCCGATCAAGAACGTCAGCGCGGTTACCGGCATCTTTTTCCACAGGCCGCCCATCTCAAACACGTCCTGCGTATGTACCGCGTGGATAACACTGCCGGCCGCGAGGAACAGCAGCGCCTTGAAAAACGCGTGCGTCATCAGGTGGAACGTCCCCGCCACATAGCCGGCCGCTCCGGCCACTCCGAGCGCCAGCATCATGTAGCCCAACTGGCTGACCGTCGAGTAGGCGAGCACACGTTTGATGTCGCGCTGCGTCAGGCCGATGGACGCGGCAAAAATGGCCGTAAACCCACCGACGTAGGCCACCACATTAAGTGCGATATCAGACGCGACAAACAGCGGATACGTGACCGCCACCAGGTACACGCCGGCCGCCACCATCGTCGCTGCGTGAATCAGGGCGGACACCGGCGTCGGCCCTTCCATCGCGTCCGGCAGCCAGGTGTGCAGCGGGAACTGGCCGGATTTGCCGACTGCGCCGACGAAGATCAGGATCGCCGCCAGCGTAATCATCCACGGCTCCAGTTTGCCGAGCGCGATGCTGTCAAAAATTTGCGCGAACTCAAAACTGCCGGTCCACCAGAACAGGAGGCAGATGCCGATGAACAAGCCCAGGTCGCCGATCCGCGTGACGATAAACGCCTTTTTCGCAGCCGCCTTGGCCTCCGGCTTGAAGTAGTAGTAGCCCACCAACAGGAACGAGCAGACCCCTACCAGTTCCCAGAAGATGTAGACCTGCAAGAGGTTTGGCGAGATCACCAGACCCAGCATGGAAAAGGTGAACAAGGCCAGGTATTGGTAAAACACGGGGAAGCGCTCGTCTCCGTGCATGTATCCCTTGGAGTAGATTTGCACGAGCAGGCTGACCAGCGTGACAATCACCAGCATCATGGCATTCAGTTGGTTTACTTCAAAGCCCATGGTGATGACGATGTCGCCCACCTGCAGCCAGTCGAGGGAGAACGCGTAATCGGACGCTCCCTCCTGAAACCTCTGCCAAAACGTCAGCGCCGCCAACCCAAACGACACGGCAGTCAACAGGATACCGACGGCGGCAGCTCCTTCTTTCAACTGACGGCCAAACGAGACGATCACGATGAAAGCAAGAAGCGGAAACAGAGGAATCAGCCACGCGTATTGCATCAGGGTATCCATCTTTGTCCTCCTTTTCGTCTAGCGTTTCATCGAATCCATCTCATCCACGTTGACGGTCACTTTGTTGCGGTACAGCGCGATGAGGATTGCCAGTCCCACCGCCACTTCGGCTGCCGCCACCGTCATCGTGAACAGGGTGAAAATCTGCCCCGTCACGGCCGGGAACAGCCCGTACTTGGCGAACGCCACGAGGTTGATGTTGACCGCATTCAGCATCAGTTCGATGGACAGCAGGACAACCACCGCGTTTCGCTTGGTCAGTGCCCCGTACAGTCCGACGCAAAACAAAATCAGGGCCACCAGCAAATAGGAGGTAATGTTTACACTCATTCGCTGTCCCCCTCCTTTTTCGCCATGATGATCGCGCCCACCAGCGCCACCAGCAGCAGAACGGATGCCAGTTCAAACGGAATGACATACTTCGTGAAAATCTCCACGCCAAGCTGCTTGACGCTGACTGCCTGCGCGGCCCCCTCCGGCGGCGCCGTCCATGTGGTCTTTTGGATGCCCCAGAACATCAGGCCGAACAGGCCAGCGACAAACACCAGGCTGAAGATGTTCTTCCAGGATCGTCCCGTCCCTTCGTCGGAAGCGTCGTGCTTGGTGAGCATGATCCCGAACAGCATCAGGATGGATATGGCGCCCGAGTATACCAGCACCTGGGCCACGCCAATGAACTCGGCGTCCAGCAGTATGAACAAGCCAGCGATGCTGATAAACGTGATCCCGAGCGAAATGACCATGTGCACCACCCGGGTGAAGCTGATCATGAAGACCGCGCCGCCGATCGTCAGAAGGGAGAGGATGAAAAAGGCCAGAAATTCGCCGGTCATGACTAATTCTCCTCCCTGACGTTGGTATTGTTGTCGTCCAGCCACTTCAGGTCCTTGTACAACTCGTCCCGGCTGTACACGGCCAACTCGAAGTTGTTGGTCATCACGATCGCTTCCGTTGGGCACACCTCCGTACAGAGGTCGCACAGGATGCAGATTTCAAAGTTAATGTCGTAGGTGTCAATGATTTTCCCCTTTTTCTCCGGATCGGGATGAGGCTTGCCCGTCAATTGGATGCACTGCGTCGGGCAGATGCGCGCGCACTGGTTGCAGACGATGCATCGTTCCGGCGAGAAGTGCTGAATGCCGCGAAACCGGGGCGGCATCGGAAAGGGCACGTCCGGGTAGAAATGGGTCACTTTTTTCTCGGTCAGCTTTTTAAATGTATACCCCAGGCCTTTGGCCAGTCCTAGCATGTGTGTCACCCCTCTGGTCAAGATCGTGATACGGCTCGGCGTCTAGGAGATCATGCCGTTCTGGAAGGAAATCACCACGGCGGTCAGCAGGATGTTCAAGAGCGCCAGCGGCAGAAGTACTTTCCAGGCAAACGACATCAACTGGTCGACGCGCAGACGGGGGAACGTCGCACGTACCCAGAACTGGAAAAAGACGTAGAGCAAGAATTTGAGAACAAACCAGACAATACCTGGAATGAAGGAAAGGCTGGGATGGATCGGCAGCCAGCCGCCCAAAAAAAGGATGGTCACCAGGGCGCCCATGCCGAACATGTAGACGTATTCCGCCAGCATGAACATGGCAAAGCGGAACCCGGAGTACTCTACGTGGTAGCCGGCCACCAGTTCCGATTCGGCCTCCGGCAGGTCGAACGGCGTGCGGTTCAGCTCCGCCTGTGCCGCCACGATGAAGACGGCAAAGCCGAGAAACTGCGGCACGATATTCCACACATCCTGCTGCGCCAATACAATCTCCCGCAGGTTCATGCTGCCGGTCATCAGCACGACCCCGACCACAGACATGACCAGCGGCACTTCGTAGCTGATCATCTGCGCGGCGGAGCGCAATCCGCCGATCAGCGAATACTTGTTGTTGGAAGCCCAGCCAGCCGTAATCACGCCCAGAACGGTGATGCCGGACAAGGCGATGTAATAGAGCAGGCCAATGCCCAGATCGGCAAAGCGAATGCTGTCCGTAAACGGCATGACGGCGAGGACGCCAAACGCGGGCGCATACGCCAGAATGGGGGCCAGCGTAAACAGTGCCTTGTCGGCATGCTGCGGCCTCGTATCTTCCTTCAGCAGCAGCTTCGCCACGTCCGCCACCGTCTGCAACAGACCGAGAGGACCGACGCGGTTGGGACCAATCCGCAGCTGCATCCAGCCGATCACCTTGCGTTCAAAATAGATCGCGTAGGTGACGAAAAACAGCACGACGAGCAGCAGTGCCACCGCCGCCAGAGCAAACCAGAGTGTGGTGCTCCATGAGGGCGTTTGTTGCAACAGATCGCTCATCAGCAGTCAACCTCCCCGAGCACAATGTCGATGCTGCCCAGGACGGCCACCATGTTGGCGATGTTTTCGCCCTCCAACAGTTTGGGCAGGATCTGCAGATTGTGGAACGACGGGCGGCGGAACTTCACGCGCCACGGCTTATCCTTGCCGTTGCTGGCGATGTAGCAGCCGATCTCCCCGCGCGGCGCCTCGATCCGCACGAACGCCTCGCCTGCTGGCGGACGAATGACGCGAGGCACTTTGCCCATGATTTCTCCCTCGCTGGGAAATTGATCGAGCGCCTGCTCAAGAATGCGCAACGACTGTTCGATCTCCGCCACCCGCAAATGGTAACGCGCCAGGCAGTCGCCTTCGGTAGCCGTCGGCACGTCAAACTCGAAACGGTCGTAAATGCAGTACGGCTCGTCTTTGCGCAAATCCCACTTCACCCCGGTGGACCGCAGCATTACGCCGGAGAGCGAGTAATCCAGCGCAGTCTTCTGATCAAACTTGCCGATCCCCCGCAGCCGGTTGATGAATATTTCGTTGCCGGTCACCAGTCTGTGGTAGTTGTTCAATTCCTTTTTCATGTATTGGACGAACTCTTTTACCTTGTCGATCCAGCCTGGCGGCGCATCCCACTTCACGCCGCCGACGCGCATGTAGTTGAATGTCATACGCGCTCCGCACAGCTCATTGAACAAATCCAGGATGCTTTCCCGGTCGCGGAAGGCGTACAGGAACGGTCCCATCGCCCCGAGGTCCAACAGGTACGTCCCCCACCATACCAGGTGGCTGGCCACGCGGTTCAGTTCCATTGCGATCAGCCGCAGGAATTGCGCCCTCTCCGGCACTTCCACGCCCATCATCGTCTCGACGGCGTGGCAAAAGACGTAGTTGTTGGTCATGGCAGCGACGTAATCCATCCGGTCAGTATAGGGAATGATCTGCGTGTACGTCAGGTTTTCCGCCAGCTTTTCCGTCCCCCGGTGGAGATAACCTATCACGGGAGTTGCTTCCTTGATGGTCTCCCCGTCAATTTTGACGACCAGACGCAATACACCGTGGGTACTGGGGTGCTGCGGTCCGACGTTGAGGAGCATTTCTTCCGTCCGGATACCCGACTCAGGAGATGTCGTGGCATTCGTCAATAGGATGTCGCGGTTCATCTGCTACACCTCCTCGTCGTACTGCACGTAATCTTTTCTCAGCGGATAGCCGATCCACTCGTCCGGCAGCAAAATTCGACGCAATTCGGTATGTCCCGGGAAATAAATACCCAACAAGTCGAATGTTTCCCGTTCACACCAATCGGCACCGCGCCAAATGTCCATAACCGACGAGACACTGGGTTGTTCGCGGTTGGTTTTGACCTTTACCGCCAGGCTCTGCCGATTTTTGTAGGAATAGAAATGATAGTAGACTTCCATGCGGTCTTCGTAATCGACGCCGTGCAAATCGGACAGGTAGTCGAACGCCAGCGCCTCGTCTTCTTTCAGAAACCGGGCCACATCATGCCAGCGCTCATTTTTCACCACCAGCGTCGGAACGTCTTTGGACAGCTCGTTGATATAGGCTGCTTCCAGCACATCCGCACCAAACGCTTCGGAAATACGGGTCACGTATTTGTCCAAATACGGCTGATTGGGAGATGGCTGTTTGGGCGCTTCGGCTGCCTCGTCAGCTCCTGCTGCCCCGCCGGCCTTTGCCTTTGCCGCCGCAGCTGCTGCTGCCGCTGCTTTAGCCTTGGCCGCCGCTGCCGCTTTTGCCTTCGCGTCGGCGTCTCCGCCCGACTCTGCTCCGCCAGCTTCCGCCGCTTCTCGCGCGGCCTTTGCCTTCGCCGCCGCAGCTGCTGCTGCCGCTGCTTTAGCCTTGGCCGCCGCTGCCGCTTTTGCCTTCGCGTCGGCGTCTCCGCCCGACTCTGCTCCGCCAGCTTCTGCCGCTTCTCGCGCGGCCTTTGCCTTCGCCGCCGCGGCAGCTGCTGCCGCTGCTTTAGCCTTGGCCGCCGCTGCCGCTTTTGCCTTCGCGTCGGCATCTCCGCCCGACTCTGCTCCGCCAGCTTCTGCCGCTTCTCGTGCGGCCTTTGCCTTCGCCGCCGCGGCTGCTGCTGCCGCTGCTTTAGCCTTGGCCGCCGCTGCCGCTTTTGCCTTCGCGTCGGCATCTCCGCCCGACTCTGCTCCGCCAGCTTCCGCCGCTTCTCGCGCGGCCTTTGCCTTCGCCGCCGCAGCTGCTGCTGCCGCTGCTTTTGCTTTCGCCTTCTCTTCCGGTGTCATTTCCGAAACAGGCTTGGCCGCAGTTGGCTGGACTTCAGACGTGTCGCCGCCTGCAGCCTGTGCATTCGAAGGGGATGCCGCAGATTGCTCTGTCCCTTTCGCCTGCTGTTCTTTCGCTTTACGCAACGCCTCAGCCTTGGCCCGGGCCTCTGCCGCAGCCTTCGCCTTTTCTTCCGGCGTCGGTTTACGCTTTTCGTCGCTCATTGGCTGGTCACCCGCTTTCCGGTCTTCGCCTCGTAGCGAATTTTCTCCTGCAGCTTGTTTATGCCGTAAATCAATGCTGCCGGGTTGGGAGGACAGCCCGGAATGTAGACATCGACGGGCACAATCTGGTCTACACCTTTCACCACGCTGTACGACCTCACGTACGGCCCGCCGGCCGTGGCACAGGAGCCCATGGCGATGACCCATTTGGGTTCCGGCATTTGGTCGTACAATCTGCGCAAGAGCGGCGCCATTTTTTTCGTGACCGTGCCAGCCACGATCATCACGTCGGATTGCCGCGGGGAGGCACGGAAAATGACGCCAAAGCGGTCAAGGTCGAATCGGGAGCCGCCGGTACCCATCATCTCGATGGCACAGCAGGCCAACCCGAACGTCAGCGGCCAGAGGGAATTGCTCCTCACCCACCCCTTGAGCGTTTCCAGCGTCGTAAACATGACGTTGCGATTCAGTTCTTCCTGCAGTTCAGGCGCGATGCTCGTGAGATCTAGTTCCATTCCAGCACCTTCTTTCTCCAAGCGTAGATCAAACCAACCACCAGCAACGTGATAAAAATCACCATCTCTATCAGGGCAAACAGGCCCAACTGGTTATAGGCGACCGCCCATGGATAGAGAAAGAGGGTTTCTACATCAAAAATGACAAACAGCAGGGCGAAAATGTAGTACTTGACGTTGAAGCGCACCCAACTGTCCCCCACAGGAATGTTACCGCTTTCATAGGTGGTTTGCTTTTCCGGCGTCGGCTTCCTGGGACGCAGCAGTGGTCCGATGATGCTCACGGTTGCCACCGGCAGCAGTATCCCAAGGATCAGGAAAATCGCCACAATCACGTAATTGTTGGTGTAAACCTCACTCACCGACGTTCCCTCCGCTCTGTGAAAAATATGAAAAATTTTGAACGCAATCCCGATACAATTGACACTGGTATTTTTTCGTGCATCATGCGGCCCCAGGACAAGCTGCTGATCCAACCTGACACTGTTAGAAAAAAATACCTACATCATTATAGCAAATCGCCAAACGAGTGTCTAACCAAAGCCCCCTCCTCTGACAATAAAAGGAAAAACTTAGAGAAAAGTCCCTAAGTTTTTCCAATTACAAATATCCTTTATTATTGAACATTCGCGGAGAACTCTTGTCCGAGGAAATCCTCGTAAATGCGCTCCCATACAACCGTAAAGGTCATCGGTTGGTCATCCGGAATCTCAAACATGTTTTCAATCGGCTCTTCCATATACGGCGTCAGCTTGATCAGCACTTCGTTCAGCATCGCATCGTTGGTGTTCAGCATCTCTTTCAGTTCAGCCTTGGTGTAGGTAAAGGTGTTTTCCTCGTGCTCATGCAGTTTCAACACCAAACGGCTGAAGATCGGATGAACCAATACCTCCAGCTTGATGTGGGTCAGGGCAAATTTCTCCGCATCGGTCAGTTGGAACAGATCGACCGTGTCCGGGAACGGATGAACGGGGATGTCCCACACGTCGCCCTTGTCCAGTACCAGCCCCCACTTGGTCAGCAGTTCGATGGCCTCATCCCGGGAGGTCGGGTACTGATAACCGGAGCGCTCCAGGAACTCCTTGTGTTTCTCCACGTGCTCCACATAGGCATTGTAGTCCTGTTCCGACTTGAATTTTTCCTTATTCAGTGTGGAAAACACATGCTGCAGTCCTTTGAAGCTGTCCAATTGCTGCTTCATTTCTTCCTTGCTTTCGCATTTGGTTACCACGTAGCACAACGCCTGAAACAGGACGTTCATGTCATGAGACAACACGTTGTACCAGCCGTTAGCCGTATATCCGCTGGGAATGACTACACCTTGCTGGTTATTGCGAATATCGCGAATCGTTTGCATGACTTACACTCTCCTTCTTTCCGATCGCCGGTGCCGTCCAGCCCCCTTCGCTGTTATAGGGCACACGGCACGCCTCGGCACAGAGCATTAGGTTTATTATAACGGAAACAGCAGGTCAGTACCAACTGGAAAAAAATCGTCCCGCTACAGGAAAAATCCCCGCAACCGGGTGGCGCGGGGATTTTTGCTTACAGATTGTTGGTCACATCGAGACGAGCCATGGCGCGCTGCAGGGCGCGTTCGGCACGGCGAATGTCGAGGTCCGGATGCTTGTCAATCAAACGCTTTTCGGCGCGTTCTTTTGCCGCCTTGGCGCGTTCCACGTCAATGTCCTCCGGAAGTTCTGCCGTCTCGGCCAGAATCGTCACCTTGTCGCCGCGAACTTCCATGAACCCGCCGCTTACGGCCATGCGAATCTCTTTCTCGCCTTCCGTCTTGATCCGAACAGGCGCTATTTTCAGCGGGGTTACCAGCGGCATGTGGTTCGGCAAAATACCGAGATCCCCCTGCACGCCTCGGGCAATGACCATGCTGGCTTCGCCGCTGTAGACAACCCGTTCAGGAGTTACGACTTCCACTGTCATCTTGCTCACTTACTGGTCTCCCCTTTCCAGGGTGTCTTACGCCATGGTCTTCGCTTTCTCAACCGCTTCCTCAATCGTACCTACGTAGAGGAATGCCGCCTCAGGCAGATCGTCGTGCTTGCCTTCCAGGATTTCTTTGAAGCTGCGGACCGTTTCCTTGAGCGGGACGTATTTGCCCGGGAAGCCGGTAAACTGCTCGGCCACGTGGAACGGTTGGGACAGGAAGCGCTGAATGCGGCGTGCACGAGCTACGATCAGCTTGTCTTCGTCGCTCAGCTCGTCCATACCCAGGATCGCGATGATGTCCTGGAGCTCTTTGTAGCGCTGCAGGATTTTTTGCACGCCACGCGCCACTTCGTAGTGCTCTTGTCCGACGATGTCCGGGGACAGCGCACGGGATGTGGATGCGAGCGGGTCAACCGCAGGGAAGATACCCAGCTCGGCGATAGAACGCTCCAGGTTGGTGGTAGCGTCCAAGTGTGCGAAGGTCGTAGCCGGAGCCGGGTCGGTGTAGTCGTCCGCCGGTACGTAGATCGCTTGGATGGACGTTACGGAACCTTTTTTCGTAGAGGTAATGCGCTCTTGCAGCTGACCCATCTCGGTTGCCAGCGTCGGCTGATAACCTACCGCAGACGGCATGCGTCCCAGCAGCGCGGATACCTCGGAACCCGCTTGGGTAAAGCGGAAGATGTTGTCGATGAACAAGAGTACGTCGCGGCCCTCTTCGTCACGGAAGTACTCCGCCATGGTCAGACCGGTCAGCGCCACGCGCAGACGCGCACCCGGCGGTTCGTTCATCTGACCGAACACCATCGCGGTTTTCGGCAGAACGCCTGCGTCTTTCATCTCGTGATACAGGTCGTTACCTTCACGCGTGCGCTCGCCTACGCCGGCGAATACGGAGATACCGCCGTGCTCTTGTGCGATGTTGTTGATCAGCTCTTGGATGGTAACGGTTTTTCCTACGCCCGCACCGCCGAACAGACCGATTTTACCACCCTTGATGTACGGCGCGAGCAGGTCGATTACCTTAATACCGGTTTCGAGAATTTCTACGGTCGTTGCTTGTTCTACAAACTCCGGCGCTTTGCGGTGGATCGGGTCGCGGCGCTCCACTTCGCCCAGTTCCTTCAGGTCGATCGGTTCACCCAGCACGTTAAATACACGGCCCAGGGTTACTTGACCAACCGGTACGGAGATCGGAGCACCTGTGTCAATCGCTTCCATGCCGCGCACCAGACCGTCGGTGGATGCCATCGCAACGGTACGTACGCGATTGTCGCCCAGGTGAACCGCAACCTCAACGGTCAAATCAATGTCGCGCTCCCCCGCGTTTTGCGCTTTATGTTGAATCTTGATCGCATTGTAAATGGCAGGCAGGTGTCCGCGTTCAAACTCGATGTCTACAACGGGACCCATTACCTGAACCACGCGTCCTTTCGCCATCTTACTTCTTCCCTCCTGTGAAACTGATTTGGGCGTTTACCTAGCCATTACGCTTGCGCATTCGCACCTGCGACAATTTCGGAGATCTCTTGGGTAATGGCTGCCTGACGGGCACGGTTGTACTCCAGTGTCAGCTTGTCGATCATGGCGGTTGCATTGTCCGTTGCGTTGCCCATCGCGGTCATGCGGGCTCCTTCCTCAGACGCCTTTGCATCCAGGAGCGCGCTGTACACGAGCGTTTCTGCATATTTCGGCAGCAGCACCGACAGCACTTCTTCAGCGGACGGTTCGTATTCGTAGTTCATCTGGCGCTGTTCACCGCTCTCCACAGCGTTCAGCGGGAGCAGACGGGTAATCGTCGGCACCTGCGAAATGGCACTGCGGAATTCATTGTAGCAAAGGTACAGCTCGTCGATTTTTTCGTCGGCAAACATCTGAACCGCCGCGCTGGCGATTTTCTTGATGTCGGCAAACGTCGGGTTGCCGGGCAGTCCCACGACCTCATCAATAATCGGGTAGTTGCGCTTGCGGAAAAAATCGCGCCCTTTGCGCCCCAGCACAAAGATGGCGTATTCGTCCTGCGACTTGTGCTTCTCCTTGATGGCCTGGAGCACTTTCCGAATGACGTTTCCGTTATAGCCGCCAGCCATGCCGCGGTCCGAGGTGATGACGATGTACCCGGTCTTTTTCACCGGCCGGGATTCCAGCATCGGATGTTTTACCGCAGTCGTGCCGCTCGCGATGCTGGCAATAACCTCCCGGATCTTGTGAGCATACGGACGTGCCGCTTCCGCTCTCTCCTGGGCGCGGCGAAGTCTCGCTGCCGCCATCATCTTCATCGCCTTGGTGATTTGGCGCGTATTCTTAAAGCTCTTGATACGGCTTCGAATTTCGCGAATTCCTTTAGCCACTCTCTTTTCACCACCTTGGGGGTGCATGCCGAACCGCAGTCGGCCGGCATGCAACAGATGTCAATCTATATCCGCTTAGCGGCTAACCGAAAAGCCTTTTTTGAACTCTTCGATCGCTGCGTTCAGGTCTTTTTCATCCGGAAGCTCTTTGGTCGTGCGAATGTGTTCGAGCAGTTGCGGCTTGTTGGAATCGAGGTAGGAGAGGAATTCCTTCTCGAAACGGCGCACATCCTCTACCGGAATATCGTCGAGATAGCCTTTGGTTGCGGCGTAGATGATGGCAACCTGCTTCTCCACCGGCATCGGATCGAATTGGTTTTGCTTCATGACTTCCATCAGGCGCTGACCGCGGGTCAGACGGGCTTGCGTCGCCTTGTCCAGGTCGGAACCGAACTGCGCAAACGCTGCCAGCTCGCGGTATTGGGCCAGCTCCAGCTTGAGCGGACCGGCAACTTTTTTCATTGCCTTGATTTGCGCCGCACCACCTACGCGGGATACGGAAAGACCCGTGTTAACCGCAGGGCGTTGACCGGAGTTGAACAGGTCGGTCTCCAGGAAGATCTGACCGTCGGTGATGGAGATTACGTTGGTCGGAATGTACGCGGAAATGTCACCCGCTTGCGTTTCGATGAACGGCAGTGCAGTCAGGGAACCGGCACCCATTTCGTCGGAGAGCTTCGCAGCACGCTCCAGCAGACGGGAGTGCAGGTAGAAGACGTCACCCGGATACGCTTCGCGGCCCGGAGGACGACGGAGCAGGAGGGACATTTCGCGGTATGCCGCTGCTTGCTTGGACAGGTCGTCGTACACGCAGAGGACGTGCTGTCCTTTGTACATGAAGTATTCACCCATGGACACGCCTGCGTACGGAGCCAGGAACAGGAGCGGAGCCGGGTCGGACGCCGTCGCGGACACCACGATGGTGTACTCCAGGGCACCGTGCTTGCGCAGGGTTTCCACGATGTTGGCAACGGTCGATTGCTTTTGGCCGATTGCCACGTAGATACAAATCATGTTTTGGCCTTTTTGGTTGATGATGGTGTCCAGCGCCACAGCCGTTTTACCGGTTTGACGGTCACCGATGATCAGCTCGCGCTGACCGCGACCGATCGGAATCATCGCGTCGATTGCCTTGATACCGGTTTGCAGCGGCTCGTGAACGGATTTACGCGCCATAACACCAGGAGCCGGGCTTTCAACCGGACGGAATTCCGTCGTGTTGATCGGGCCCAGTCCGTCGAGCGGTTGACCGAGCGGGTTTACCACACGGCCGAGCAGCGCTTCGCCCACCGGCACCTCCATGATGCGGCCGGTGCGTTTTACCGTGTCGCCTTCTTTAATGTCGCGGAACGGACCGAGAATAACGACACCCACGTTGTCTTCTTCCAAGTTGAGTACCATACCCATGACGCCGTTTTGGAACTCGAGCAGTTCCCCCGCCATGGCTTTTTCCAAACCGTGAACGCGAGCGATACCGTCACCGATCTGAATGACCGTGCCTACGTCCACAACTTCGATTTCAGATGTAAAATTAGCAATCCGCTCTTTGATGAGGGAGCTAATTTCTTCTGGTCTGATTGCACTCACTATATATTCACCCCATTCATCCAAACGATCTTATTGCTGATGCGCGAAGTGTTCCAGTTTTGTCTTGATGCTGCCGTCGTACAGACGGTCGCCGATCTTGATGACGATGCCGCCCAGAATGGACGGGTCCACGACGGTTTGCACGCGCAGCTTCTTGTTCAGCTTTTGTCCGAGCTTTTCCGCCAGCTCCGCCTGTTCTTCGTCACTGAGCGGCTTGGCACTGGTCACGGTCGCTTCGGCGATGCCGCGGGCTTCGTTGGCCATCCGCACAAAGGAGCGGTAGACCTCCAACAGTTGTCCCTCGCGTCCGTTGTCGATCAGGACATTGAGGAAGTTGTGCGTTTCTTCGCTCACATGGCGTTTGAACAGGTCGTCGGCCAGGGATTTTTTCGCCGCACGCGCGATGTGCGGGTGGAGCAGAATCTTGCTCAGATCGGCGTTCTGTTCAATCGCTTCCACGACCGCTTTCAGATCCGCTTCAATCTGGTCGAGCTTCCCACGCTCGCTGGCTACTTCAAACAACGCGCGAGCGTAGCGCTTGCTTACCGCGCCGCTCATAGGCGATCTCCCACTTGAGCGAGGAATTTGTCAATCGTCGCTTTTTGCGTCGCTTCATCCAGTTCTTTCTCGATGATCTTGGATGCGAGCAGTACGGACAGACCGGTCATTTGGTCGCGCAGTTCTGCCTTCGCTTTCTCCACTTCACGCGCCAGTTCCGCGCTTGCGTCCGCTTTCATGCGTTCAGCAGCAGCTTGGGCGTCAGCCACGATTTTGGCTGCTTCATCGGACGCTTGCTTCGTCGCGCGGTCGATGATCGATTTGGCTTCGAGGCGAGCTTCGTCCAGCACGCGGCGCTGTTCGGCCAGCAGTGCTTCCGCTTCTTTGCGGCTGCGCTCAGCCGTGGTGATTTCGTTTTCAATATGCTGACGACGCTTTTCCATCACTGCCACGATCGGGCCCATGGCAAACTTGCGAACCGCCAGCAGCAGCAGCAGGAATACGATAGCTTGGGTTAAAAGCGAGCCCCATTCGAGGGCTACGGCACCAAAGTCGAGCATTCGTTTCACTCCTTCCTTGCACACAGGAGAATGTATCTCTACGGGTACAGCCGTTTGTTTCCGCAAGAATAACGTGGCATCGCCGCGCACCAGGCGAGGCAAGCCACTATGTTACGCACAAGATGTGCGAGTGTCGGCGGTGCGCCGTACGGGACGCCACACTCAGCCGACACCGGTGTCAATGGAAACGTGTACACCGTCCACTGACCAAAATAGAGGCGAAGGTCAAGCCCCCGCCTATCGTTTCGATTGTTCGCTCGCTTACAGACGACCGAAGAGGATGAAACCAATCGCAACCGCGATAATCGGAACCGCCTCGACGAGACCGAGACCGAGGAACATCAGACCCATCAGGCTACCGCGTGCTTCCGGTTGGCGAGCGACGCCTTCAATTGTACGAGAAATTACCAGGGAGTTGCCGATCGCTGCACCCAGAGCAGCCAGACCAAATACGATACCGATTGCAAGAGCCAAACCTTCCATTGTAAAAATACCTCCTTAGTGTTGTGAAAAATAAACATCTACTGCGAATTAATGTTGGTCATTCACTTGTTGGGAAATGTATACCATCGCCAGCGTGGTGAAGATAAAGGCTTGGACCGAGCCGACGAATACGGAGTAGCCCAGCCACAGGAACAGCGGAATGCTGCCGAAGATCCCCACGCCAAGCAGGAACGCAATGAGAACCTCGCCCGCGAAGATGTTACCGAATAGACGCAACGGAAGCGTCAGCGGCTTGATGATGAACTCTTCGAGGATGTGAATCGGGTTCAGAAACGTGTGCTTGAGCCAGCCGCCAAAGCTTTTCTTCATCCCCAGGTAGTGGGCGTACAGAAGAACCACCAATGCCAGCGCAAAGGTTACGCTCGGAGTGGCGGTCGGCGATTTCCACCAGCCGATGGAGGCGCCGTGGCCGTGAGGATCGTTGATCTCCTCTTCCAGCTTCGCCAGCTTTTCCTTTTTGGCTTCTTCCGTCGTAGCGACCGTCAGCATGTCTTTGACGGTATCGCTCACATACTGGTTCTTCTCAGGATTGTTGTGAATCGCCGTGTTCACGTTGAACAGAAGGCCCAACTGGTTCCCGATGAAGATGTAGAGGAACAGCGTCAGCGCCAGCGAGACAAAACCGGCTGCCTTTTTCGGCTCGATGTAGCTTTTGGTGATACCGGTGACGAAGTCGACAATCCACTCCATCACGTTTTGCCTGCCTCCGGGAACGCCAGAGGTGAGGTTGCGGGTCATCCCGATGCAGAAGAACAGCACAATCAAGGCTGTTACCACAATCGCAATGATGGTCGAGATGTCAAATACCATACCCAACCATTTGAATCGCAAAGAGTAATGCATGTAATTCACCCCTTTCTTCCGTGCGAATCTGTTGCACCAACAAAGTCAGATCGAAAAAAATGCTTGTCAATCCAATCTATTTGAAGGAGCGATAAACAAAAAAGAAGCCTAGAACTTGAAAGAGGAAAAGGCCGATCAGCACGCCGGAAAGCACAAACAGATGGGGAAAGCGGATTGTCATAAAGACGGCAAATCCGGCCACGAGAAGGCGCTGCAGCATGCCAGTTCCTTTCGGCCGCACATTCGGATCGACAGCCATCTGGCCGATCCGCCAGGTTTTGCTGACCAGCAGCGTGCCGCTGAGGACACTCCCGCCCATACCGAGCAGGAGGCTTTGCAAAAACAATCGATGCTGAGGCAACAGGGCCCAGAGTATCACAACCAGGGCCATACAAACAAAAGCATAGCGGAAAGCCGCTCGCATAGCCGAAGTAAACGTATGCATGTTCAATCTCCCTACAGGTAACCGCGGACTATGCGGTAGACACTGTACACGCCTATACCCAATCCGGCGAGCAATCCGATCATCATAAACCACGGTTTGGTGGCGAGCAGGTTGTCGACGTACCTGCCCAGATAGACGCCTGCGATAACGCAGACGGCCAGATCGACACCGATCAGGCTGACCAGCGTGATGGCCCGCCACGGATTATCAATTTTCGGCACTGGACCGCCCCCTTTCATACACAAGGAGAGGGCAGGTGTCAAGTGCCCCTTTGCCCTCATCCATATTAACGAAGATTTATTCCCTTTGTCAACGTGCGGTTTATTCTGTACACAAAGCGTTCACATTTGAAAATGGCGAACCATTTCTTACAAAAACCGACAAGTTGTACGTCTCCTTGCGCATGAAACTGAAGCCTGTCCGCTTACAGTTTCTCGACGACTGTGGCCACTCCTTGTCCGCCTCCGATGCACAGCGTCGCCAATCCATATTTTACCCCTGAACGCTTGTGCAATTCGTGAATCAGCGTGACCAGCACGCGCGCTCCGCTGGCGCCGATCGGGTGTCCGAGGGCGATTGCACCGCCGTTTACGTTCAGTTTGTCGCGCGGGATGCCCAGCGCCTTTCCGACTGCCAGCGACTGGACGGCGAACGCCTCGTTGGCCTCGATCAAATCGATCTCGTCCAGTGAGAGACCTGCCTTTTTCAGCACCCGCTGCGTCGCCGGTACTGGTCCGATGCCCATGATGCCCGGGTTGACACCGGCGCTGGCGTTGGCGACGATCCGGGCCAGCGGCTTGACACCCAGCTCGGCCGCCTTTTCGCCGGACATGACCAACAGGGCGGCCGCTCCGTCGTTGATACCCGACGCGTTGCCCGCGGTCACCGTTCCGTCCTTTTTGAATGCCGGCCGCAGCTTGCCGAGCGATTCCACCGTCACGCCGGCGCGAGGAAATTCATCCACCTCAAACAGGACCGGGTCTCCCTTTTTCTGCGGAATCGGCACGGGCACGATCTCGTCGCGAAAACGCCCCTCTGCCAGGGCGCGCTGCGCCTTTTCCTGACTCCAGGCGGCAAATTCATCCTGCTCTTCCCGGCTAATCCCGTACTCGACACAAAGATTTTCCGCCGTGATGCCCATGTGATAATCGTTGAACGCACACCACAAGCCGTCGCGGATCATCGAGTCGACGACTTTCTGGTCGCCCATGCGGTAGCCGTTGCGGGCCCCTTCCAGCAGGTAGGGTGCCTGGCTCATGTTCTCCATGCCACCGGCCAGCACCACGTCTGCATCGCCGCAGAGAATCGCCTGGGTGGCCAGGTGAAGCGCTTTCAATCCTGAGCCGCATACCTTGTTGATCGTCATTGACGGCGTCTCCTGCGGCAGTCCTGCGCGGATCGCCGCCTGGCGCGCCGGATTTTGTCCCAGTCCAGCCTGCAGCACGTTGCCCATGATTACTTCGTCCACTGCTTCCTTCGCAACGCCTGCCCGCTGCAAAGCCGCCTCCAGCACGACAGCTCCCAACTGCGGCGCGCTGACACCGGACAGCGAGCCCTGAAAACTGCCGATGGCCGTGCGCACTGCGCTGACAATCACTACCTCTTTCTGACTCATCTGGATCACTCCTTGGAAAACAGCATGAAGGTCTTCATCATACAATTCCCTTTTTTCGCAAAATATCCTGCCGGTTGGGACCAACCGATTTTTCCCTTCCCTCCTGCCGTTCGGCCGCCACATAGACAAGTTCGTACGTGACGGGAATGCCCTCCGCTCCGCCAAAACGGCTCCGGTACGCCTCCATCATTTCCGTCAGCAACCGCCGCTGCCCCAACCCGGCGCTGTCCGACGCCGGACCGGTGCTGGCGCCGATTCCCTTGACCGCGTGCAAAAACGAACGCACGTCCGGATAGTGGAGCCGCACCTCCCGGGTACGTATCCGCACGCCGGCAAAACCGGCCCGATCCAGCATCGCCCGCCATTCGTCCGGCGTGCAAAATGACAGCCCGTGCCGCTGCGGCTCCCGCCGGAGGTTGCGGTAGGCCGATGAAAACGAGTCGTGCAGTTCCCAAAACGTCCGCGGCCCAAAGGTGGCAAATAGCAGCGAGCCACCCGGCCGCAGCAGCCGGTACAGTCCCTCCGCCGTCCTCTCCGGCTGCCGCAGCCATTGAAAACAGGCGCTGGAGACGATCAGATCGGCCCACTGCTCCGCCTGCTTCCAGATCCACTCCTCGACGTCGGCCAGCACAAACCGGCACGTCCGCCCGGTCGGGCCAAGGCGCCGCCGCGCCGCTTCCAGCATGCCCGGCGCGATGTCCAGCGCCAGGTACTCCGCACTGCCGCAGCGATCGCGGAGCAGGCTGGTCAAACCGCCCGTACCGCAGCCTACTTCCACCACCCGGCGAACCTCGTTCGTCAGCGGCATCTCAGCCTCCAGCGCTGCCGCCAGTTCCGCCGCCATCTCCCGCTGCACCAGGGCGTACCGGTCATAGGTGTCAGCCTTTTCACTGAACCGTCTGCTGACTGCTGCTTTCCACACTGTGTTCCACCATCCTTTTGATTGCGTCCGCTACAGCATTACAATGGACGAGCGGCAGCGCGTGACCTCCCCCGACGATTGCCTCCAGCCGGGCCGCCGGTATGCTCGCGGCCAATTCCTCCCCTGCCGAAAACGGGCAGATCCCGTCGGCCGTCCCGTGAATCACCAGCGTCGGGCAGGTGATGCTTCCGAGATGCGGACGGAGGTCTTCCTCCCGCATGTAAGACAATCCGGCCGCGAGTGCCGACAGGGGCCATGCGTCGCATACAGAGACGGACGAATCGGCCTGCTGCCGCTCCTCTGCCGTAAACATCGATTGCCAAAACGTCCGCATCACGCCCGTCCGATCCGCGTACAGCGCCCGCTCCATCCGCCGCACCTGCGCGTCCAGCCAGCCGAGCCGCCGCTCCTCGCGGGGACGCACAAACCGGGCCATCGTGCCGATCAAGACCAGCCCTGCGGCCAACCCCTCAGCTGCCAGCCGCTGTGCCAGCATCCCGCCCAGCGACCAGCCGACCGCGATCAGCGGCAGGGAAGCAGTCGATAATGCCGCCTGACGGGCGATCTCGTAAAACGCTTCAGGCTGGTCCGCCACGGACAGGTCAGGGACGGTGTGCGCACACTCCGGAAACTGGCTCTGCATGCTGCACCACACCTCGTCGGACATCCCCCACCCGTTCAACCACAGCATCGCCGCCTTCATCCCGTCTCCACCTCCCCTGCTCCCGCCGCCAACTGCATCTGCCGAATAACCTCCTCCAATTCCTCACGCGTATGCGTCGCCATCAGAGAAAAACGAATGCGGGCAGTGCCTTCCGGTACGGTCGGGGGGCGGATGGCGACGGCGGCGATCCCCCGCTCCTCCAGACGTTGACTCAACCGGAGCGCCTGCCTGTTGTCGCCGACGATCCACGGGATGATCGGCGAGTCGCCCTCTCCGATCGCAAAACCGCACGCCCGCAGCCGCCGGCGAAACCAGGCGCTGTTTTCCCTGAGCCGGGTGCGGCGCCAGCCTTCCTCCTGCACCACTTCCAGCGCTTTGCGGACGGCAGCCACCACCATCGGCGGCAGCGCGGTGGAGTAGATCAGCGGGCGCGTCTTCGTGACCAGGTAGTCAATCAGCACGCGGTCGGCGCAGACGTAGGCGCCGTACACGCCAAACGCCTTGCTGAAGGTGCCCATGATCACATCCACCTGCTCGTGCAGTCCCAGTTCGTGACACAGCCCCTGCCCCCTGCTGCCTCTCACGCCGCCGGCATGCGCCTCGTCCACCATCAGCATCGCGCCGCAGCGCGCTTTGAGCTCCACCAGTTCACTTAGCGGCGCCGCATCTCCGTCCATGGAAAAGACGGCATCGGTGACGATCAGGGCGCGGCGGTGTCCGGCGTGCTTTTTCAACAGGTGCTCCAGGTGTTCCGGATCGTTGTGGCGGTAGCGGTAGTGGCGGGCGCGGCTGAGAATGATGCCGTCGACAATGCTGGCGTGGTTCAGCCGGTCGCTGAACACGGCGTCCGCCCGCCCGACCAGCGCGGCGATTACCCCCAGATTGGCCATGTAGCCGTTGGCGAAGACCAGCGCCGCTTCCCGCTGCTTCCATTCGGCCAGACGTTCTTCCAGATCGGCATACCAGCGGTGATTGCCGCAAATCAACCGGGAGGCGGCTGCTCCCGCTCCCCATTGTTCCGCCGCCTGACGGGCAGCATCGGCGATCCGGGGATCGCCCGCCAGGCCCAGATAGTCGTTGGAGGAGAGGTTAAACAGCCTCCTGCCGCCAACTGTCAGCCATTTGCCCCCTTCCTCGCCGCGGTCGTCCACAATGCGCAGGCACCTGTGCAGGGACTGCTGCCGGAGCGCGTCCAGCTCCGCTTCCATCCAGTCGCAATAGACGGTTCCGTTCATCCGCCTCACTCCTGCAGCGCGCAGCGCTCAATCTCGAAGCCGAGATCTTCTATCATCTGATGGTCGGTCGCAACCTCCTGGCCGGGCGTGGTCAGGTAATCGCCGACGAAAATGGAGTTGGCCGCGTACAGGGCCAGCGGCTGCAGGGTCCGCAGGTTGACCTCGCGCCCGCCTGCGACGCGGATTTCCTTGGTCGGACAGACAAACCGGAACAGCGCCAGCACTTTGAGCGCACGCAGGGCCGGCGTCCGCCCGTATCCTTCCAGCGGTGTGCCGGGAATCGCGTTGAGGAAATTGACCGGGATGGAATCGGCGTCCAGTTCGCGCAGCGCATACGCCATCTCGACGACCTCCTCATCGCTTTCTCCCATGCCGATGATCACCCCGGAGCAGGGGGACATCCCCGACTGCTTCACGGTTTCCACCGTTTCCACGCGCTGATCGTAGGTATGGGTCGACGTGATGTTGCTGTAGTTGGCGCGGCTGGTATTCAGGTTGTGGTTGTAGCGGTGGACGCCCGCCTCCGCCAGCCGGGCCGCTTGCTCCTCACTCAACAGGCCGAGACACGCACAGATTTTCAGCGGCATGGTGGCGCGAATCTCCCTGACCGCCTCGATCACCTGCTCCAGCTCCTTGTCCGTGGGGCCCCGTCCGGAGGCGACGATGCAGTAGGTGCCGGCCTTGCGGTTCAGCGCCTCACGCGCTCCTGCCAGGAGGGTCTCCTTGTTCAACAGCGTGTACTTTTGGATCGGCGCGCTGGAGACGATCGACTGCGAACAGTAGCCGCAGTCTTCGGGACACAGCCCGCTCTTGGCGTTGATGATCATGTTCAGCTTTACCTTTTTCCCGTAGTAGCGCTTTCGAACGCGAAAAGCGGCGTGCATGAGCGGCAGGATGTCGTCGTCGTCCGCCCGCAGCACGGACAGCGCCTCCTCCCGCGTCAGTCCCTCCCCGGCCAGCGCTTTTTCCGCGTAATCCTCCCAGTTTACGGCCGTCACCATTCGATTCATCGGCAATCCTCTCCTTTTTGCAGCATGCTTTTTACCACCCAGCCGCGGATGCGCTCCAGATCGGCATGGCGGCGTATCGCTTCGATCACACCGGCACGGGTCATGTTCCCTTCCAACCAGGGTATCTGCCCGAGCACGGGCACATTGCCGAAACGTTCAATCATCGCCGCGTTGCTTTCCACGCTTTGGTCGCCATTGTCCGCACGGCTGCCGTTCAGGATGACCCCCGCTACCGTGATGCCCCGCTGCCTGGCGTACTCCACCGACAGCAGGGTGTGGTTGATCGTCCCCAGACCGGCGCGCCCCACGAGCAGCAGCGGCATGCCGAGGCGGGCGGCCAGATCAATCATCAGCTCGCTTGCGGTCAAGGGAACCGCCAATCCGCCCGCTCCTTCCACCAGCAGCGCATCGTGCCGGCGCTTGAGCGGCCGGCCGGACGCGATGATCGTCTCCAGGGAAAGGCTGACGCCCTCCGCCTCGGCGGCAAGCAGCGGGGTCATCGGCGCGGCAAAGGAAAACGGGGCGATCTCCTCGCAGGCGTCGGCTACACCCGAAAGCGTGCGCAGGCGGTACGAATCCCGCTCTTCTTCCGTTTCTCCCCCCGATTGGACCGGCTTCCAGACCCCCAGATTCAGGCCGTCCTCGCGCAGGGCAGCGGCCAGTCCGCCCGTCACGACTGTTTTCCCCACCCCGGTGTCGGTGCCGGCGACGAACAAGCCGGCGAAGCACTCGTCTCCCATCTGTGTCACGCTCCTTTGACCGCGGCTGACGCGGTTACGTCCTCGATCGCTTCCGCCAGAATGCCCACCATCTCCGCCAGTTCGTCCTCCGTGCTGACCAGCGGCGGAATCAGCACGACGACGTTGCCCAGCGGCCGGGTCAGCAGCCCGTTTTCCCGCGCCCGTCGGCAGACGCGGACGCCGATCCGCTCATCCCAGTGATACGGCTCTTTGGTCTGCTTGTCCCGCACCAGTTCAATGCCGACCATAAAGCCTTTTTGCCGCACCTCTCCCACGTGGTCAAAATCGGCCAGCGGCGCCAGCAGCTTCGCCAGACGGCGCGATTTTTCCGCCACTCCCTCGACGATCCGCCGCTCTTTAAGCAGACGCAAGTTGGCCAGGGCGACGGCGCAGCCGAGCGGATTGCCGGTGTAGGAATGACCGTGGAAAAACGTCTTCTGCTCCTCGTAGTCGGCGTAAAAGGCGTCGTATACCCGGTCCGTTGTCAGCGTCGCGGCTACCGGCAAATAGCCGCCGGTAATCCCTTTCGCCACCGCCATGATGTCCGGCGTCACGCCTTCGTGCTCGCAGGCGAACATCTTGCCGGTGCGGCCAAAACCGGTAGCCACTTCGTCGGCGATCAGCAGCACGTCATACGCCCGGGCCATATCGGCTATCTGCTTCAGGCAGCCGTCGGGCATGATGATCATCCCGCCCGCCCCCTGGACGATCGGCTCCACGATCAGCGCGGCGATCTCGTCCGCCTTCTCAATAAGCAGCCGCTCCAGACTGGCAAGCGTCTCTTCGACGGCGGACCGCTCTCCCTCGTGACGATATGGATAGGGGTACGGGATCGTATACGAGGAAAAGAGCAGCGGCCGGTACACCTCGTGGTACAGCGGAATCGCCCCGACGCTGACGGCGCCGATCGTATCCCCGTGGTAGGCGTTGTTCATGGTAATAAAGGAACGCTTGCCGGTGACGCCAATGTTCTGCCAGTACTGAAACGCCATTTTCAAGGCGATCTCCACGGCGGTCGCTCCGCTGTCGGAGTAGAACACCTTGGTCAAGCCGTCGGGCGCAATGCCGACAAGCTGCTCCGCCAGCAGAATGGACGGTACATTGGCCATGCCCAGCAGGGTGGAGTGCGCCACCTGCTCCAACTGCTCGACAATCGCCCGGTTCAGCTCCGGCACGTTGTGGCCGTGAACGTTCAGCCAGACGGACGAAAACCCGTCGTAATAGGCCTTGCCGTTTACGTCAATCAGCTTGATCCCCTCGCCCCGCGCGATGATCAGCGGATCTTCCGCCACGTAGTCCTTCATTTGCGTGAAGGGATGCCAGAGGTACTGTTTGTTTTTTCGTGCCAATTCTTCGTAGGTATGTGGATGTGACAACCGGGTCCCCTCCTTCGGCACAATATTTGGAAAGCAATTTGTCAACCAAAATTGTATTTTAGTTAACAAATTTCTGCAAAGGATTTTTGAAGACCCGGCCAAAAACAGAACAAAAGACCGAGTCTTCCCTCGGGAAGAACTCGGTCTTTCGTCGACATTCCGATCAATTATTTTTTCTGCAAAATCCGGTACAGCGCCACGACGCAAACTGCACGGGTGGTCGCCTTGTTCGGCTCATACCTGCTGCCGATCGGGTCGATCAGCCCCAGCCCGACGATGTTGGTAATCGACGAGGCAGCCCAGGCGGGCCATGCCTGCTTGTCGGTGATCGCCTTGGACGTCGTCCCCTTTTGTTTCAGCACGCGGTCGAGGATCACAGCCGCTTCCGCCCGGGTCACCGGTTGATCAGGACGGAAGGTATTGTCCGGATACCCTTTGACCAGCCCTTTGGAGACCGCCACCTGCACCGCCCCTTGTGCGTACGCCGGGATTTTGTCCTTGAAGCCAAGCTTCGGCGAGGACGGCAGCTCCCATTCGAACGTCCGAGCCAGCAGTGTGACATACTGGGCGCGGGTCAGCGGGACTTCGGGGCCAAACGTGGTTTCCGTCAATCCCTTCACCAGGCCCCTTTGTGCCATGTAGGTGATTTCCGCCTTGGCCGGGTGGTTGGCGATGTCCGTGAAGGCGACGCCGCCGCCGTCCATGTAGTACGGGATGTACGTGCCGTAGGCGTTCACTTCGTACACCCACTGCCCCTTTGCATTGACGGCGCCAGGGATCTGGTCAAACGTCTTGTTTGCCTCGTTTACGTACAGCAGGCCCACGCCTTTGCCAGGCAGCCACTGTTTCGGCGTCAGCGTCAACGTCACCGGCGACGTGGAGATTTGGTCCTCTTGACCTTCCTTCAGAGCGCCCGGCTTGATGGTAAACGAGTAGTCGGCCGGCACGTAACCGGGGAGCTGCTGCTGCACGATCGAATTGACCTTGATCGAAGCCGACTGCAGGAAAGACGCCGTGCGCACGAACGAATAGCCGAGGTCCAGTTCAGCGCCCAGGGAAAGGGTGCCCGGCGTCTCCGGCACGATGTCTCTGCCGGTCGGCTGATTGCCGGCCGTGCTCGGCAGGAGCAGGGAGACCTCGTCAAAGTACAGCGTTCCTTGGTCGTGACGGTTGCCGTCATCGGGGCGATCGACGACGTAGATGCTCTTCAGCTTCAGCGGGTAAGCTGCGTTGGCCGGGAAGTACCCCTTGACCTGCTTCCATCCGCTCCAGTCGATTGACTGGGCCAAATCGACGTAGACGGTCTTGCCGTTGGCGTCGATGACCTCTGCACGCAGCCAGTGCTTGCTGTTGTCTCCATACACCCACAGACCCAGGCCGATCGGTTTGCCCGGTATGGTCACCGGCTGGGATGCAACGCGGCCGTAGGCGATGCGCAGGTCGGTCGCCGGCGCACCGGAGAAGTTGTAGAGCAGCTTGGCTGCCTTGCGGGTGCGGAAGACCGGATCGGATACCGCGGTAAACGATCCGCTGTTGTTGATCGAAGCCGGTACGGCCGCATGGTGCATGCCTGTTTGATTGTCAAAGGTAAGCCACGGCTGTTCAAACTGCCCGACGACGAACGGCACACTGGTGGTGACGCCATCGTAGGTTACGGTCAGCGTCCCGCTGCCCGGTTCCTGTCCCGCGACGAGCTGCAGCTTGTCGTTGACCGTCGCCGCTGCCGAATTGACGCTGGTCTGGACGCTGAGCGGGGTCGCCTGGATCAGCTGTCCCTTTTTCGTCTTGATCTTCACGTCCAGGGTAAGCGTCTGTCCGGGCGCGATGGTGATCGGATTGGGCGAGACGACGATCTGCTGCACCTCGCTGCCGGAAATGACGTGCACCGCACTGCTCGAGGCCACGCTGCCCACACGCGCCGTAACCGATACCTGTCCCGAACGGGTCGGGGTGAAGTACTGTCCGTTAAACGTGCCCGCGTCCCCGGCCTCCCAGACGATGGTGGACGGGTTGACTGCGTACGGCTGGTAGTGCGAGTCGTACGCCTTGGTCGTAAACTCCGCCGTTTGACCGATCAGCATCTCTGTCGGGCCGAAGATCCGGAAACCTGCCAGTTCTCCCGGCGGCGCCGTGTTGTACACGGCCAGTCCGGTCGGAACCCGCCGTTCCGCGCCGTCTTTTGGCTGGTTGGCCAGGCTGGCGTGCGTTTCGCCCAACATGCGCACGGCCATCGTGGTCGAACCGCCGCCATCGAAGTTCACCGCCCGCCAGGACCCCAGTTCGGCCATGATTGTGGCCAATTCATCCAGATAGACGCCTTTGCTCGCGTCCACGGTCACCATGTACAGCGTCTTGCCGTCGCGGGAGACGCCGACAGCGGTGCGGGCGTTGATCGAGAGAATCGATTTGTCGGCCGGGAACGAGGACAGCGCTTTGCCCTGATCGACCAGCAGCACGTTTCCGCCCACCGCCTGCACCCAGTCCTGATTGAGCGGCGTCGTCTGGTACTCGACAGTCGCCCTTGACCCCACCGGGAAGTTTTGCTTCAGGAAGTTGGCAGCCGCGCCGTGTCCCCACAGCACGTAGCCGTTGTACGGTATGTAAAAGCCGGGTTGGTTGATGCGCACTTCCTTGGCCACGTTGTCCACAAACAGCACTTCGACGACGTCCTTGTAGCCGGCAATCGCTCCGAGACTGGTCTTGCCGAATGCCGGCGTATACAGGTTCAACTGGTTCTCGTGACTTTTCCGTCCTTCGCTGGGATTGTATTCTTCCTTGTTGAGTCCCTGCAGCGGAAACGAATTGCCGTTTTGTGCCGTCACTTTTCCGGTAAAACCGAACTTTTCGATAGCCGCGTTTTTGTCGCTGGTAATCCCCAGACTGTACCAGTAGGAGATGTGCCCCATCGACGAGATCAACTGCTTGTCCTTCATGACGATGCCAAACGGCGCCCCCCGTTTGGTCATGTTGAAAAAGTCGGCGTTGATGGCGGCAACAGCACCGGTCTCCCGAGCCATCTGGGTAACCGTCTGCCGCTCGGTCAGCTTGCCGTTGGTGCCGTAGACCGGCTTGACCTCCACGTAGGGATTGTTCAGGTCCACCTTGGTCACCATGATGGTGATCTGCTGACCTCCGAACGACTTCGTGTATTTCTGCAACATAGTCCCTTCCCCGATCGGGGTCTCCCACATCATCTGCAAGGGGCTTGTTTCCGCTCTCGCCTGCGCCGCTTGGACCGCAACCGGCGCAAACGGAACAAAAGCTCCCCACGCTACCGCAGCAGCCGTGAGAAGCGAGACAACCTTCCGCCCTCTCATGTTGGTAACTCCTCTCCTATATCTCTTGTTTCATACTGTCTCAGCAACATAATAGACGCACGAGCAAGGTGATAGTTTCATCGTTTGGGGCACTTTCTTTGCTGGAAATACCGACCATCGGGGACCGTTTGCACCGCCGTTTTGCTGGCAGCAAAAAGGAGGCGTTTGACCAACGCCTCCTCGTTGAACAGTGCCCAGTATTACAAGCCGGGACGGAACGGTTCCGGCCGCTCCGCTCTGCGTCCGAAATGGTGCAAAATCGCCTCGACGATCCGGCGGGAAGCCTCCCCGTCTCCGTACGGATTGGCAGCGCGGGCCATGGCATCGTACGCGTCGGCATCGCGCAGCAGATGATCGGCCATGAAGTACACCTGATCCTCGTCGGTGCCGGCCAGCTTGAGCGTGCCGGCTGCGATTCCTTCCGGCCGCTCCGTCGTGTCGCGCAGCACCAGCACCGGCACACCCAGCGACGGCGCTTCTTCCTGGACGCCGCCGGAGTCTGTCAGAATCAGGTGGGCACGGCGGGCAAAGTTGTGGAAGTCAAAGGCGTCGAGCGGTTCGATCAGGTGAATGCGCTCGTGTCCGCCCAGCACGTCCTGCGCCACTTCCTGCACAGCCGGGTTGAGGTGCACCGGATATACGACGGCGATGTCGTCATGTTCGTCGACCAGCCGTCGGACCGCGCGGAAAATCTGCCGCATCGGCTCACCCAGATTTTCCCGCCGGTGAGCGGTCATCAGCACCATTTTCCGGCCGGCCACGCGTTCCAACACGGGATGGGTGTAATCGCTGCGGACGGTTGTTTTCAACGCGTCAATGGCGGTGTTGCCGGTGATGTAGATCGCCTCTTCCGGCTTGTTTTCACGCCGCAGGTTTTCTGCCGCACCCTCGGTCGGAGCAAAGTGCAGGTCGGCCATCACGCCGGTGAGCTGCCGGTTCATCTCCTCCGGGAAGGGGGAGTACTTGTCCCATGTGCGCAGGCCCGCTTCCACGTGTCCAATCGCCACCTGGTTGTAAAACGCCGCCAGGCTGGCGACAAAGGTGGTGGTCGTGTCGCCGTGCACCAGAACGATGTCCGGCTTTACTTCCTTCATCACGCCATCCAGTTCGTCCAGGGCGCGGGTGGTAATCTGCACCAGCGTCTGCCGGTCTTTCATGATGTTCAAATCAATGTCCGGTCGGATGTCAAAGATGTCCAATACCTGGTCCAGCATCTGACGGTGCTGGGCGGTCACGCAAACAATCGACTCGATCTGGTCTTCGTGCCTGTTCAATTCGTGCACGAGCGGCGCCATCTTGATGGCTTCCGGCCGCGTCCCAAACACAGTCATCACTTTCAGCTTTTTCATCGGACTTCCTCTCCTACTTCGTCCCAAACAGACGGTCGCCGGCGTCGCCCAGGCCCGGCACAATATAGCCGTGGTCGTTCAGGTACTCGTCGATGGCGGCGACGTAGATGTCCACGTCCGGATGCTCGTCCTGCACCATCTTGATGCCTTCCGGCGCGGCGATCAGACACATCAGCTTCATGTTTTTGGCCCCGCGCTTTTTCAAGGCGGTAATGGCCGCTGCCGCAGAACCCCCGGTTGCGAGCATCGGGTCGATGACGATCAGTTCACGTTCGGCAATGTCGGACGGAAGTTTCACGTAGTATTCCACCGGCTGCAGCGTCTCCGGGTCGCGGTACAGGCCGACGTGGCCCACCTTGGCAGCGGGAATCAGCTTCAGCAAACCGTCCACCATGCCCAGACCGGCCCGCAAAATCGGCACCAGTCCCACCTTTTTGCCGGAAATGACGCGCGCTTTACAGGTCGCCACCGGTGTTTCGATGGTCGTCTCCTCCAAAGGCATGTCGCGGGTAATCTCGTACCCCATCAAGGTTGCCACTTCGTCTACCAGTTCACGAAATTCCTTGGTTCCCGTGTTTTTGTCACGGATATAGGTCAGCTTGTGCTGGATCAGCGGGTGGTCAAATACGTATACGCGGCTCATGCATGTTCCTCCGTTTCCGTATCAATGCATCTTTTCCATCATAGCGAAGGAGAGAGGCGCCGTCAATTTGCCCAATCTTCGTACTTTTTTCTCTTTCCCTGCCTGAGTGGGGGCTTTTTTTATATGATGGCCCTTCCTTGTTGCTTACACGGGGCACCACATTTACCGTTTGTCTATTCCTTGTATTTTTCCAAGAAAAATTCTCTCAGCTCACTAACATGGCTTTCAGCAATATCAAATTTCCGATGATTATTCATTGGGAATTCCCCCGTGTTGATTAGATTACGAGCAAACCTCATTTGTAAAAACACAAGCATATCCTAACATTTTTTCACATGATTTCCAACAAAGGCGAGTGCCGAATTCGATTATGTCCGGAACAATATGCATAAAAATCAAACCATACATCGTGTTTTACAAACAAAAAACAGACCCCGGAGTTATTCACGGGGTCTTAAATTGAAGACAAACTGTTTATTTAGTAAACGTCCTCAGAAATCGATTTCCATAATTTCCAGGCCGGAAGGCCTGCACATTCATCAACCGAAGCTGAAGACAACGTACATCGCATGGAGGGATGGGCCAAGCGAGCTCCTTTGACGACCTGCTCAGCGGAAAAACGAAAGACGCGGGGAAAAACAGGGGGCACAAGTCTCACTTCGTCGAAACACCCAGATGTTTGCCCCCCTGCCCGCGTCGCGTTTTGGAGCGGACATCATTCACTTCTTTGCTGGGCGTCAAGAGAGCGAGCGGGCCCGATCACCCATGCGCCACGGACTTTGTCTACATGCTGAGACCCCGGAGTTATTCACGGGGTCTGTTTGCCACAGCATGCACGTTCTGAAATTAAATCGTCAGGCCTTCATACATCGGGAAGCGTTGGCACAGCGCCGCTACGCGTTGGCGAGCTTCTTCGTGTTTGGCTGCGTCTTCCGGGTTTTTCAAGGTCAGGGCGATGATGGCTGCCACTTCTTTCATCGCTTCTTCGTCAAAGCCGCGGCTGGTCACTGCCGGGGTACCCATGCGGATGCCGCTGGTGACAAACGGGCTTTCCGGATCGTACGGAATCGTGTTTTTGTTGGTGGTGATGTTCACTTCGTCCAGCAGGTGCTCCGCCACTTTTCCGGTCAAGCCGAGGTTGCGCACGTCTACCAGCACCAGGTGGTTGTCGGTGCCGCCGGAAACCAGCGTCAGCCCTTCAGCTTTCAGCGCTTCGGCAAATGCCTGGGCGTTGTTGACGATCTGCTGCGCGTACGTCTTGAATTCAGGCTGCAGCGCTTCGCCGAACGCGACCGCCTTGGCTGCGATCACGTGCATCAGCGGACCGCCTTGCACGCCCGGGAAAACCGACTTGTCGATCGCCTTGGCGAACTCTTCCTTGCAGAGAATCAGGCCGCCGCGGGGACCGCGCAGGGTTTTGTGGGTGGTGGAGGTGACAAAGTGCGCATGCGGCACCGGATTGGGGTGGAGTCCCGCCGCCACGAGACCGGCGATATGGGCCATGTCCACCATGAAATACGCACCGACTTCGTCGGCAATTTCGCGGAACTTGGCAAAGTCGATCGTGCGCGGGTACGCGCTGGCGCCAGCGACGATCAGCTTCGGCTTGTGCTCCAGAGCTTTTGCACGCACATCGTCGTAGTTGATCCGGTGGGTATCCTTGTCCACACCATACTCCACAAAGTTGTACAGCGTGCCGGAGAAGTTGACCGGGCTGCCGTGCGTCAGGTGTCCGCCGTGGGAGAGGTTCATGCCGAGCACGGTATCACCAGGCTTCAGTACGGCAAAGTAGACCGCCATGTTGGCCTGAGCCCCGGAGTGAGGCTGCACGTTGGCGTGCTCCGCCCCGAACAGCTCCTTGACGCGGTCACGGGCGATGTTTTCGGCGACGTCCACATACTCGCAGCCGCCGTAGTAGCGGCGGCCCGGGTAGCCTTCCGCGTACTTGTTGGTCAGAACCGTGCCCATCGCTTCCATAACGGCGCGGCTGACAAAGTTTTCAGACGCGATCAGTTCAATCTTGTCGCGCTGCCTGCCCAGTTCCAGTCGAATTGCTTCCGCCACCTGCGGATCCTGCTTGCGCAAAAACTCTAGCATGCTTGTCTCCTCCTCTTTACACTCAGGGATCTTGGTAGGAATACCGCTTGTCCGACCTAGGTACAACTCTCCGACGACGGTGTTCGGTCGTAGACCGCCCGGGCTCCGCCGATCAGCTTGGGACGCGTCCGCGCTGCGGTGACATGTGCGTCCCCCACTGTCCGGCAGGAGGGGCGAATGGGGACGGCGACGTGCCTTAGGTGCATCCCGATGAGCGTGTCGCCAATGTCGATGCCGGCATGTGCGCGAACGTGCTCCACCACGACGGGATCGGCCATGTGGGCGTATGCGTGTGCGGCCATTGAACCGCCCGCCTGCGGCACGGGGACGACCGTCACTTCATCCAGACCGTAACGTTCCTGTGTCTCTCGCTCCACGACCAGCGCCCTGTTCAAATGTTCACAACATTGAAAAGCCAGCGCAAAACCGCGTTGTTCCTGAACGGCGGCAATCCCCCGGTAAATGGCGGCCGCCACCTCCCGGCTGCCCGCTTTGCCGATCTGCTTGCCCAGCACCTCACTGGTGCTGCAGCCGATGACGAGAATCTGCCCCGGCCGCAGCTCGGCCAACTCTGCCACTTCAGAGACGAGCGCGCTCACCTGCCGTTCGATTGCGAGCATGTCCACCTTACTTCACTCCCGCATGTTTGGCTTCAATCGCTGCAATTTTTTCCACGCGGCGCGCGTGACGCCCTCCCTGGAACTCCGTCTCCAGCCAGATTTTCACGATGTCCAGCGCCAGCCCCGGACCAATCACCCGTTCGCCCAAGGCCAGTACGTTGGAGTCATTGTGTTCGCGGGTCGCCCGCGCGGAAAACGTGTCGTGCACCAGTGCGCAGCGGATGCCGGGCACCTTGTTGGCTGCGATTGACATGCCAATGCCTGTCCCGCATACCAGGATGCCGCGGTCAAACTCCCCTGCCGCCACTTTTTCCGCCACCGGCAATGCGTAGTCGGGATAATCGACCGAATCATTGCAGGTGCAGCCGAAGTCTTCAAAGGAAATGTTCATCGAGGTCAACAGCCTCTTGATCTCCTCCTTCAGGTTGTACCCGCCGTGATCGGCGCCAATCGCCACTTTCATCCTGCCATCCCTCGCTTGTGTCGTGATCTTCTGCCATTATACATCAGAATCGGCAATGTAAAAAGTGAACATTTTTAAGTGAGTTGCAAAAAATGTTCGCCATATTATACAAAAGCAGGCCCTGGCCGACTGCCAACACCTCATCTCTTCACGATATGCGCCGCAACGTCAGCCTGTGAATTTGTTAATCAGGTAGTCCAGCGACTCTTCGATTTCCTCTGCGCAGCGCCGGTAGTCCTCCACCGTACCGCCAAACGGGTCGGCGATGTCGCTCATCCCTTCCACGCCGACATATTCCCGCAGTGTGAACACTTTTTCTGCTGCACCGGGAAACATGCTCTGGATCATCGTCTTGTGGCCCTGCGTCATGGTCAGGATCAGATCGGCCCAGGCGACCAAGTCGTCGTTCAGCCGACGTGCCTGATGATCGTGATCGATACCCCGTTCCGCCAGCACCTGCATGGCGTGCAGGGAAGCAGGCTGACCGTCGAACGCGGCCACTCCCGCCGAACGGACTTCCCACTGGCCGTCCGTTGCCTTCGCTTTAAACAGCGCCTCTGCCATCGGGCTGCGGCAGGTGTTTCCCGTACAGACGAACAAGATTCGCTTCACGTGTCTCTCCCCCTTTCCGGCGAAGCTGCTGTCAGAACCATCTTCCAAGCAAGCGATCTTTCAAATATTTCGGGCCCGTTTTGCCGCTGCCGTCAGCCAGCAGTGTCACAGCATGAATTTCAGACCAAATCCCAGCAAAATCAGTCCACCTAATACTTCGCTGTACTCGCCCAGCCATCCTCCCACCCTTTGTCCGATCATCAGGCCGCAGTAGGCCATCACACCGCCCATGATGCCAAACAGGGTGACCGCCAGCAGTTTGTTTACCTCTATCAAGCCAAAGGAAAAGCCGACCGTCATCGCGTCCAGGCTGACGCTGACGGCAAACAGCAACAGTCCCAGTCCTTTCGTGCACAGGATGCTCTTTTCCTCGCTCTGCACGAACCCGTTCCACAGCATATTCGCACCGATGACCATCAGTACCGCACCGCCGATAAACACTGCAATATCCCCGACCAGCCCGGACAAGTACACCCCGATGGCAATCCCCACGAAGGGCATGGCTACGTGAAACAACCCGATGGTGATGCTGACTTTGATGATTTCTCTGAGGCGCATGCCCACCATCCCCACGCCCACTCCCAGTGAAAACGCGTCCATGCTCAGGGCAAAGGCAATCACCAGCAGGGTTAAAAATTGTCCCCAATGAAATATGGTCAGGTCCACACCGCTCCCCCTCCTGTCTCTTCACCATATGCGGACAAGAGGGCGTTTAGACATTCACACGGACAGAATGCGTCCGCCTGCTGCCTTTTCCAGACGGTTCATGACCGCCATTCCCAGACCGGAGCGGGGAAATGTTTCCCCGACGATAAACTGCACCTGTCGCTCGTCGAACTGCCGCAGCACCGCGTACAGGCGCTGCGCCACTTCACCCGGTTCCGCCCGCGACCCGACGGAGAGCACGACATCGGCTTCGGGATGTGCCTGCCAATACGATGCCGTCTCCGCACTGGCCAGCACCCCGGTGCGCAGTCCGCGGCGTTTGGCCTCGGCAAGCATGCCGTTCATTTTTTCCCGGACGCGCGGCTCCTCACCTTCGACGAGCCACATCTCGCCCTCTGGAGCGTAGTGGGCATACTTCATGCCGGGCGAGCGCGGAGTTTCCGCCGAACCGGCGGAGAAGGCGGGGTCCAGCTCCACGGGGCCGATCACCGCTTCCAACTGCTCGCGGGTGACGCCTCCCGGCCGCAGGATGATCGGCGGCTCCACCGTCACGTCGATGACCGTCGATTCCACCCCGACACCAGTGGGACCGCCGTCCAGCACGCCGGCGATGCGGCCGTCCAGGTCAGTCAGGACGTGGGCAGCCGTCGTGGGGCTGGGGCGGCCCGAGCGATTGGCGCTGGGCGCGGCCACCGGCACACCAGCCTGGCGGATGAGCGCCAGCGCAGCGGGATGGTCCGGCATCCGCACGCCGACCGTGTTCAGCCCGGCCGTCACCAACGAGGCCACCCGGTCCGTCTTGGGAAGGATCAGCGTCAACGGTCCGGGCCAAAACGCCTCCATCAGCCGGCGGGCCTTATCCGACACCGCTTCGGCAACCGTTTGCAGTTGTGCTTCGTCGGCTACATGGACAATCAGTGGATTGTCGGCAGGTCTGCCTTTTGCCAAAAATATTTTTTCCACAGCGTCGTCCGACAATGCATTTGCCCCCAACCCGTACACGGTTTCCGTGGGAAAGGCGACGACCTCCCCGTCGCGGAGCAGTTGGGCGGCATCCACAATCTGTGGACAACCCTGCCAATTTTCCACAGCGTTATCCACAGTGTTATTCACAGTCCATAGCTTTGTTTCCCGATGCTCTTCCATCTTGGCGAATATCCTTTCCGTATGCTCGTTTCACAACAATTCGTGCCTTTAGTATAGAGGTGATGATACAAGTTTTCAACAGGCTGTGGGTAACTTGTGAATAAGTTTCACTTTTTTCAGAACGTTCCCAAGCGATATGCAAAACGACACCACGGCGTAACCGGGTGTCGTTATCTTGAAAATCAGGAGAAGAAGGCGGTCAGTTTTTCCCAGAAGAAGAAGCGTACTTCCATATTCGGCTGAACAGCCGTCGTCTCCTTGACGTCTGTTCCCTGCGGGTTTTTGCCGGCTGGCTGCTGCTCCTGCTTCGCGTCGCGATCGGCAGCTTTATACGGATTGCCCTCTCGCTCGGCAGGCGGTTGATCTGCTGCCATTTCCACGTCGCCCAACCAGCGGGCTTCCAGGTGAGCCAGGCGCCGTTCCGCGAATGCTTCCCATTCGGAATCAACGTCAGCCATCACGGCCGGCAGCGTCTGCTGCGCTGCCGCCTCCATTTGTCCGTCGTCTTGGCCTGACGGCTCAGACTCGGTATCGGGCTCGACGGACGCCGCCTGGACCGCGTCGCCGTTGGACATGTCGATAAAGCAAAGCGGCGGAAACAGGACACACCACCAATTTTGCCCCTTGGCTTCGCCAATGCGGACGCGCAGCGCCTCATAGTCCCCGGCGGGGTACACATACGTCCCGTACAATTTGGTCGGGAACGGAACACGACCGAAATCAACCTCGGCCGGGTAGGAAAACCCCCGCTCCCGGATCGTCTGGTCCACAAGCTGCTGCAATTCCGGCAGCCGGGCAGCCACCACCTGGCGGGCTTCCTCGTAAGAGCGGATCTCCGTGACCCACTCGTTCATCCGTGCGACGATCGCGTCACGCACTTCCCGTTTCAGCCATTGATCCTGCAAGGAATCACTGTTGGCGATAATCCGCAGCCGGATCGACTCTTGAGGGATCGGCCCGTTGTCAAGCACATTGGCCGCCGTAAGCTGTCCCTCCCAGCTCATCATTAACATCAACACACAGAATGCCGCCAACCAGAACCGCTTCATGTTTATCCTACTCCCTTTCTCATACAGTTGCTGCGAATCTCTTTTTCTAGCAACCAGTATGGACGGAATCCAGCGAAAACATACGCACTCTCGCAAAAACATTACGCGATTCTAGCGAAACGTATGCGACTCTGGCAAAACGATCCGACTCTAGCGTAACGTATGCGGAGCTTCCGCGATAAACACAGCGGTTCAAGACGTCTGCGTGACGTACGGCAAACGATCGTGCTGCGCACACGACCACGCTTCTTCAGCGCTGAGAGGAGGGTGTCCCCGCACGCCCGACGACGACCCGCTCGATCCCCGCCAGATCGGGGATGATCTCCACCTCGTCGATCACGCCGCTTTCCTTCATCAGACGGGCAACGTCACGGGACTGATGAATGCCCACTTCAAACGCGACCAGCCCCGGCCGTTTCAGCACCGCAGGCAGCGCCTCGCACAGGCGGCGGTAGCAGTCCAGTCCGTCCGCCCCTCCATCCAACGCCAGCCGGGGTTCGTACGCCCGCACTTCTGCGTCCAGCGTGTCGACCACGGCACTCGGAATATACGGCGGGTTGGAGACCAGAATGTCCACCTGCAGACCTTCCTCCACCAGCGGTTGGGTGAGGTCTCCCTGCAAAAAGCGGACGCGTGCGCCCAACTGTTCCGCGTTTTCGCGCGCGATCACGGTGGCGTCCGGCGAGAGATCTACCGTGCTCACCTGCCAATGCGGCCGTTCGCAGGCCAGCGTGACACAGATGGCTCCGCTGCCCGTGCCGATGTCTGCGACGACGAGCGGCTGCTCCGACGGCCAGATGACAGCTGCGTGCCGCAGCACCTGTTCCACCAGAATCTCCGTCTCCGGCCGGGGAATCAGCACGCCGGGACGGACGCGAAAGGGACGGCCGTAAAACTCCTGAGTGCCGATCATGTACTGGATCGGTTCGCGACGTGCCCGGCGCTGACACAGGTCGATCAGGCACGCCAGGGCGTCAGCGGGCATCGGTTCGCCCAAGGAAATCAAATAGCGGGTCCGGTCCCACCCAAGGCAGTGACGGAGCAGCAGTTCCGCTTCAAACGGCGGATCGGCCACGCCCGCCTCGCGTAAAAAGGAAGAAGCCCGTGCCAGGGCTTCCCGTACTGTCGTCACATCCGGCCATTCACGCTGTGCTTGCATGACTCTTCAACAGCTCCGTCTGCTCGTGCATGATCAGGTTGTCGATGACTTCGTCCAATTCGCCTTCCAGAATCGCTTCCAGACGGTGCAGCGTCAGACCGATGCGGTGATCGGTGACGCGGCTCTGCGGAAAGTTGTAGGTGCGAATCCGCTCGCTGCGGTCGCCTGTCCCCACCAGGCTTTTGCGGGTGGCGTCCTGCTCCGCCATCTGCTGCTGCTGATAATAGTCCAGCAGGCGGGCGCGCAGTACGCGCAGCGCCTTTTCCTTGTTGGAGTTCTGCGACTTTTCATCCTGACAGGAAACCACGATGCCGGTCGGAATGTGGGTCACCCGCACGGCCGACTTCGTGGTGTTGACGCTCTGCCCGCCGGCGCCGCTGGAACAGAACGTATCGATGCGGATGTCTTTTTCGTTCAGCTCTACTTCCACTTCTTCCGCTTCCGGCAGCACGAGGACCGTCGACGTGGAGGTGTGAATCCGTCCGCCCGACTCCGTGGCCGGAATGCGCTGCACACGGTGTGCGCCGCTTTCAAATTTCAGCTTGCTGTACGCACCGCGCCCGCTGACGGAAAAGACAATTTCCTTGTAGCCGCCGATGTCCGTCGGGTTGGCTTCCAGCACTTCCACCTTGAAGCCGTGCCGCTCGGCGTAGCGGGTGTACATGCGGAACAAATCGGCTGCAAACAGCGCAGCTTCGTCGCCACCTGCCGCGCCGCGGATTTCCATGATGACGTTCTTCTCGTCGTTGGGATCTTTCGGCAGCAGCAGAATTTTCAAACGGCCCTCAAGCTGTTCCTTGCGCTTGCTCAGGTCGGAAATTTCCATCTTTACCATTTCGCGCATCTCGTCGTCCAGCTTTTCCTCCAGCATCGCCTTGGCATCCTCAAGCTGGCTTACGACCGATTTATATTCACGGTAGACGACCACTGTCTCTTCCAAAGAAGCCTGCTCCTTGGACAGTTCGCGCAGTCGTTTCGTATCGTTGATGACGTCGGGGTCACATAGGAGATTGGTCACTTCTTCATAACGCTCTTCAACCGCAGATAAGCGCTCGAACACTGCATTTCACCCCACCGTTAAAATACTGTCGACTATAACAGATAAATTATAGAGGGAGATGTGGAAAAAGTCAAAACGGCACAAGCAGGCAAACAGGCCCGGCATGGCCGAGCCTTTGGACTTAAGACAAGCGATTGCATCGAAGAAGCTTGGTTTTCAAACAGTGCGGCAAACAAGCCCGACCGAGCCGAACAGCGAGTGACGGGGAGGAGGATCGCCATGCGGCTGTACCCCGCAGCCGGTGCTGGCAGGCAGGGCTGGCATCAGTCCAGCCTGACAAAAGCATCGGGCGGGGAATCAGCGATGGTACCCGTCGTTTGAGGTGATGTGAAAATCGTAGCGCGGCACTTTTTTACGCAGGGCGGCGATCACCTGCTGTTCGATGGACCGGGCCTGCGCTGCCGTGACGTTGGGGATCAAATCCAACGTAACATATGCATTTCCGCCGCTCAGTGTGATTCGTGCGTTTTCCACGCCCGGCACCGATTTGGCCATGGCTTCCATGTTGTCCATATCGATCTGTGTGGAACGCACGTTGCTGTGACCGATAATCATGTTGGGGTTTTGGTTGCGCCCCATCAAGCTGTCCCGATCTTCCAGCGGAGACGCCCCCCGGTCAATGGCGTCATCATTCCGATCGCTTTTGATGGTCGCGTGCTGCTGTGGATCGTAACTTTGCGCGCCGTAGCTTTGCTCCTGGGGCATCGTCCGGCCGCACCCGGCCGTCAGGGGAGATGCCAGCACAACGGCGGCCAGCACGCCCAGAGTACTTTTCCAAAAGGACTGGCATCGCATAAAAAAGCCACCTCCTGTTTGCCTTATTGTGCGCATCGCAGGCGACGGCCATTCACAGGCAAACAGGGGAGGCCTTCACGAGCAGAATCCCTCAAGCGAGGGCCGCCTTCAGTATGCAACCGGCGGGTGGTAGTAGTGGCGGCGGCATACGCTGCTGTACGTGTCATTTCCGCCGATCTCGATCGTCTCTCCGGTGTAAACGGGTCGACCGTCCTTGAACTTGAGGATGTGGGTCGCTTTTTTGTTGCAGTACACACACACGGTCTTGATCTCCTCGATCTTGTCCGCTTCGCACAGCAAATGGGCACTGCCCGGGAACAACTGGTTTTTGAAGTCTTTCAACAGCCCGTACACGATCACCGGGATGTCCAGTTCATCGACAATTTTGACCAACTGTTCCACATGCTGCTTGCCGAGAAACTGTCCTTCATCCACCAGGACGCAGTGCGGGCGGCCCTCCTCACCGGCGACGATCGCAAAGATGTCCGTATCGTCGCTGATCGGAATCGCTTCCCGGCTGATCCCCACACGTGAGGCTACCTTGCCGACACCGTACCGGTCGTCGATGGCCGGGGTAAACACCAGCACTTTTTTGCCTGACTGTTCGTAGTTGTGAGCCACCGTCAATAACTGGATGGATTTGGAAGCATTCATCGCCCCAAAGCGAAAATACAGTTGTGCCACCTGTCTGTCTCCCTTTACGATCATTTTCCCTTCCGAACGATGCCGCTCCGGGCTCCCCCGTCAAGGTCATTCGTCAGGGCTTCTGGCTCTATTGTAGGGGTACATGCCGCGAAACGGAACGTTTTTTGCGCAAAAAAAGCAAAAACCAGGCAGTGATCCCTGCCTGGTTCTTCTTCCCGATTAGGAAAGATTGTATTTGCGTTTGAAACGGTCTACGCGGCCGCCGGCATCGACAAACTTTTGTTTGCCGGTGAAGAACGGGTGGCAGTTGGAGCAAATCTCCACGCGCAGCGCTTGCTTCACGGAGCCGGATTCGAATTCATTGCCGCATGCACATGTTACTTTCACAATGTGATAGTCCGGGTGAATACCTTGTTTCATCCTCATACACCTCTTTTCCGCCCTGAATCGTTTGCCGAAACAGAGTTATATACAAATGCACATACAAGATAGTAGCACGGTTCGAAGCGAAATGCAACAGACTGTCCGCTACGCCATGTTTTTCCGGCGGCGCAGCTCAGCCGGGGGCACGTGCGTAAACGAGCCGATCACGACATCAGGCAGCTCCTGCTGATAGATCTCGATCGCCTGCTTCATCCCGAACACTTCCCCCTTGGCCGGCGGGATCATCGCCAGGTAACTCTCCGGATCGATGTTGAGATTGCGCAGCTGGATCAGCTTGATCCCGGTCCGGCGGATGAAGTTAATCATTGCCTCCATCTCCTCTTCGCGGTCAAAAACGCCCGGGAAACAGAGGTAATTGATCGACGTGTACACGCCCTTGGATGCGGCGTACTCCGCCGAGCGGGCCACGTTTTCCAGCGTGTAGTGGCGCGGCCGGTAGTAGGCGTTGTAGTGTTCGTCAATCGCGCTGATGATGCTGATCCGCATCAGGTCCAATCCGGCGTCCACGATGCCTTTGATGTGATCGGTCAGCCCGGCGTTGGTGTTGATGTTGATGTACCCCATGTCGGTCTGTTCACGGACGCGGCGCATCGCCGGAATGATAATGGAAGCCATCGTGGACGGTTCCCCTTCGCAGCCTTGGCCAAAGCTGATGATGCTCTCCGGCGTCCGCAGGTGATGGAGCATCACCTCGACCAGCTCGTCTTCCGTCGGCTTGAAGTTCATCCGCGTCTGCGGAGACGGGAAACCGCTGTCCTCCGGCTGTTCGGAAATACAGCCGTAACAACCGGCGTTACAGGTGTAGGATACCGGCAGACTGCCCTCCCAGCGGTTGAAAAAGTTATTGGAGGCAGTCAGGCATTCGTATTCCAGCGCACAGTGGGAGAGGTGGCGCAAAATCCGGTTGTTGGGAAACAGCTCCAGTGTCTGCTCAACCCGCTGGCGAAGCTCGTCCATCGGAAAGTTGAGCGGATTCCATTGGTACGGATCATCGCTCTGCCGACCGGCCACCCAGAAGCCGCCGTCTTTCCACACCACGGCCGTGTAGCCGAACAGAGGGAGCTTGCTGTTTTTGTCGGTCTTGATGTAGCCCGGCAGAAGCAGCCGGGTATAACCCTGGGGGATCAGGGCGCCGACCGCCATGCACCCGTCCAGCTTCACCATCTCACCCGTGTCCGGGTCCATGCCGATCGCCACCGTATTGGGCAAACTGACCAGCGTCGCTCCCTCCGGCAGGGGAATCAGTTCGTCCTCCAAAATCTCCGTCAGGATATCGCCGTTACGCGCCACCGCGAGCAGTCCCGGGTGGTCGTAGACGTTGCCGTTTTCGTCTGCGTATACCACATACATTGAAAAATCGCCTCGCTTTATTCGCTCAGCCCATTGTAACGCAACGGCATGTCAATGTAAATGTGAAGGGTTACCTGCTCAAGTAACGCAGCGGATTGATCGGCACGTCGTCCTGCCGCACCTCGAAGTGCAGATGGTACCCGGTGGAATCGCCGGTCCGCCCCATGTAGCCGAGAACTTCCCCCCGCTCCACGTACTGGCCCGGGGAAACGAGAATCTTGCGCATGTGGGCGTAGTAGGTTTGCAGTCCTTCTCCGTGATCGAGAACAACCAAATAACCATAACCGGAACGGCCGCTCCCGGCTTCCACGACGACGCCTTCCTTGGCGGCATGAATGGGGGTCCGCCCCTCGTCCTGATTCCACATGTCAATGCCCTTGTGCATCTTTCCCCAGCGTGTGCCGAAGCCGCTGGTTACGGTCGCCTGTTTGACCGGCCAATCCAGCACGCGGGAACGGCTTGACTGGCGGCTGGCCACCTGTACGGCGCCGCGCCGCTTCTGCCACTCCTTGGTAGTCACCGATTGCGGGTTGGTGACAGGGATCTGGATGGTTTGTCCAATGTAGAGGTTGTCCGACATGAGTCGAAGCAGCGGATTGCGCTCCTGCAGCAGTTCCTTGCTTACGCCGTACCGGCGGGCAATATCGTCCAAGGTTTCGCCGCGGCGGACGGTATGGGTCACGTCGCCCTGACTCAGTTTCAGCTTCATGCCGATTCCCACGAGGTTGGGGTTGGCCAGCCTGTTCAGTTCCACCAGTTGCTTCAGGGACAACCCGTACCGATGAGCAATGCCAGACAGCGTGTCGCCCCGCTGAACCGTATAGGTCATCACATCGCTCCGCTTGGCCGGGGCCGGTTTGGTCAGCGAGGCGTAAGGATTAAACGCTTGAAACAGCACCTGTCCGGCCACATCCTGCATGATCTGTTGCTTCCCGCCCCAATCAGCGGACATTTGCGCGAACTCCACAGCCGCTCCTCCTTTCTGCGGTGCCGCTTCGCCACGGGCCCAGCAGCCGCCGCACGTTCCAGAAACTCTGCTTTTACCGTATGCGGGGGCCCAAAAAAAAATGACGGCAAGTAAATTACCCTGCCGTCACGTTTGCTTGTTTTCCGCGCGTTTTATGCGATTCAAACGTCTGCAAAAATTCTTCGTTGGTCTTGGTCTCCGCCAGTCGCTTGATGAACGAATCGACGAATTCCGGCGTTTCGTTCATGCTTTTGCGAATCGCCCACAGCTTCTCCAACTCTTCTCTGGAAAGCAGCAGTTCTTCGCGGCGGGTGCCCGAGCGGCGAATGTCGATCGCCGGAAAGATGCGGCGTTCCGCCAGTTTGCGGTCCAGGTGCAGCTCCATGTTGCCTGTCCCTTTGAATTCTTCGTAAATCACATCGTCCATGCGGGAGCCCGTCTCCACCAGAGCGGTCGCCAGGATGGTCAGGCTGCCGCCTTCCTCGATATTGCGGGCCGATCCGAAAAAGCGCTTGGGCCGGTGAAACGCGGCCGGGTCAATCCCGCCGGACAGCGTCCGTCCGCTGGGCGGAATCACCAGGTTGTAGGCGCGCGCCAGACGGGTAATGGAGTCGAGCAGAATGACGACGTCCTTTTTGTGTTCCACCAATCGTTTTGCCCGCTCCAACACCAGTTCCGCCACTTTGATGTGGTTTTCCGGCAGCTCGTCAAACGTGGAAGCGACGACCTCCCCCTTGACGGAGCGCTGCATGTCGGTTACCTCTTCCGGCCGTTCATCGATCAACAGGACAAACAGGTGAATGTCCGGCCGGTTTTCCGTAATGCTGTTGGCAATCTCTTTGAGGAGCATGGTTTTTCCCGCTTTGGGCGGCGCGACGATCAGGCCGCGCTGGCCAAGCCCGACAGGGGCGATAAGGTCCATCAGGCGTGCGGAAATGCGCTCCGGAACGGTTTCCAATACGAGTTTGTTTTGAGGGTATAACGGTGTCAAGGCGGGGAAGTGAAGGCGTTCGGCGGCTAATTCGGGGTCTTCTCCGTTTACGGCTTCCACCTGCAGCAACCCAAAATACCGTTCGTTTTCCTTGGGCGGCCGCACCTTGCCGGATACCAGGTCCCCCATCCGCAGATCAAACCGGCGAATCTGCGACTGGGAGATGTAAATGTCCTCCGAGCTGGGGAGGTAGTTGATGGGGCGCAGGAATCCGTAGCCCTCGGGGAGGATTTCCAGCACCCCTTCCATAAACATCAGACCGTCCCGTTCTGCCCTGGCTTTCAGGATGGCAAAGATCAGTTCCTTTTTCTTCAACTGGGAATAGTACGGAATCTGGTATTCCTTTGCCAGCTTGTACAGTTCGGTCAGCTTCTTTTCTTCTAGTTCGGAAAGTAACATGATTCCACCACTCTTTGTATTCTCTTTCTCTATTCTCGTCCGATCGCCGGCTTACAATACCAGGCGGGGTTTGCGCTCCAAGCGGTGGTTTCCTTCGATAAAGCGCACGGTTCCCGTTTTGGCGCGCATGACGACGGAATGGGTCGTGGCGCGCATGCCTTGGAAACGCACGCCCCTGAGCAGTTCACCGTCGGTAACGCCGGTGGCGGCAAAGATGGCGTCATCCCCTTTCACCAGGTCGTCCATGTACAGGACCTGATGCGGATTGGCCAATCCCATTCGCTTGCAGCGTTCGAGCTCTTCTTCGTTTTGCGGCAGCAGCTTGCCCTGAATCTCGCCGCCAAGGCATTTGAGGGCGACCGCTGCCAACACGCCTTCAGGAGCCCCTCCGGACCCGAACAGGATGTCCACGCCCGTGTCGGGAAACGCCGTGTTGATCGCCGCAGCCACGTCCCCGTCGGAAATCAGCCGAATCCGCGCGCCGGCTTCCCTGATCTCGTGGATGATCCGTTGATGGCGGTCGCGATCCAGCACGATTGCCACCAGGTCGCTGATGTCCTTGCCCTGGGCCTGGGCGACTGCCTTCAGGTTATCCTTGATCGGCGCGTTGATGTCCACTTTGCCCACCGCTTTCGGACCGACGGCGATTTTCTCCATGTACATGTCAGGAGCGTGCAGCAGGTTGCCGCGGTCGGCGATGGCGATGACCGAGATGGCTCCCCAGGTCCCTTTGGCAACGATGTTGGTGCCCTCCAGCGGGTCGACGGCTACGTCCACGGCCGGCGCCACCCCCTGGCCCAGCTGCTCCCCGATGTACAGCATCGGTGCTTCGTCCATTTCTCCCTCACCGATGACAACAATCCCGTCCATCGGCACGTTTTCAAACTCCTTGCGCATCGCCGTCGTTGCCGCGTCATCGGCCTCGTCTTTTTTGCCGAGGCCCATCCAGCGGGCGGATGCCAGCGCTGCCGCTTCTGTAACACGTACCAGTTCTAGTGTAAGACTGCGTTCCATATCGGAAGACTCCTCTCCTGGCATTTGCTGCGGTTACCGCGGATGGCGCTCCATGCGGGGCAGACCGATCCGTTTCACATCGGCTCCCAGGCTTTGCAGCTTGCTCACCAGATTTTCGTAACCGCGATCAATGTGTTCCAATCCTTCCAACTCCGTCGTGCCCGGCGTGGCCAGCCCGGCAATGACCAGCGCTGCGCCTGCGCGCAGGTCGGAGGCGACCACTTTGGCCCCGTTCAACTGTCTTGTGCCTTCGATGACCGCCGAACGCCCTTCCACTTTCAGGTTGGCCCCCATGCGGCGCAGCTCGTCCACGTGGCGGAAACGGGCGCTGTAAATGTTGTCCGTCACGACGCTGGTGCCTGTGGCCAGCGTCAGCAAGGTCGTGATCGGCTGCTGCAAATCGGTCGGAAAGCCAGGATACGGGCTGGTTTTCACGTCGATGGCGCGGTAAACCTCCCGCCCGTTCACCTGAATGCAGTCGTCCATTTCCAGCACTTCCGCCCCGATCTCCCGCAGCTTGGCCGTGACGGACTCCAGGTGTTTGGGGATGACGTTTTCCAAGGTAACGCTACCCCGCGTCGCGGCTGCCGCGATCATGTAGGTGCCCGCCTCGATCCGGTCCGGGATGATCGTGTGACGGCAGCCCCGCAGGCGTTCCACTCCCTCGATCCGGATGATGTCTGTGCCGGCCCCCTTGATTTTGGCGCCCATGTTGTTCAGCAATGTGGCGACGTCGACGATTTCCGGCTCGCGGGCAGCGTTTTCAATAATCGTCACACCCTCCGCCTTGGACGCAGCCAGCATGATGTTGATCGTCGCTCCGACGCTGACCAGGTCCAGGTAGATGCGCGCGCCTTTTAGGCGGCCGTTTTTGGCGCGAAGGGTCATGACGCCGTTTTGGTTTTCCACCCGGGCTCCCAGCGCTTCAAAGCCCTTGATGTGCAAATCGACCGGGCGCGGACCGAGGTCGCAGCCGCCCGGCAAACCGACATGGGCCTCGCCGAATTTGGCCAGAAGCGCTCCCCACAGGTAGTAGGAAGCCCGCAGCTTCTTGATGCGTCCGTTGGGCATCAGCTTCAGCTGCATCGGACGGCCGTCCACTTCCATCCAGTCGTCCTCGAACAGGACATCCGCTCCCATTTCCTTCAGCAGCTCACAGTAAATCTCCACGTCCTGAATATGCGGCAGATTTTCTATTACGACCGGCCCGTCTGCCAGGAGCGCGGCAGGAATCAGGGCAACGGCGCTGTTTTTGGCTCCACTGATGGAAACCGAACCCTCGAGTCGCTTCCCACCATTGATGATCAGCTTTTCCATGCGTAGCTCTCCTCAGGCGTAATCGGGAAAGAAGCACCTTCCCCAACGGAAAAGGTGCTTAGGCCTTTTACACACTCGTCTGTTTCATGCTTGCCCAGTCCGCGAGAAACTTCTCCAGACCGCTGTCGGTCAGCGGATGAGCAATCAGTTGTTTGAACACTTTATAGGGGATTGTAGCGAAATGAGCGCCGCGGCGTGCCGCTTCCGTCACGTGAACAGGGTGGCGGACAGAGGCGGCGATGATTTCCGTCTCCAGACCGTGAACGGAAAAGATTTCGGCGATGTCTTCGATCAATTGCATGCCGTCGTGGCCGATGTCGTCCAGACGGCCCAGGAACGGGGAAACGTAGGTGGCGCCAGCCCGTGCGGCCAGCAGTGCCTGGTTGGCAGTAAATACCAACGTAACGTTGGTGCGAATTTTCCGCTTGGCGAAGTGCTTGACAGCCTTCAGGCCTTCTGCCGTCATCGGCACCTTGATCACGATGTTCTTGGACAGGGAAGCCAGCTTCTCCCCTTCTTCAATCATGCCCTTGGCGTCCGTGCTGATCACTTCCGCACTGATCGGGCCGTCCACGATGTCGATGATCTCTTTCAACGTCTCGATGAAATCGCGCCCTTCCTTGGCAACGAGGGACGGGTTGGTCGTCACGCCGGACACCACGCCCCACTCGTGAATCTCGCGGATTTCTTCGACGTTAGCGGTATCTATCAAAAAACGCACGATGTGTACCTCCTTGGTTACGCACGGTTGCTGCTTCCGAACAGGCGCATTTTCCCTTTAACGACTTCCTTGATCGCCTCGCGGGCCGGTCCCAGGTATTTGCGCGGGTCAATTTCGTTCGGCTTGGCAGCGAGGATTTTGCGCACCGTTTCGGTGCATGCGACTTGGCTTTCGGTATTCACGTTGATTTTGCCGACGCCCAGGCTGATCGATTTCTTGATCGCTTCATCCGGTACGCCGGAGCCGCCGTGCAGCACGATCGGAGCGCCGATGTTGTTTGCCACTTTTTCGATGATGTCAAAGCGGATTTTCGGCTCCCCTTTGTACATGCCGTGTGCCGTTCCGACAGCAATGGCCAGATAGTCTACTTTGGTTTCTTCCCAGAAGCGGATTGCTTCTTCCGGATTTGCCAGGGTAGCGTCTTCTTCATCCACGGACAGGTCGTCCTCTACCCCGCCGATGGTACCCAGCTCGCCTTCCACGGAAACGCCGACCGCATGGGCAGCCTCGACAACCTTTTTGGTCAGGCGAATGTTCTCTTCATACGGATGGTGAGACCCGTCGAACATCACGGAAGAAAAACCGGCACGGATACATTTCATTACGATGTCAAAGTTGCTGCCGTGGTCCAGGTGCAGGGCAACCGGAACACCTGCGCGCTCTGCCGCCGCTTTGGCCATCGCAACGGTAAACTCAAGCCCCATGTACTTCAGCGCGCCTTCGGATACGCCAAAAATTACCGGGGATTTCTCTTCGATCGCTGCCTCCGTAATCGCTTGCGTAAACTCCAGGTTGTTGAGGTTGAACTGTCCGACAGCGTATTTATGCTTCTTGACGTCTTCAGTAAAAGCGGTCATAGGTACCAGTGGCATTGATATATCCTCCTTAGCAGACTCTGTAACGTGGCCTATTATACCACATGAATTTGCGTGTTAACAGGTACGCTTGTCCGGGGCCCGGGTCCCGGGACCCTGGTGTCGTTAACAAGCCAACTGCTGATGCACAGCCATGCGCAGCTCATCAATGTCAAACGGCTTCGTGAAGTGAGTCAACGCTCCCAGTTGTGTCGCTTCCTTGATCATGTCCAGCTCGCCGTACGCGGTCATCATGATGACCTTGATGTCCTGGTTGATCTTTTTGATGTGTTTTAAAATCTCAATGCCGTCCATGCCGGGGATTTTCATATCGAGGATCACCAGATCAGGCGACTCCTTTTCCACGATCTCCAGGGCCATTTTGCCGTTGGCCGCCTGGAACGTTTTGTAGCCTTCCTTGCCAAGCACCTCGTACAGCAGGATGCGAATGCCGTACTGATCGTCCACAACCAACACTTTTTTCTCCCGTTTATCCTGCATGGTTTTCCTATCCCCCTGCTCAATAGACCGTTTTACTTAAATTACCTTGATTCGCCTAAAATCAGGAAAATCCTGCAACGGCTAGTGGAAAATTTCCCCGGCAGCACCTTTGAAGTATAATGAAGGATAACCATTTTCGACACATGCAAGGTGACTGAACCCGTATGAATACAGTCTGGTTGATTTGCCTGTTTACATTTGTGATCCACGCCACGGAGACGCTTTCGTTCGCCATTCGCCTGGCCGGCGTGCAGACAGCGCGGCTGGCCGTCGCGCTGTCTCTGACTGGCATGGTTCTGCTCGTCTCCCGCACCGCCAACCTGATGCAAAGTCCGTTTACCGGCGGACTGATTGACCGGGCGACCGTCACTCATGCGGATGTGGCCCCCGATCTGCACATGATCATCGGTGCCGCATCGCTGGGCACGCTGGCGGCCATCCTCCTGTTTCCCACCTGCGTCCAGCTCTCAAAGCGGCTGATCGCCCACCTGGAACTGGCCGGCTCCATCCCGCAGATGCTGCGGACATCCGTCACGGTCCACAGCATTCGCCACGTCCGGCATCACATCCGCTTGCCCCGCTGGCGGGCGCTGTCGCGGTTTCGTTTCCGGGGCATCCCCAAACGGCTGCTGCTGCTCAACTGCGTCGTCACCGGCATCTACACGACAAGCATCCTGTCCGTCCTGTACGCGTCGCTGCTCGCCCCTGCTTTCAAGGCGACGGTGCTGATGTCCTCGGGTCTGGTCAACGGCTTTGCCACCATCATCATGACCGTGCTGATCGATCCGCAGGTGGCGCTGCTGACGGACAAGGCCCTGCAGGGACAAGCCCCGACCGAGACGATCCGGGACACGTACCTGTCGCTGATGGTGTCCCGCTTCTTCGGCACGATCCTGGCTCAGTTCCTGCTCGTGCCGGCGGCCCACTGGGTGGCCTGGCTGGCCCCGCTGTTCCATTAGCGATCGCCTGATTGGTGAGACAAGACTGGCATCAGACGAAAATCGTCCGGCGAACGGATCACAGACGGGACGGCGCTGACGCCCTGTTTCCATCCCGGGCCAAAAATCCTGGACAAAAAGACGCACCACCGGAGATCCGAAGGTGCGTCTTTTTTGTTTGGGTACGACCCGCGCCGCTTAGCCCTTGTACGCCAGCGAAGCCTTTACAAATTCGCGGAACAGCGGCTGCGGACGGTTTGGACGGGAGGTAAATTCCGGATGGAACTGCGTAGCCAGGAACCACGGATGGTCCGGAATCTCCACAATCTCCACCAGACGGCCGTCCGGGGAAGTACCTACAAAGCGCATGCCCAACTTAGCCAACTGCTCGCGGTACTCGTTGTTCACTTCGTAGCGGTGACGGTGGCGTTCGTACACCAGTGTGCTCTGGTACGCCTTTTCGGCCAGGCTGCCCGGCTCCACTTTGGTCGGTCCCAGACCAAGCCGCATGGTGCCGCCCATGTCTTCGATCTCTTTTTGTTCCGGCAGAAGGTCGATGACCGGGTATTTCGTATTCGGATTGATTTCCGAGCTGTTAGCGCCCTCCAGACCGGCCACATGGCGGGCAAATTCGATGACGGCGATCTGCATGCCCAGACAGATGCCCAAAAACGGCACCTTGTTTTCGCGGGCGTAACGGGTGGCGGTAATCTTTCCTTCAATGCCGCGGTCGCCGAATCCGCCCGGCACGAGAATGCCGTTTACGTCGCCCAGCAGTTCATGCACGTTTTCCGGCGTCACTTCTTCGGCGCTCACCCACTTGATCTCCACGTTGCTGTCGTTTGCGTAGCCGCCGTGATAGAGCGCCTCCGCGACGGAGAGGTAGGCGTCGTGCAGCTCCACGTACTTGCCGACAATGGCGATGCGGGTGGTGCGAGACAGATTTTTGATCTTGTTGACCAGTGCTTTCCATTCGGTCATGTCTGCTTCCTGACAGGTGAGTCCCAGGTGGCGGCAGACGTAATCGTCCAGACCCTGTGCCTGAAGCTGCAGCGGCACGTCGTACAAGGTCTCGGCGTCCACGCATTCGATCACCGCGTTTTTGTCGATGTCACAGAACAGCGCCAGCTTGTCCTTCATCTCCTGGGACAGCGGGTGTTCGGTACGGGTGACGATGACATTGGGCTGGATACCCAGACTGCGCAGTTCCTTGACGCTGTGCTGTGTCGGCTTGGTTTTCATCTCGCCGGCAGCCTTTATATACGGGATCAGGGTGACGTGAATGTACATGACATTTTCGCGACCGATGTCGCTCTTGATCTGGCGGATCGCCTCCAGGAACGGCAGGCTCTCGATGTCGCCCACGGTGCCGCCGATTTCGGTGATGACCACGTCGGCGCCGGTTTCACGTCCCGCACGGAAGACGCGCTCCTTGATCTCGTTGGTAATGTGCGGAATGACCTGAACGGTGCCGCCCAGATAGTCGCCGCGGCGCTCCTTGGCGATGACGGCGGAGTAGATTTTCCCGGTGGTCACGTTGGAGTTGGCGCTCAGGTTGATGTCGATGAAGCGCTCGTAGTGCCCCAGGTCCAGGTCCGTTTCCGCCCCGTCATCGGTGACGAACACTTCGCCGTGCTGATACGGGCTCATCGTACCCGGGTCGACGTTGATGTACGGGTCAAATTTTTGGATGGTTACCTTTAGGCCCCTGTTTTTCAGCAGTCGGCCCAAAGAAGCGGCAGTAATTCCTTTTCCCAACGAGGATACAACCCCGCCTGTCACAAAAATGTACTTGGTCATGATTTACGTCCCCTCTTTCCCCTGTTGCGTGATGATTGTACAGATAAACAACGATGAAGACGGCTCCAAAAAAAGAAAAAACAAAAGCGGTTCCCACCCCGATCCAGCTCGGGCAGGGGGCACTTTTGTTTTGTAGTTTCCCATATTAAATCCTTCTTCATGTGAAGCCCAAGGAGTATTTTATCTGTCTCTTAGGCGGAAGTCAAGAATCTAAAAATCCTCGTTATCCTCGTCAACTTCCGCATCCTCGCTGTCTGCGTCTTCGTCGTCAAACAGCTCATCGTCTTCCACAATTTCTTCCTCATCGTCAATTTCAGGGTCCAGTTCGTCATCCAACGCCGCATCGTCCAGGAACTCTTCGTCGTCTTCGAAGATAGCGATTTCGTCCTCTTCGTACTCTTCGACGATGTCTTCCTCGATCTCGTAATCGTCGAAGTCGTCGTCGAGGAGCACCTTCTTCTTCTTGCCGCCCTCCTGGGTTTCTTCCACGGCGTCTGTCGGGTACCACCGCTTCAATCCCCAGGTGTTGTCTCCCAGGCAGACAAAACGGCCGTCGATGTTGATTTCCGTATATACTTGGGCAATAATGGCCATCTTTTGCTCTTCTGTCATTCCGCGCAGGGCAGCCAATTCGTCCATCAGCTCGCGGAAATTGTACGGCCGATTGGTTTCGCGCAAAATCTCGTACGCGATGTCAACCAATGCCATTTCGTTCATTTTTTCACGGTCCATATGTGCAAGCAATTGACTCACCCAGGGCACGTCCTTTCATTGGAAAACTTGGCGTTCCGTCAAGGCTCTCGCCGTTCGGCCGAGACCTTGGTCTCTGATCAACGGTAAATAGGCTACCTTACAGTATTCATTATTTTAGACAAAAATGCAAGGAATTCAAACGGTTTTTCTAGCATCCCGAGGCGTCAAACTGTGATGTGGTAGAACAGGACGCAGAGGAGTGCATAACCACCCAGTATGTGGGAAATGTCTAATATTGTAACTCACACGCAGCGGAGGGTGACAATGAAAAACGACAGACAACTGGCCGGCAGCTTTTTTTTGGTGATGGTCCTGGGCGTCCTGATGATTCTCGGCTGGGTCAGCATTTTCGACCTGTATCTCAGTCGGCAGTAGGTTAGGAGGAATGGCGGTGCTGGGAATTGATTTGCCTCGTTACGAAAAGATCTGGCTGTGGTTCGGCGTCATCACCCTCATTATCTTTCTTCTCGTCACCGGGATCATGGCATTCGCGATGAACCTGCACCCGGCCGCCGGTCACGAGCGGACGGTCGCCCCGGAGCAGGTATTGAGCACGGCGCCGTTTGACAAACCGGGTGTCTATCCTGTCGGCGACAAGGAGTATCAGGTCGTCATGGTGGCCCAGGCCTTCAACTTCCTGCCGGCCGCCCCGACCGTTCCCGCGGGATCGACCGTTCATTTTCGCGTGACCAGCCCTGATGTCATACACGGCGTTGCCATACCGGGAACCAACGTAAACATGATGGTTCTGCCGGGACATGTCACGGAATTTACCTATACCTTCAAGAAGCCGGGAGAGTATTTGCTCTTGTGCAACGAATACTGCGGCATCGGCCATCAGGTCATGATGGCCAAAATGGTGGTTCAATAAAACGGGTGGAGTTGTTGAAGATGAGTGACTTGCAAAACACCGGCTTCGGCGGTGCCACAGTCGGCAAAAGCGACTTTCGCTTTCAGCGCGATGACCAACTGCTTATTCAGGCCCACATCGGATTTGCCTATCTGGCCCTGCTGCTTGGAGCGTTGGCGGGAGTACTGCAGACCCTGCAGCGGACGGGCGTCATTAGCTTGCCATCGGCACTCGGTTACTATCAGCTGCTCACCCTGCACGGAGTAAGTCTGGCCCTGGTGTTCACCACCTTTTTCATCATCGGGTTTCTCTTTTCGGGTGTGGCCAAAACAACGGGAGGCGAGCTGACACCACGGGAACGGGCATGGGGATGGACGGGTTTCGTCCTGATGGCGGCGGGTACCGCGCTTGCACTCATTCCCATCCTCACAAATGACGCGTCCGTGCTCTACACCTTTTACGCACCGCTCAAAGCCTCTCCGCTGTTCTACGTCGGCCTGACTGCCGTCGTGGTCGGAAGCTGGTGCAGCAGCGTCACCATCTTTTCCGCCTTCCGCAGATGGAGGCGCGCTCATCCCGGCGAATCGTCCCCGCTGTTTGCCTACATGGCTGTCGCGACGATGATATTATGGGTCATCTGCACCCTCGGTGTCGCGATCGAAATGCTGTTCCTGCTGATTCCCTGGTCAATGGGGTGGACAGAACGGGTGGATGTCAGCCTGAGCCGGACGTTGTTCTGGTATTTCGGTCACGCCCTGGTCTACTTCTGGCTGCTGCCGGCCTACATTTACTGGTACGTCAACATCCCTCGGCTAATAAAAGGGCGCATCTTTAGCAATTCGCTGCCTCGGTTGACGTTTATTCTGTTTATCCTCTACTCCATACCGGTCGGGCTGCACCACCAGTTTAACGAGCCGGGCATTGACTCGGTCTGGAAGTTTGTGCAGACCGTTCTCACCTTTTTCGTGGTCATTCCCTCGTTTTTAACGGCGTTTTCCATTTTGGCCACGTTTGAATTGGCCGGCCGTTCCCAAGGGGGAAAAGGGCTGCTGGGGTGGATCACCAAGCTGCCGTACAAGGACGTTCGCTTTCTCGCGCCGTTTCTTGGCATGGTCCTGTTTGTACCGGCCGGCATCGGCGGGATTATCAATGCCAGCTATCAGTTAAACCAGGTGGTTCACAACACGTTATGGGTAACCGGCCACTTTCACCTTACCCTGGCCACCAGCGTCATCCTTACATTTTTCGGAATATCTTACATGCTGATTCCGGTGCTGCGCGGCCGGACACTGACCCCGGCGATGAATCGTCTGGGGATCGTCCAGGCGTTTACCTGGGTGATCGGGATGGCGCTCATGTCGGGCGGGATGCACGCTGTCGGGCTCCTGGGGGAGCCGCGGCGAATCAGCTACACGACGTACAACGACCATCCTGTTGCCCAGATGTGGTTCCCCTACCGTCAAGCGATGGCGTGGGGCGGGGGCATCCTGTTCACGGGAATTGTGCTGTTTCTGATTATCGCCGCATACCTGTGGTTCTTTGCGCCGAAAACGGAAACGCCCAACGAATACCCCATCGGCGAGGTCACCCCTGATCAGCCCAAACCGCCGTTGTTTCTGGAACGCTGGTCCATCTGGATCGGTGTGGCCGTTGGCTTGATCCTGTTTGCCTACACGATGCCCTTCGTGCAGCTGTTCATCCACCCGGCTCCCGGCGCACTGCCGATGCGAACGTGGTGACAGCTATGTCCCCATTTACATCGGCCGTCTTGCATCCGTTTCGACACACTCCCCGGCAGCGGAACGAAAAAAGGCCCGCCTTGCGGAAGCAGCCTGCTTTCGCACAGCGGGCATTCGTTTTTACATATTGCGTCTACATATTCCGTCGATACTGTCCGCCCACTTCGTACAGCGCGGCGCTGATCTGTCCCAGCGAAGCCACCTTCACCGTCTCCATCAGCTCGGCGAAGATATTGCCGCCGGACATCGCCACTTCCTGCAGCCGCTTGAGTGCAGCCGGCGCCTGCTCGCGATGCCGCTCGTGGAAGGCGCGCAGGTTGCGGATCTGTTGTTCTTTCTCCTCTTCCGTCGCACGCGCCAGCTCGATCTCGTAGTCCTCTTCCGAGGCGTTCGGGTTGATAAAGGTGTTCACCCCGATGATCGGCAGCTCGCCGCTGTGCTTTTTCATCTCGTAGTACATCGATTCGTCCTGGATCTTGCCCCGCTGATACTGCGTCTCCATCGCGCCGAGCACGCCGCCGCGCGCGTTCAACCGCTCAAATTCCTGCAGCACCGCTTCCTCCACCAGATCGGTCAGTTCCTCGATGATAAACGAGCCTTGCAACGGATTCTCGTTTTTCGCCAGGCCCAACTCCTTGTTGATGATCATCTGGATCGCCATGGCGCGGCGGACGGAGTTTTCCGTCGGCGTGGTGATCGCTTCGTCGTAGGCGTTGGTGTGCAGCGAATTGCAGTTGTCGTAGATGGCGATCAGCGCCTGCAGCGTGGTCCGGATGTCGTTGAAGTCCATCTCCTGCGCGTGGAGGGAGCGCCCGGACGTCTGAATGTGATACTTCAACTTTTGGCTGCGCTCGTTGGCGCCGTAGCGGTTTTTCATCACCGTCGCCCAGATGCGGCGCGCCACCCGGCCGATCACCGTGTACTCGGGGTCCAGTCCGTTGGAAAAGAAGAACGACAGATTGGGCGCAAAGTCGTCGATATGCATGCCCCGGCTCAGGTAGTATTCCACGTAGGTAAAGCCGTTGGCCAGCGTAAACGCCAATTGCGTGATCGGGTTGGCCCCCGCCTCGGCGATGTGGTAGCCGGAGATGGAGACGGAGTAGTAGTTGCGCACCTTGTGGTCGATGAAGTACTGCTGGATGTCGCCCATCATCCGCAAGGCGAACTCGGTGGAGAAGATGCAGGTATTTTGTCCCTGGTCTTCCTTCAGGATGTCCGCCTGCACCGTGCCGCGCACTGTAGACAGCGTGTACGCCTTGATCTGCTCGTACTCGTCCGGCGTCGGCTGTCGCCCTTCCCGCTCCACGAATTTTTCCACCTGCTGATCGATCGCCGTGTTCATGAACATGGCCAGTATGATCGGCGCCGGACCGTTGATGGTCATGGATACGGAGGTGGTAGGCGCGCACAGGTCAAACCCGGCGTACAGCTTCTTCATGTCGTCGAGCGTACAGACGCTGACACCGCTGTTGCCGATCTTTCCGTAAATGTCGGGGCGGTAATCAGGGTCTTCGCCGTAGAGCGTTACCGAGTCAAACGCCGTGCTGAGCCGCTTCGCCTCGTCGTTTTGCGACAGGAAGTGAAAGCGCCGGTTGGTCCGCTCCGGTGTGCCTTCCCCGGCAAACTGCCGCTTCGGGTCCTCCCCTTCCCGCTTGAACGGGAAGACGCCCGCTGTGAACGGGAATTGTCCCGGCACGTTTTCTTTGAGCGACCATTTCAAAATTTCGCCCCAGTCTTCAAATTCAGGCAGGCACACTTTCGGGATGCGGGTGCCAGAGAGCGACTCCGTGTACAGCCGGGTGACGATCTCCTTGTCGCGCACCTTGGTGACAAATTGATCCTGCCGGTACTGTTCCTTGAGCTTCGGCCAGTTGTCCAGGATGCGGCGGCACTCGGGATGCAGCTTGCCTTCAAAATGGGCAATCTGCTGATCCAGCACACGGACCACCTGGGCCGCATCAGGTTCGCCCGACGCCAGCAGCGTCTCCTTGGCGCCGTGCAGTTGATACAGCTTGCGGGCAATCGCCGACTGCTCGGTGACGAATCCCCGATACGCCCGCACCGTGTTGGCGATCTCCTGCAGATAGTTGACGCGCTCCGCCGGGATCAGTGCCGTCTTGTGCGTCTTGACCGGCGTCGCGTCAAGATGATCCACCGGCCAGTCGACACCTGTTTTTTCCACGATCTTGCGCATCAGGGCGGCAAACAGCACATTGGTGCCCGGATCGTTGAACTGGCTGGCGATCGTGCCGTACACGGGAATCTGCTCATCCGGCACATCAAACAGGTTGTGGTTGCGCCGGTACTGCTTGCGCACCTCTCTCAGCGCGTCCTCCGACCCTTTTCGTTCGAACTTGTTGATTGCCACCAGATCGGCAAAGTCGAGCATGTCGATCTTTTCCAGCTGGGATGGGGCGCCAAATTCGCTGGTCATCACGTACAGCGCAACGTCGCAAACATCCTTCACCTGGGCATCTCCCTGTCCGATGCCGCTGGTTTCCACGATGATCAGGTCAAAGTTGGCGGCCCGGGCCACCCGGATCGCATCCTTGACGGCGGCCGACAGTTCCGAGCCGGACCGGCGCGTGGCCAAGCTGCGCATGTAGACGCGCGGCGTGTTGTTGGCATTCATGCGGATGCGGTCACCAAGCAGTGCTCCGCCCGTCTTTTGCTTGGACGGGTCGACGGACAGGATCGCGACGGTCTTGTCGGCATAGGTGCGCAAAAAGCGGCGAACCAGCTCATCAGTCAGTGAACTTTTTCCCGCGCCGCCTGTGCCGGTGATCCCCAGCACCGGCACCGTGCGCTCCGGCTCCGGCAGTCCGTCCGTGAGCCGCTCCTTCCACTCCGGCTTTTCCACGCCGTACTCCGCTACGGAAATCAGCCGGCCGATCGCCTGATGCTGCTGCCGACGCAGTTCCTCCACCTCACTCGTCAATTCCGTGACTGTGGGGAAGTCGGTCTCTCGCAGCATGTAGTTGATCATCCCCTGCAGCCCGAGGCGGCGGCCGTCGTCAGGGGAAAAGATCTTGCAGACGCCGTACGCTTCCAGCTCGCGGATTTCCCGTGGAACGATGACCCCGCCTCCGCCGCCAAAGACGCGGATGTGTCCCGCTCCTCTCTCACGCAGCAGGTCCACCATGTATTTAAAAAACTCGACGTGACCGCCTTGGTAGGAACTGACGGCAATCCCCTGCACATCTTCCTGGATGGCAGCGGTAACGATCTCATCGACGGAGCGGTTGTGCCCCAGGTGAATCACTTCCGCCCCTGATGCCTGCAGGATGCGGCGCATGATGTTGATCGACGCGTCGTGCCCGTCGAAGAGACTGGCAGCCGTGACAAAGCGAACCTTGTGTTGCGGACGATACACTTCCGTTTCCATCGTTCCACTCTCCCCGAATATCAAGTTACTCGTTTACTCGGAGACGCTGACCTCCCGCAAAAGCAAAGCCGTCTGCTTCTCGGTGAACTCCTCCAGTGTGTAGTGCCGCTTTAACGCCCAGCGGCGGAATACCCACATTTCACCCAGCACCATGATGTTGTCAGCCATCAGCTTGACGTGCTTCTCGTCAATACCGATGGACCCGTCGGCAATGCCTTTGCGCAGAATCTCCTCGAAAATCTGCGTAATTTCTTCCTCGCGCTGCAGCACGTAGCGCAGCGTCTCTTTCGGCAGCGACTTGGACTCCTGATAGATCAACAGGACGCGGTCGCTCATTTGGTCCATCACGCGGAAAAAGCTCTTCAGCGCCAGCTTCAGGATTTTCAAGCCGGTGCCGTTGAACGTGATCGCCTCGCGCAGGCGGCTTTCCACTTCCGCGTGGATGGCGTCGCACACCAGATAGAGGACGTCTTCCTTGGATTCGATGTATTCGTACAGGGTGCCGATGCTGAATCCGGACGCACGGGCGATCTCCCGCGTGGTCGTCTTGTGAAACCCTTTGTTGATGAACAGATCGACAGCCGCTTCAATAATCTGCTCCCGCCGCTTTTCGATCAGCTTGGGGTCCTTTACCAGGGACGGTATGGTTTTTCGTCTTTCAGACATGATTTCTTACACCTCTCCAACCGACTGAGCGTTTGGTCAGGCAACATTTGGAAAAAGAAAGACCGCAACGCTCTCTTTCTATTATATCCCGTATATTATACGTCGAGAGAGCGCCTAACGCCAATCTTTCTTTATTCCTCCGCTCAGGGAGTCTGTCCCCACCACTCGCGGACAATTCGGTCGGCAGTGGAGTACGGGTCGGCTTCCCGCGCTGCCACTCGCTCCAGTTCGTCCCGGTACCGGCCCGCTTCGATGCTGCCCAGCAGCCGCTGGTAGAGAGAATCGCGAACGATGTCCAGCACTTCCTCCTGCAGGTGGCGGGAGCGGCGTATCTGCCCCTCTCCGCTCTCCTGCAAAAAGCGCTGATGCAGTCCCACCTGCTCCCACAGCTCAGCCATTCCCTGGCCGCGCGTGGAGACCGTCTGGACGATCGGCGGACGCCAAGGCGCGTCATGCTTGGCCAGATCCAGCATCTGTTCCACTTCGATCCGCAGCTTTTCCACGCCCGGCAGATCGGCTTTGTTGATCACGAACAGATCGGCAATCTCCATGATGCCCGCCTTGAACGCTTGGACCGAATCGCCTCCGCCGGGGGTGAGCACCACCACCGTCGTATCAGCGATGGTCATCACGTCCAGCTCCGACTGCCCTACCCCGACCGTCTCGATCAGGATGACGTCACAGCCGTACGCGTCCAGCACCCGCACGGCGTCCCGCGTGTTGCGGGAAAGGCCGCCGAGACTGCCCCGCGTCCCCATGCTGCGGATAAACACACCGCTGTCCAGCGCGTGGTTCTGCATCCGCACGCGGTCGCCCAGAAGCGCGCCGCCGGTAAACGGGCTGGTCGGATCAACCGCCACCACGCCGATTTTCAACCCCAATGTGCGCAGGTAGCTGATCAGACAGTCCACCAGCGAGCTTTTGCCCGCGCCCGGCGTCCCGGTAATGCCGATCAGCTTCGCCCGGCCGGTGTGAGGAAACAGTTCCCGCAGGATCTGCGACCGCTCCGGATAATCGTTTTCGATGCAGGTGATGGCGCGGGCTGCCCCGCGCGCGTCGCCCGCCAGGATGCGCCGTGTGATCTCGTGCATGAAAAGCCCTCTTCTCGCCCTGTACTGTGCTGCATCTTACTCTTTCAGCAGGTAGTTGCTGATGACAACTCGCTGAATCTCGTTGGTTCCTTCGTAAATCTGGGTGATCTTGGCGTCGCGCATGAAGCGTTCCACCGGATACTCGCGGGTGTAGCCGTAGCCGCCGAAGATCTGCACCGCCTCCGTCGTCACTTCCATGGCGATATCGCCGGCAAATACCTTGGACATCGCCGATGCCTTGCCGTAGGGCAGCCCCTGGTCTTCCAGCCATGCCGCCTGGTAGGTGAGCAGTCGAGCCGCCTCGATTTTCGTCGCCATGTCGGCCAGCTTGAATTGAATCGCCTGCAGCGACGCGATCGGTTTGCCGAACTGGTGCCGTTCCTTGGCGTACGCCAGCGCGTGATCAAACGCCCCCTGCGCGATGCCCAGCGCCTGGGCGGCGATGCCGTTGCGCCCGCCATCCAGCGTCATCATCGCGATCTTGAAGCCCTGTCCTTCTTCACCGAGCACGTTTTCCACGGGAACGCGGACGTCCTCAAAGTTGACGGCGAGCGTCGGCGACGAGCGAATCCCCAGTTTCTTTTCCTTTTTGCCCATCGTAAAGCCGGGCATGCCTTTTTCCACGATAAAGGCGGTGATTCCCTTGTGCTTCAGCTCCGGATTGGTCAAGGCAAAGACGATGTAAATCTCCGCCTCGCCCGCGTTGGTGATAAAAATCTTGGAGCCGTTTAGCACGTAGTGATCGCCGTCGCGCACGGCAGTGGTGCGCATCCCGGCAGCGTCGGACCCGGAGCCGGGCTCGGTCAGGCAGTAAGCGCCCAGCTTTTTGCCTTCCGCCAGCGGCCGCAGGTACTTCTGCTTCTGTTCTTCCGTGCCGAACTTGTAAATCGGCCAGCTCGCCAGCGAAACGTGGGCGGACAGCGTGACACCGATGGACGCGTCCACGCGGGACAGCTCCTCCACGGCGAGCACGTAGCTGAGGTAGTCGGCTCCCGCGCCGCCGTACTTCTCCGGCCAGGGAATGCCGGTCAGCCCCAGCTCCGCCATCTGTTCAAAAATGGACCGGTCAAAGCGCTCTTCCTCATCGCGCTCCGCCGCTGTCGGCGCCACCTGGTTCTCCGCGAAGTCGCGAATCATTTTGCGGAGCATTTCCTGCTCTTCCGTCAGATGAAAATTCATGTTCCCCACTCCCCTGCGTCATGGTTATTCGTGCGTCCCGTTTCTCAAGTGGACAGCAGATGTTTGGCGATCACAATGTGCTGAATCTGGGTGGTGCCCTCGTAGATTTGCGTCACCTTGGCGTCGCGGAACAGCCGCTCCACCGGGTACTCCCGGGTGTACCCGTATCCGCCGAAGATCTGCACCGCCTCAGTGGCGTTTATCATCGCCGCGTCGGAGGCAAACTTTTTGGCCATGGACGCTTCCATGCCGCACGCAAGCCCGCGGCTGCGCAGGAAGGCGGCCCGGTAGACCAGCAGCCGCGCCGCTTCCGCCCGCGTCGCCATGTCGGCCAGATTGAAGGCGACCGCCTGCTGCTTGATAATCGGCTGGCCGAATTGCTTCCGTTCCTTGGCGTAATCGGTCGCGTACTGAACGGCTGCTTCCGCGATGCCCAGCGCCTGCGCGGCGATGCCGATCCGGCCATAGTCGAGGTTGGCCATGGCAATCTTGAATCCAATGCCTTCCTGCCCGAGCAGGTTTTCGGCCGGCACCCGCGCGTTGTCGAAAATCAGTTCCGTCGTATTGGAACCAAACAGCCCCATCTTCTTTTCCTTTTTGCCGACGATAAAGCCTGGCGTATCCTTTTCCACGATAAACGCGGAGATGCCCCTTCGCCCCTGGGACGGGTCGGTCACGGCAAATGTGATGTATACGTCCGCCTCGCCGCCGTTGGTGATGAACACCTTGTTGCCGTTGAGGATGTATTCATCCCCTTTGCGGACGGCCGTCGTGCGGATATTGCCCGCATCCGATCCCGCCTGCGGCTCGGTCAGCGCAAACGCACCGAGGTATTCGCCGCTGGCCAGCTTGGGCAGGTACTTTCGCTTTTGCTCGTCGCTTCCGAAATACAGGATCGGATTGGTGCCGACAGAGGTGTGCACGGAGAGAATCACGCCCACGGTGGCGCTTACTTTGGAAATCTCGTGAATGGCCAGAATGTACGAGATGAAGTCAGCGCCAGCTCCGCCCCATTCTTCCGGTACCGGAATGCCCATCAAGCCGGTTTCCCCCATTTTTTTCACGATGTGGCGGGGAAACTGTTCCGTCTCTTCCATGACGGGAACGAACGGAGCGATCTCCTTTTGGGCAAAATCTTGCACCATCCGGCGCATCATCTCATGCTCTTCGCTAAATCGGAAATCCATCGCGTCCTCCCTCTTTGCCGCGTACAGATTCTAGTTGTAGACGTAGAAGCCTCGTCCCGATTTACGGCCGAGCCAGCCAGCCTTGACGTACTTGCGCAGCAGCGGGCACGGCCTGTATTTGGAGTCGCCGAAACCTTCGTACAGCACTTCCATGATGTACAGGCAGGTATCCAGCCCGATGAAGTCGGCCAGCGTCAACGGCCCCATCGGATGGTTCATGCCCAGCTTCATCACCTCATCAATTGCTTCCGGCTCGGCCACGCCTTCGTACACGCAGTAGATCGCCTCGTTGATCATCGGCATCAGCACGCGGTTGGAGACGAATCCGGGAAAGTCGTTGACGCTGACCGGTACTTTGCCCATCTGTTTGGCCAGGTCCTCCGTCAACTGATACACCTCGTCCGCCGTCTGCAGGCCGCGGATGATCTCGACCAGCTTCATCACCGGCACCGGGTTCATGAAATGCATGCCGATTACTTTTTCCGGCCGTTTGGTCACGGCAGCGATTTCCGTAATCGGCAGCGAGGAGGTGTTGCTGGCCAGCACCGTGTGCGCCGGGCAGATCTCGTCCAGCTGGCGGAAAATCTCCGCTTTCACGCCCATGTTTTCCGTAACCGCTTCCACCACAAAGTCTGCGTCACGGCCATCCGTCAGATCGACGGAGAGGGTCAGGCGGGCCAGCACCGCCTCTTTGTCTTCCGCACTCATTTTGCCTTTTTCCACGCTGCGGGCCAGATTTTTCTCAATCGTCTGCCGGCCGCGGTCCACAAATTCCTGCCGGATGTCGTGGAGAATCACCCGAAAACCGGCCTGCGCCGCCACCTGGGCGATGCCGCTGCCCATCTGTCCCGCACCTACGACCATGATCGTTTGAATGTTCATAAACACGTCCCCTTCCTCGCAACAATGCCTTTTATTCACCCGTCCAAACGCAACCGGTCCCCGCAGAGACTAGAACACCTTGATCAGAACCGCGTCTCCCTGGGCCGCTCCGCTGCAAATGGCGGCAACGCCCAACCCGCCCCCGCGGCGCCGCAGTTCGTACACGAGGTGCATGATAATTCGCGCCCCGCTCGCCCCGATCGGATGGCCGAGCGCGATCGCCCCGCCGTTGACGTTTACCTTTTCTTCGTCCCAACCGACGATCTTGCCGCTGGTCAGGATAACGGCGGCAAATGCCTCGTTCACTTCAAACAGATCGATCTCGTCCAGCCGCGTGCCGGTCTTTTCCAGCAGCTTTTGGATCGCCAGTCCCGGCGTGGTGGCGATGTACGGCGCCTCCGCGCCCACCTGCGCGTGACCCAGAATGACTGCCAGCGGGCGAATCCCCAATTCGGCCGCCTTGTCCTCCGCCATCAGCACCATCGCTGCCGCGCCGTCGTTGATGCCAGGCGCGTTGCCGGCGGTAATCGTGCCGTCCTTTTTGTACACCGGCGGCAGTTTGGCCAGCACCTCCAGCGTGGTGTCGGGACGCGGCGCCTCGTCTTTGGTGACGAGGATTGGATCGCCCTTTTTCTGCGGTACCGGCACGGGCACGATTTCCTCGTCGAACAGACCGGCCGCCATCGCCCTGGCCGCTCGCTGCTGGCTGCGCAGCGCCCAACGGTCCTGCTCCTCGCGGGTGATGCCGTACTCCTCCGCCACGTTGCTACCGTGGACGGCCATCGGCACTTGATCAAACGGGCAGGTCAGCCCGTCGTACATCATCAGGTCGCGCACAACCGCATCGCCCATGCGCAGGCCGTACCGCGCGTTGGGCAGTGCATACGGCGCACTGCTCATGCTCTCCATGCCGCCAGCCACGATGATCTGCCCGTCTCCGGCGCGGATGATCTGGTCGGCCATGGTGACCGCCCTCATCCCGGAAGCGCACACCTTGTTGATGGTCTGGCTGGCCACGTTCCACGGCAGTCCCGCCTTGCGGGCCGCCTGACGGGAGGGCACCTGCCCCGCTCCCGCCTGTACGACCATGCCCATGATCACTTCGTCCACCTGCTCGCCGGACACGCCGGCCCGCTTGAGTGCTTCCTTGATCGCAATGGCCCCCAGATCAACTGCGGAAACGTCTTTCAGCGCGCCGCCGAACTTGCCAAACGGGGTGCGTGCCGCCCCCGCAATTACTGTTTTCATCTCGGCTCCTCCTCGCTGCATGGCATTCATTACAAAATGATCGAGCGATCGCTCATTTTTGCTTACTTTCATTTTGCCGTCTCCCGTCTGAATAGTCAATGTAATACGAAAAAAAGGACGCCTGACTTTTCTTGTCAGTCCGGCAGCCATTCGTTGCCGGACGGGCATCCCGCTTGCCTTTCTGACGCTGTATGGGAGCGCAAAATCCAAGGGGCTGTTGGTTCCGTATAGTCCCGCTGTCAATCAGAAATGAGTTTTTGACGTAGCTGCTGTAAATACTTTGTTTTGCAAACATTTACTCGTTTCTGTGAAATATTAAGTTGCTTCGCCACTTCTCTTTCAGGTATGCCTTCAATCACCACCTTTTGAAGGATAAAACGTCCTCTATCAGGAAGGCTACTGAGCAACTCCTTAACAAATAGATCTGATACTACCAATCCCTTGTGTTCTTTTGTCCATACATCCTCAAGCACGCTTTCATGGCGATATACTTTATTTGCTTGATACTGTAATCTCCATGCGATCCGTTTTAACATTTGGCGATAGTAATCAAACATTGACTGATTTTCCATCGAATCCCCCCTGTTCTCTAGGTAAATTTCCTGTTAGTAAAACATCCGGTTTTTTCGAATGTTTTCGCTTGATAGATGCACGGTTTTCCAAAATATGAAACTTATTGGAATTTCACTCGTCCAATATAGTATCTAAACAAAGGGCGATGGAAAGGTGTGCGGCATACATGAAAAAATGTATTCTTTTCCTCATATTGCTCGGAATCGCAAGCGGGTGCAGTGCCGTTTCTTCCCAGGGAGAACATAATCATGAGCAGGTATCGGCGCCACATTCAGTGGATTCACAGGCTGAAGAAGTGGAAAAGCTTGTGGTGCAAAGAGGGCATGATCGTTTTGTTTTCGAGAATCCTTCGCGCTGCATGGGGATTCTTGTGAATGCCAAAGATTTGTACAGGTTTGCTTATCGAAGAGACGGCGAGGAATTGGGGGACGAGCAAAAACTGCCATTCCTGCAAGAAAAACTGGAAGAAGGAACAAGTCAATATGACAAAGTGTACATAAGAATTGTCCAAAAGCCCTTCATTCCGGAAAGCGGGGTAAATGAATTCCCTCGAAAGGATATCGTGATTTATCTTGATCCGCAGAATCCAAATGACGCCTTTGTCGGTGTGCAGAACCCGCATAATCTGGATGAATGGAAGATCTATCAGGTTAAAGATTATGGCGGCTGGGTGAAAAAAGAAATCGATCTACATTTAGCTCTGCACACGGGACTATAACAAAGAAGCACCATATACATGGTGCTTCTTTCCAAACTACAGATTGCTTCGTCTGCGGAGTGTTTCCAGATACCCCATTACTTCATCATAGTATTGATCATGGTCGGAGCCGCCATACCCGGCATCCGCGATGTATCGTATGCATTTTTCTGAACTGGGGTTGTTTGTGCTTTTCAAATAATTGATTAACGCAGAGTATCGGCTATTTTCTTTAAAGAACCGCGCAAAGGAGTTAGCATGGGTACTGCGACCGATATAAGCAGCCCATCCGCCTTCTCCTTTGCCATAGTTTCCTGGTGGATTGGAACTACTTACATATTTCATGTTTGACCAATTTTGATTGTTTCGTTGTGTTTTACTTGCACCCCATCCTGATTCTCCTCCCCACATAGCGAGGATTACCTCAACAGGCAAGCCATAACATTCATCGCTAGCATCTTCGGCAACTCGTTTGAACGCATCAACGAAAGCTTGTACTTTATCATTGGGATCGGTATTTGGATTCAAGTCTACATAAGTATCTCGAACACCATCAACTTTAACAGGTTCTGTTGGAATTGGTATCAACGCCATCATATTCTCTCCTTTAGCTAGTAGATAAACGACTTTAGACCGGTCATTGTCGTTTTCACTTACTAGGTAAAAAAGAGAAACGATTGATACCCCCTATTATGCGTTTTATGCAAAAAAATCCCCACCCTTTGGCAGGGCAGGGATTAGCACACCAAAAACACTCTTCAAAATCACAAGGCATCGGCGAGAATCTCGGCAATGTCTCGGGTTTTGACCTGATCCTCCATTTCTTTCATCTTGATGCCGTCGTTCATCATTGTCAAACAGTACGGACACGCGCTGGCGATGGCCGTCGGATTTACTTCCAGCGCCTGCTCGGTGCGCGCCACGTTGATGCGGGTGCCTTCGTGCTCCTCCATCCACATCAGGCCGCCGCCGGCACCGCAGCACATGCTGTCGCAGCCGCTCCGCTTCATTTCCACAATCTCCACGCCTGGAATCGCCGAGAGGATCTCACGCGGCTTGTCGTAAATCTCGTTGTAGCGGCCCAGGTAACAGGAGTCGTGGTAGGTGATGCGCTCCTTTACTTCCTTGGTCGGCTTCAGACGCCCTTCCTTGACCCACTGGGCGAGCAGCTCGGAGTGGTGATACACCTCCGCCTCCAGGCCGAACTCGGGGTACTCGTTTTTAAAGGTGTTGTAGGCGTGCGGGTCGCAGGTGACGATCTTCTTCACGCCGTAAGCCTGGAACAGCGCGATGTTCTCCTGGGCGAGCTGCTGGAACAGAAACTCGTTGCCGATGCGGCGAGCGGTGTCACCGGAGTTTTTCTCCTCGTTGCCGAGAATGGCAAAGCTTACCCCGGCTTCGTGCATCAGCTTGACAAACGCCTGCGTAATCTTCTGGCTGCGGTTGTCAAACGAGCCCATCGAGCCGACCCAGAACAGATACTCGAATTCCTCCACCTGCTGCACGGTCGGCACGTCGTACTGGCCGTTCAGCCCTTCGATCCACTTCAGTCGGTCCTTGCGGTTGATGCCCCACGGGTTGCCCTGCCGCTCGATGTTGTTCAGCGCCCGCTGCGCCTCTTGCGGCATGCTGCCCTCAGTCATCACCAGGTAGCGGCGCATGTCGATGATTTTTTCCACGTGCTCGTTCATCACCGGGCACTGATCCTCACAGTTGCGGCAGGTGGTGCAGGCCCACAGCTCCTGCTCGGTAATCACGTCGCCGATCAGGTTTTTCTCGTAGGCGACTGCGGTCGCTCCCTCGGACGCCGCCGCCACTTCCGACGCCTGCAGCGCCAGTTGGTTGGCGGTCGAGCCGGTAAAGGCGAAGCTCGGCATCCACGGCGTCCGGGACGTGATTGCCGCTCCTTTTTCCGTCAAATGATCCCGCATCTTGGTGATCAATTCCATCGGGGAGAGCATCTTGCCGGTGCCGGAGGCGGGACACATGCTGGTGCAGCGACCGCACTCCACACAGGCGTACAGGTCGATCAGCTGCGTCTGGGTGAAGTCCTCAATCCGGCCGACCCCAAACACTTCCTGCGTCTCGTCTTCAAAGTCGATTTTGGACAGTTTGCCGGGCGGGTCCAGTTTTTTGAACCAGACGTTGATCGGCGCAAAAATCAGGTGAGCGTGCTTGGACTGCGGCACGTACACGGCGAAGGCCAAAAGGATCAGCAGGTGCAGCCACCAGAACACGTAGAACAGCGCGGCCGCCGCGGTATTGGGGATGCCGGCGAACGCCATCGCGATCAGCGAGGAAAACGGCGCGTAGCCGGACGGTTCGTGCCCCAACCAGAGCTGCTCAAACGCGAGTGAGAACAAAACTGTTGCCATCAGCGTGGAAATGAACAGCAGCACCAGTCCCGATTTGAATCCGCGCTTCAGCCGCTTCAGCTTTTCGATATACCGGCGGTAGAACGCGTAGCTGACTGCCGCGAGAATCAGAAAGACAGTGATCTCCTGCATCAGGCTGAAGTACTTGTGAGCGCTGCCAAATGGCAGTTCAAAGCCCTTCACCAGACCTTTCACGATCAGTTCAATGGCGCCAAACTGCAGGATAATGAAGCCGTAAAACATGACGACGTGCATGATGCCGCTCTTTTTGTCCTTCAACAGCTTTTTGTGAAAGACGACGTTTTCCAGCAGCAAATTCAGGCGCGTGCCGAAGTCGTCCTTGACGTCCGGCTTTTTGCCCAGTTTGATAAACAGATACCGGCTGTACAGGACGTGGCAGACCAGGTACAGACCGTAAGCGAGCACCAGGAAAAACGCGATCAGATTGAGCAAGGCCAGCAAGGTCTTCTCCCCCTTTTCATGTTCGTCCGTTTTTTTCTATCTTATCAGAATCGCAAGAAAAAATGAATGACTATTCACTCATTATGTTGATTCCTACACAAACGCTTGTCAAACCGCGGCAGCCTGTCCAGACTGAGCGTTCGTTCAGAATCGTCTGCCCTGATATTAACACAGATTGCTCCCATTCGTCACCTGCAAATCTCCTCCACGCAAACAGCCGCCAGAGAATGCCAGCAACCCTGGCTTCCCTGGCGGCCTTGTCAGCCTATGCGGTCCATCCGGCCTATTTGCCGGACACCTCTTTGTGTTCTTGTTCTTTCTGCAATTTCTTTTCTTTTTGTTCCTGCCGGATGTCTGCCAGCGATTTGATCTTGGTCGCCTGAATCCGCTTGTTGCGCGGCAGGTCAGCCGGCTCCAGGTTGTCGGCTTCGTCTCTCATCAGCGCGGCGATGCCGACGGCTTTGCCCTTGGCAGCCTGACAGTACTCGCAATTCTCCTCGTCGTGGGCGTGGTAGTTTTTCGGCTCGGGATACGAGGTAATCACGCCCTCAAAGTTGCGCAGCACCACTTTGTCGGCCGACTGCGAAATGATGTAGTTGGGCATGACGGGAATTTTGCCGCCGCCATGCGGCGCGTCCACCACGAACGTCGGCACCGCATAGCCGGAGGTATGGCCTCGCAGGTGTTCGATGATCTCGATCCCTTTGCTGACCGGCGCGCGGAAGTGGCCGATCCCCTCGGACAGGTCGCACTGGTAGATGTAGTACGGCCGTACGCGAATCTTGACCAGCTCGTGCACCAGCTTTTTCATCGTATTCGGACAATCGTTGATGCCCGCCAGGATAACCGACTGGTTGCCGAGCGGCACGCCGGCGTTGGCCAGCATTTCGCAGGCCCGCTTCGCTTCCGGGGTAATCTCCTTCGGGTGGTTAAAGTGCGTGTTGAGCCATATGGGATGGTATTTTTTCAGGATGTTGCACAGGTTTTCCGTGATCCGCTGCGGGAACACCACCGGAGCGCGCGTGCCGATGCGGATGATCTCCACGTGCGGGATGGCCCGCAAATTGCTCAAAATGTACTCCAGGATGCGGTCGTTGATCAGCAGACCGTCGCCCCCGGAGAGGAGCACGTCGCGCACTTCCGGCGTACGGCGGATGTAGTCGATACAGGCGTCCAGCTGCTTTTTCGGCACGCCCATGCCGATCTGGCCGGAGAAGCGGCGGCGCGTACAGTAACGACAGTACATCGAACACTGGTTGGTGACCAAAAACAGCACCCTGTCCGGATACCGGTGCGTCAGGCCCGGCACCGGTGAATCAGTGTCCTCGTGCAGCGGGTCTTCCATGTCGTATTTGGTCCGAACCATCTCGGAGGAAAGCGGAACGGACTGCATGCGGACCGGATCTTTCGGATCGTCCGGGTCCATCAGCATGGCGTAATAGGGCGTGATGTTGAGCGGGATGGTCTGGTTGGAAATGCGTACACCCTCTTCCTCCTCCGGTGTCAGGTTGATCACCTGTTTCAATTCATCTACAGTCCGAATGGTGTGGGTGAGCTGCCACATCCAGTCGTTCCATTGTTCTTCGGTGACGTCTTTCCACATTTCGATCTGGCGCCAGTCACGTTTGGCTGTAACCGTCATCCTTGTCATCCCCCTTTGCGTTGTGTGAAGATACGCGTGTATTCCTCAACAACAAAGGGAATGCAACAGTCGTGCCAATCAAATCAAAAGATTTTGAATATAGAAAATAAAGCATTGGCAAGCAGATTTTCCATCTGTAGGAGTTTTTGGACTGCCGAAAATTCGGCACTTACCGTTCGCCTGCTCCCCGCTGCGAGAGTTTGTACTGCAGCGTCTGCCGGGGGATGCCCAACAGCCGTGCCGCCCTGAGCACGTTGCCGCCAGTGGATTTCAGCGCATCGGCAATGCACCGTTCCTCCACCTCCCGCAGCACCTCCGGCAGCGTGCGCTGTTTTGCCGCCCACGCCTCGATAGGAGGGATGGCCGATCCGATCTCCCCTGGTCCGGTCTCGCCCGGACCGTTCACCAGCGAACGCTCCGCCAAGTACGGCGGCAGGTGTTCCCGTTCAATCACTGCTCCCTCCACCATGTTCATCGCCGCCTCGATCACGTGCTCCAGTTCGCGAACGTTGCCGGGCCAGTCGTACTGCCTGAACAGGTCGGCCACCTCCGGACTGATGTTTTGCACCTGCATGTGAAAACGGCGATTGTATTTGTCGAGGAAATGGCGGACGAGCAGGTCCACGTCCTCCCTGCGCTCCCGCAGCGGCGGCAGCTCAAAGGAGACCACGTTGATGCGGTAGTACAGGTCCAATCGCAGCGCGCCGCGCCGAACCAACTCCAGCGGCGGTTCATTGACGGCAGCGATCACCCGCACGTCGACACGTACGGCGCTGCTGCTGCCGATCCGCCGGATTTGCCCGTCCTGCAGCACGCGCAGCAGTTTTGCCTGCAGGTCCAGCGGCATGCTGTTCAACTCGTCGAGAAACAGCGTCCCGCCATCCGCCAGTTCAAACAGTCCCGGTCTGTCGTCTGCTCCGGTAAAGCTGCCCTTGGTCGTGCCAAACAGCAGGCTTTCCAGCAGCGAAGCCGGCAGGGCCGCGCAGTTTTGCGCAATAAACGGCTTGCCGCAGCGGGACGACGCCTGGTGGATCGACTGGACGAACAGTTCCTTCCCCGTCCCCGTCTCTCCGTAGATCAATACCGGAGATGAAGTGCGGGCCGCCTTTCTCGCGCGGTCTTTTAACCGCATCATCTGTTCGTTTTGTGTCAGGATATCGGCAAACTGAAAGGAAAGCCCGTCCCCGTCCAGCTTGCTCCGCTTGGCCCGCTTCGGCTTGCTGATCTGCGCCTGCAGGTCGAGCAGCCGCTCTGACAGCTCTTTCAGCTTGCGGATATCCTTGGCCACCTCGACCGCCCCGACCAGCCGATTGCCCACCCGCACGGGCAGCGTCGTATTGATCGTCTCCACCCGCATCCCTCTCCAGTTGGTGTAGGTCTGCGGCTGGTCGTAGATCGGTTCGCCGCTCGCAATGACCCTCAGCAGTGTGCTGGAGTGACGGTCCAGCGAGGGAAACACCTCCAGCAGCGGCTTTCCCAGCACTTCGTCAGGCGTCAGCCCGTCCAGTCTGGCCGCCACGTGATTGTAATAAATGGTAATGCCGTTCGCATCAACGACGTGGATTCCCTCATCGATCGTTCCCAGGATGGCCTGCAGCATTTCCACCGTTTCCGACATCGGCATGGAGTGTAACAGCCTCCTTTCGAACAAACTGCCAAAAAATCATCACTGTGCCGAATTTTCGGCAGTCACCGCTGCCGTTCCGCCTGCACCGCGATGATCAGCGTGTAAAGCAGATGGCCCAGCAGCCAGAGGAAAAAATCTGCCCACGACACGGCCGCGCCGCTGAGCAGACTAAATGGCAGATAGGCCGCAGCAAAGGCGAGCACCCAGTACGACAGATATTTGATTCTCCGCTCGCCGCGGGTTCGGGGATAAAAGTACATCATGAAAAACGCAACGATTGCACTGACCAACAGGTGGACCAACAGCTCGACCACGGACGGCAGTCCCTCCAGGCCGGGGACATAGCTGACGTCAATCAGGACGGAGAGCGTCGACGTTTGAAACAGTCCGTCTCCCAAAGCCAGAAACGCGGCCAGAACGAGGCCGGCCATGCCACCGGTTGCGAGTGCAAACCCCACGATGCCCCTCCCCTTTCCTTGTGTGAATTACCCTTATTGTACGAAAAAACCGCCCCGACCGGCTATAGCGAACGAGCCTGGCCCATCACTCCATGCCGTGCACGTTATTTCCCCCTTCTGTTGATCCATGCTCCGCAGCGGAAAATTATGCTATACTCATAGACATCGGCTCCTCAAGGGTGGTCGGCTCATCTCCCACGTCGGAAACGGGGGAGGTGAGAGCATGGCAATAACGCACAAAACCATGAGCCTGATGATTCAGTTCGGCGGCTTTATTGTCGGCCTGCTGAGTCTCGTCGTGGCGATTGTTGCTTTGACGCAAAAAAAGAAGTGACCTCCCCTTGAGTTGAGAACCGGAGGTCACTTCGGTCAAATTCTGAGCCGATCCCGTAAAGGGAGCAGCTATTGTACAAGGCTGCAGATGTTCCCGCATCTGTAGCCTTTTTTACCATATGCATCTGCTGTTCCTATCATACCACGCTTGGCCCAAAAAGAATCGCATCGGTTTGCCGACCTTTGTGATTCTTTTCCACCAACGGTACCAGCCTGGTCGCAGGCGATTGCTTGCAACCTTTCTGCTGCTTGTGTTTTCTAGCATCATTTTACTCCAAGTACACCAGTTTGCACAAGATTATCGCCAATGGTTGGTTATGACCGCTTGATTTGTTCAGTGTGTCGCGGAGGGCCACTCCACATTCAGCGTCAGTTCGTGCTCGCCGATATACTGGCTGTTCAGCCACAGCTGGTAAGCTACTCTTACCTGGACCGGCCTTCCCTGCTCATGCCGGATGCGCAGCTTGCGTGTATGGGTCTCCATCGAAAACAGCCCGTAGGGACTGCGGTAGGTCGTCTGGTGGCTCATGCCCTGCTGAAACTGCTGTTTCGTCTGCACGTCGCCCTGTCTCAGCAGGGTGACCGTCCCGTCTGCCAGCTTCAGCGTCGTGCTCACCTCGCCGGCCCCTTCCAGCTGCTCCTTGTACGTCAGATACCAGCCGCCTGTCTTTTCCACGCATCGGCCGGCATAGCGATAGATTGTTTCCTCCCAATCTCCTCCCGTGCGCTGTCTGGCGGTCAGGGTGATCAGCACGTCTTGCATGGATCGTCCTCACTTCCCGTTCTGCTTGTACCCGTCCATTGTACGCCTCATCGCTCTTTTGTTGCAACCGCCGACTGACCGGACTGCTCATCCAGCAGATGGCGCATCGTTCCCACAATCCCGACGGCGGCGAGCAGCAGCAGTCCGGCTAGCACGAGGTACCCCATCCCGGCCCCGGTCCGGTCAATCATCCACGTAAACACGCCGATCAGGAGCAAGCGCATCATCATCCCGAGTGAATTGAAAAAGCTCATGACCCGTCCCATGAACGGCTTCGGCACGACCGTCATGTACAGCGACTGCCGGATAAGCCGGACAGAAGCATTGCACCAGCCGAACACCATGTAGGCGCCAATCAGGGCCCATCCGTAGGGCAGCGCCACCATGACTGCCATGACGACAGCAAACAGCAGCGTGTTGCCAACCATCGCCGGAACCTGGCCGTACTTCCTTGTCACGGCAGCAACCAGGAATCCGGCCGCCACCGCGCCGATGGCGTATGCCGTTTCTCCGAGCGAAAACACCGTCACGTCCGCTTTCAAGGTCTGATTCACGTAAACAGGCTTCAACAAGTTGCCGGCCATCACCGCAATAAACGGCATCAACGCCGCGATGCCAAACAGGAGAAAGCCCCGTTTTTCCCGTATGTAATGCCAGCTTTGGAGCAGTTGGCCCACCCAGTTGACCCCGCTGTTGTTCCGGACTTCCCGCTCCAGGGTAAAGGTGTAGGCCATGGTGGCCATGAGACCGAAGGCTGCCAGATACGTACAGGCGTTAATCAGCAAAACGACATGCAGCCCGTATGCCTCCAGGAGAAACCCTGCGATCCCCCCGGCCAGCACGGACGACGTCTGTCCCTCAATCTCCAGCAGGCTGTTGATGTCGTTGTAGTGCCGCGGCTCAAACATTTCCTGGACAAGCGCCGACTGCGACGGGTAATGAATCTGAAACATCAGGGTCGTCACCAGGTAGACAGCGACCAGCATCCACTTGGTATACGGACCGAAAAAGCCCCACATCGCGAGGGCGGCCAGCACGGCAAAGCCGATCACATGCTCCGTCAGCAGCATCCGTTTGCGGGAAAAACGGTCGATCAACGTGCCGATATACGGGCCGACCACAAACATCAGCACAGCCGAGACAAACATCGTGGAGCCGAGCAGCTCGGCTGATCCGGTCGTTTCCACCAAGTACCAGGCAATGCCGATCATGGTCATTCCCTGGCCAAAGCCGGAAAACAGGTTGGAAAAAAACAGCTTGCGAAACTGACGGTTGGCAAACACTTCTCTCATGGAATGCGCCCCCTGAACTGCATGTGGAAGGATTTGCCACCATCATACGCAATATTTTTAATTTTGTAAATAAAAAAGTTTTATAATAGACCCCCAAACGCCCGTCATCACGTGTGCTTCCGCCCCACCCGACAAAAAAACGCCCCCAGTGTGAAACCGGGGACGCTTGTGGTACCGTCTGTTATTTTACAAAGCCCAGAATCAGCTCGCGCACGATCTTGGACGCCACAATCTGGGTCATCTCGCTGTGATCGTAGACCGGTGCCACTTCCACCAGGTCACAGCCGATCACGTTGGCGCCGTTTTTCGCCATGTAGTGGATGGTCTCCAGCAGTTCGCGGGAGGTGATGCCGCCCGCCTCGGTCGTGCCGGTACCCGGCGCGTATGCAGGGTCAAGCACGTCGATGTCGATCGTCAGGTAGATCGGGCGGTTGCCAATCGTCGGCAGCACCTGTTTGACCGGCTCCAGTACGTCGTACTTGTACAGGTGCATGTTTTCTTTCGCCCACTCAAACTCTTCCTTCATCCCGCTGCGGATGCCAAACGAATAGACGTTTTTGCCGCCGATCAGATCGCACGCCTTTTTGATCGGCGTGGAGTGGGAGTACTCATACCCCTCGTAATGGTCGCGCAGGTCGGTGTGGGCGTCAAAGTGGAAGATGACCAGGTCGCTCTTGTACTTTTCGTACACAGCCTGAATTACCGGCCAGGTCACCAGGTGTTCGCCGCCCAGACCGATCGGAAACTTGCCGTCCGCCAAAATTTTGCTGACAAACGTACGGATCGCATCCAGGCTGCCCTCCACGTTGCCAAACGGCAGGGGAATATCCCCCGCATCGAAATACTTTACGTCTTCCAGCAGTCTGTCCAGATACGGGCTGTACTCTTCCAGACCGATCGAGACCTCGCGGATGCGGGCCGGGCCGAAACGGGAACCGGGACGGAAACTGACCGTCCAGTCCATCGGCATACCGTAGATGACCGCCTGGCTCTCCTCGTAGCTGCCATGGCTGCGGATAAAGACGTTGCCGGAATACGCTTCGTCAAAACGCATCTTGTTTCTTCCTCCCAATCCTTAGTCGCGGGTCAGCTCGGCCACGAAGTTGGGCAGCTTGAACGCGGCGTAGTGAACCTCCGCATTGTAGTACTTGGTGTTCAAATCCTTGATCTTGCTCGCATCCACTTCCAGCGGATCGTACTGTTTGGAGCCGATCGTAAAGCTCCACAGGCCGGACGGATAGGTCGGGATGCTGCACGTATACAGACGGGTGATCGGGAAAATCGATTTAATATCCTTGAACACGCGTTTGATCAAGTCGCGGTTGAACCACGGGGACTCGGTCTGCGCCACCATGATGCCATCCGGTTTCAACGCGTCGTAAATGCCTTGGTAAAATCCTTTCTCAAACAGGCCTACAGCCGGTCCGACCGGCTCGGTGGAGTCGACCATGATCACGTCGTACTCGCCTTTGTGGTCGTGAATGTGCTTGATGCCGTCGATCACCTGCACGTCCACTTTCGGATTACCGGACAGCTCACTGGCGATGGCCGGGAAAAACTTTTTGCTGGCCTCGATCACGCCACCGTCAATTTCCGCCAATACGGCTTTTTCCACGGAGGGGTGTTTGACGATTTCGCGAATGGCACCGCCGTCGCCACCGCCCACGACGAGCACCTTTTTCGGGTTCGGGTGGGTGTTGAGGGCAACGTGGGCGATCATTTCGTGGTAGACAAACTCGTCCACATCAGTGGTCATGACCATGCCGTCGAGAACGAGCATGCGGCCGAACTGCTTGGTGTTGATGATATCCAATTGTTGAAATTCGGTTTTCTCGCTGTACAACGTCTCGGTAATCTTTGTCGTAATACCGTGATTTTCCGTTTGTTTTTCGGTGTACCACAGTTCCATGTTCATGATTATGTACCCTCCTTAACTAACCGCATTGGTATTAAAAGACCCCGGCCGACGCCGGTTTGGCAGGAGATAGCGGCCAGTCCCTGCCAAATTAGTCCAGACCGCTGCCATTCGTATCTGCCAAGAAAATTATAGTGGCTGCCTCCCAAAATGCAAGCAATTTTTGCGAGACGCGCTGCCCGGCGCGGCCGTTAAGTTTATCCAACCGGAGTTTGTCCCATACTAGACAGTAACCCTATCGTTTGGTTAGTATGTCCCGATTCGAAAAAATATGAGGGGAAAGGACTAGAGAGGACATGGAAGTAATCCGGGAAGCCCCGCTCCTCCGCTATCTGCGTTGGGCGAAGAAATTCATAAAATTATTCATACTCAGCCTATTGTGCTGTTCGTTTGCCGCCCTGCTGCTGATTCTCTACCTCCGTTCACAGCCGCTGCCGGCAGTCTCGATCAATCAGACGACGACCATTTACGCCAGCAACGGTGAGGTGCTGGATACGCTGCACCGCGGCCAGAACCGGTTTGTCGTCCCGCTGAAGGACATCTCCCCCTTCCTGGTGCAGGCGACGATCGCCATCGAAGACCGTTCCTTCCACAAGCACTACGGCATCGACTGGCTGCGTCTGGCTCGGGCCGCCTACGTGGACGTGATCCACATGGAAAAGCGGCAGGGAGCCAGCACGATCACGCAGCAATTGGCGCGAAACCTGTATCTCTCGATGGACAAGACCTGGGAGCGCAAGATAAAGGAAGCGCTGTTGGCCATCCAGTTGGAACTAAATTACAGCAAGGACGAAATCCTGGAGATGTACATGAACCAGATCTACTACGGCCATTCCGCTTACGGCGCCCAGGCCGCCGCGCAAACGTACTTCGGCAAAGACGCCAAGGATCTGACGCTGGCAGAAAGCGCCTTGTTGGCCGGCATCCCCAAAGGGCCGTCGTACTACTCTCCCTACGTGGACTTTGACAAGGCCAAATCGCGGCAGCAGGTGATTCTCCAGGCCATGGTCCGCTCCGGCTACATTACGCCGGAACAGGCGGAGCAGGCGTATGCCGAACCGATCAAGCTAAAGGAGCGCAACACCGAAGCCGCGGCTGAACAAGCCCCTTATTTTCGCGATTACATTGCCAACCTGGTGAAGAACAAATACGGCATCGACGAAGAGACCTTTATCCACGGAGGACTGAAAATCCACACGACCCTGGACCCGGTGATGCAGAAAAAAGCGGAAGACATCATCGCCAAAGTGCTGCCGAAAGACAAACCCGATCTGCAGGTGGCGCTGGTTGCCATGGACCCGGCCACCGGCCACATCAAGGCGATGGTGGGCGGACGTGACTACACCAAAAGCCAGTACAACCGGGCATTGAGCATGCGGCAGCCGGGCTCTGCGTTCAAGCCGATCTTGTACCTGGCCGCCCTGCAAAACGGCTTTACGCCGCTGACGCAGATGAAAAGCGAACCGACCGTGTTCACCTACGACAACGGCAAGACCTACATCCCGAAAAACTTTGGGGAGCGCTACGCCCATGCCTATATCAACATGCGGGAGGCGATCAAGACTTCGGACAACATCTACGCGGTCAAGACAATCGACCATCTCACCCCGCAAAAAGTGGTGGATCAGGCCCGCGAGCTGGGGATCACCAGCAAGCTGCAGGCTGTACCCTCGCTGGCCCTGGGCACGTCGCTCGTCTCCCCGCTTGAATTGAACACCGCCTACGTCACCATCGCCAACAAAGGGGAACGGGTGAAGCCCATTGCCATCACCCGGATTGAGGACAGCCAGGGAAACGTGCTCGTCGAGGAAAAACCGGAGAAAACCAGAGTGGCCGATCCGGTGGCCTCGGCACTGCTGATCAATCTGATGCAGAGCGTGTTTGAACCGGGCGGCACAGGCCACCGGGTGGCGGGCGAATTGAACAGGCCCGTCGCAGGCAAAACCGGCTCCACCGATTACGACGCCTGGCTCAGCGGATTTACGCCGCAGTTGGTCACCACCGTCTGGGTGGGATACGACAAAAACCAAAAAGTGGACGATGTCACCGAAGGCTACCTCTCCAAAAAAATCTGGGCGCAGTTCATGGAAAGTGCGCTGAAAGACCAGCCTCCCGCCTTGTTTGACATGCCGGCAGGGGTGGTGTCGGTGTACATCGATCCGGCATCGGGCAAGCTGGCGACGGAGCACTGCCCCAACCCGCAGTTGTTCTACTTTGCCAAAGGTACCGAGCCGCAGGAGTACTGCACCGATCACCTCCCCAACCATGAAACGCCCACGCCGCTCCCGCCTCCGGACACCCCGTCGTTCTGGCAGCGCATGGGCAGTTGGTGGAAACCGACCGAGTAGGCACAAAAAAAGGCTGTCCTGCACGGCAGAACGAAACTGCCGGGGACAGCCCTCTTTTCCGTCAGGGGGCTGATTCTTCTTTGTCGTCAGCGGGCCGCTTCTTCGCCGCCCCCCACGACGCCGTTGCCATCGGCAAACACGTGGTCATTGCAAATGGTGATCAGCCCCGCGCGGTCAAGCTCATCCAGCACTTCAAACAGGCTCTCCCGTTTTCCAGCCGGAAACTTGCGGACAAAGTTGTTGATTTCCTGGGGAGACACGTGCGTGCGAAAATGGACGCCGCCGTGCCGCACGAAATGGTCGTGACCTGCCTGAGCGTCGTTCCCCGGCAGTTCTCCCCCCTGTATACGGTCGGTCATCTTCAACGCCCCTTCCGTCAACAGTGTGGCCGTGCTTTCCTAGTTTCACGCATCTGCGGACAGGACATGCGCTGAAAAATGCTCCAACAACATCACGGATCAGCAGCAAACACAGCGAAGCAAACGTTTTCGTAAAAAAAGACAAACAGGAAAAGAGAGACGGGCTCTTTTCCTGTTTGCTGACCTAGTGTACATGTATACAGCTATGGAAATAAGTTTACCTGACTTCAATACGACTAACAATTGATTTCACAATTTGTTCACATTCCGTTCAAGATTTACAGCTTCCATACTGAAGACAAACGGTTCATTGAGTTAGCGTCCACAAAAAATGATTTCCAGGCCGAAAGGCCTGCCTGTTCATCAACCGAAGCGGAAGACAATGTGCATCGCATGAAGGGTTGGGCCAAGCGAGCTCCTTTGACGACCGACTCAGCGGAAAAACGAAGACGCGGGAATCAACAGGGGACACAAGTCTCACTTCCTTGAAATACCCAGATGTTTGTCCCCTGCCCGCGTCTCGTTTTGGAGCGGACATCATTCGCTTCTGTGCTGGGCGTCAAGCGAGCGAGCGGGCCCGATCTCCCATGCGCCGCGGACTTTGTCTACACGCTGAGCTTCGCCCAACCAGACAACAGGATGGACCGAACGAAAGGCTCAACCGTGCACGTGCACGTCCTGCTTTATAACGCCAAATTTACGCCAACGCCTGCTTCAGTTCCTCGCTGGAATTCTCCCACATCGCCGGGTTGTGTTCCATCAACAGCTTTTTCAGCGCCGCTTTTTCCGTGTCGTTTAGCTCTGACACCATGATGCGCCGTTTCATCGAGTAGTCCATTCGGTTGACATGGTCGGCCAAAATTTTGAATCCGCGCCGAGCCTCCCGGTCAATCTCCATGTAGCAGGCGGTTACCCCGGCGTAATACGGCCCCGAATCGTTGCGGTCAACCGTTACCCAAACCACCCAATACGGCTTGCCGTTGGGCACCTCTTCCTTGTTGGTCGTCCACTTGACGCCTTTTTCCACGGCGCTTTTTGCATGCATAGCACCCATGTCGATGTAAGCCTTGTCCCCGTCAATGATAACGGAGGAGACAGCGCTCAGGTCAAGCACCCCCTGCCCATAACCGCCGTGCACGTTCGTTTTTCCGCTCAAGATCGTAAAACCGCCAGATTTGCTGTCAAAAATGTCCACGTGATCCACCCTCTTTTGACCCGTTGTTTCTTACAGCATATTCTACCTGGAAACAGTGTGAGGCGCAATTTTTCGGCGTGTCTGGCCATTTGCAGCTACGCTCAGCAGAATCATCCTGAGGACAGTGTGCCTGACGCCCAGCCACTCATCAGTTCCTCGGTCGCTTTCCTCTTATTGCTCGCACCGCTTTACCAATCAGCCAGATCAGCAGAGCCACGTTCCAGGCACTGTGAAACGCCATGAGTGCGTTAAATTCCCAGGAATTGAACATGGTATACTCGGCGAGACGCAATTCGAAATAACAAAAGGTCACAAGAAAGGTAACCGCCATGATCAGCCAGATGCGGATGCCGAAAATAAGGCTCAAGTATCCGGAAATTACCAGACCGATCAAAGGTCCGCCGAATTCCCAGGCGGGAACGATCCACATGATGATGTAGAGGATGACGTCAGCGCTCATCAATTTCTATTCCTTTCACGTGTTCCATTCGGTTTTCTACAAGCCGGAACAGTCGTCCCGATTCCTGCTGATCATCTGATGAAAACCGCCGGATCAGCAACTTGGCCGAGGAACTGTGCTTGGAACGCGGCATTTCCTGAAAGTGAAGCGGCTGGCCGTCCAGCACGTGAATCACCACGATATTGCCGTGGTATTCGACGCGCACATCGTCCCACACCTCTTTTTTCTCAGGATCAATCCGCATGGACCTGCCGGACTTGGAGACGATCACTTCGGGAAATTCACCGTCTTCGCGGGACAGGATGTAATACAGGTAAGAGGATGTTTGCTTGGGAGTCCGCCGCATTCCTTTCTGCACATCCTCGATACCAATCAGCAGATGGCCCACCTGCTGGATGACGTACGGATTAACCGGCAGCTTGGCATGCTCCTCGAGGATGAAATACTGTTTCTTGATGTCTTTTTGGGCATAGGTGGCACTCACATAGGGTACTGTCCCATCTCCAAAACCTTTGTCAAAAAACGGTTCTAACTGACGGGATACCGGGTTCATGACATATCCCAACAGCGTCGTTTGCCCTATTCCGATGATCGAATACTGCAGCACATAGATGATATTGTTGTCCCACTTTTCATGCAATTCCCCCGCTTGTTTGACCAACGGGTCATAGTCCAGGCGGATCTGCCGATCTTGCAAGAACTCTTTATAGGAGTACGAATGCACGGCATCTTTTTTGAGAAACGCTTCCGTGTCGAAGTACTTTCGGGAAGGAAGCAGTTCGTATACAGCCGGAGCGTATGCAGAGATGACTTTCCCCGTTTCCTCGTGCAGTGCAGGGATGTCGAAGTTGTAGCCGTATTTGATCGCCTGGTATGCACGGGGCGATCCCAAAAACGGGGTGCCCATGTAAATGATACGCTTTGTTTTCTGCTGGTAGGACACGTTGGACAGAAGCGTCTCCCGCACCAGCAATCCGCCCATGCTGTGGGCCACCAACTGTACCTGACTGGCTCCAGATCGCTTTAGAGCCTCGTCTATTTTCTGTTTTAAAAAAGTGGCGTTATCGGCGTTGCTGTACCGCCAATCGTAAGGCATGGCAAAAAGCGTCCGGTTTTTCTCGTACCCCATTTTCTCCAGATGCTTGACCATGCTTGCATACTGCTCCGCTTTTTTCTTGATGACATCCAGTGAAGCATACGACAGATATTCGATGGCGCGAAACCCGCCATCCGCCCGCTCCGGAAACACTTTGATCCCTGGTTGGCGGGGCTGTACGTTTATGCTTCCATTCTTGACGGGTTCCAGCGACAAGATTTTGCGGTGCCGCGGATCTTTGATACCCACGCTCATCTCCCACAGGCCCAGCCATATTTCCGATGTTTTCCCGTTCTCTTCAACCTCCAGCCGGGAACCGCCGATACCCGGAATCAGAATGACCGGAATCGTCGCAGTCGTAATCGACAGCTTGTAGGCATGCGGCTTGAGCGCAGAGCTGCGGCTGGCCGATACTTTTACGAAATAGGTGCCGGGGTCGCCGTTGTACACAATCAGCTCGTCGGCATTCTTGGCCTTTTCCGATCTGGCAACCAGCTTGTTTTCCTTGTTGTACAGGTACAAGTCAAGGTCCATCCCCTCGGGAATATTGCTGAGCGTTGCCCGGATCGTGGAAGACAGGTTGACCGTCACGCGGTAGAAATCGACATCGTCAAGGTGATGCAAATTGGCCACGATGTTTTCGCGGTCCTCCGGTTCGCGAGCGTTTTTGATCGTGTCATTTGGTTCGTACTCATCCTGCTTGCCTTCATTTTGCGCCACGGCATCCGCCCTCAGGCGATAGTACACTTTCTTGTTAAAGGCCCCCTGGCTGCCCTCCACTTTCACGTAGTACCAATTGTTTTTTTCGACAGCGACGTCTTCCACCCGCTGCCTGTCACTTCGCGGTTGGTCAGAACGCCCCAGCTCACGCCCTTCGCTGTCGAACACGTACAGAAAATAATCTGTCTTGCTGGGAATATCAAAAAGCGTAAACGTGATCGTCCCGTTTGTGGGAGCTTTCATTTTCCACACATCCACGTCACCGCTTTTTCCAATCCGGCCATACGCGTCCTTTCCGGCAAACATCCAATCCGCTTTGGAAAAGGTGTCATTGGGCTCCAGTTCGTACGTCGCGGGCAGCGCCCGCAGTTCCACTTCCGACGGCTTCTTCCTGCCGGAAAAGCGCCGGGTAAACTCCTCTTCCTGTTCCTGCAGGTTGCGGTCCGCCTGCTCGTCCGACTCATGAATCCCGTCTTCGACTTCTTCTGCCTCTTCGCCCTCTTCTCCCACGTCACCCGCGCCCAACTCCTCCTCTCCCGTCACTGAATCGGAGTGGTCCGCTTCCTTTGCTTCCTCCGCTGTAGTCTCTTCTCCACCTTCGCCCTCCTGGTGTGCAAGCGTGATCCATTCGCTCCCGCGAGGCTTGTCCCCCGCCTCATGGGAAAGCGCAGTGCTCTGTTTGGCCCAACCGGACGGAACCACGCTGCTCAACATCAGAACAGCCAGCAGCAGCAAATGTGCCATCCGGCGCAACATGCCACCCATAAAAATACCCCCTTGCCTGTTTCTTCCTATACGGTAGAAAAAGACAGCAAGGGGGAGCAAGTAAATTTACCGAGTGGTATGGTTGCGAATGCCCTGGCGTTCCCAGGCGTTGGCGATAATGCGGAACGGCGCCCGATAATCCGCCTGATCATGCCCGGTGAACTGCTGTTTGTTCGGAAAGGCAAAGCCCTTCACCGCTCCAAACCGAAAATGCACGTGAAAGTATACGGCGTAGCTGGCATCCTTTTGAAAGCCGCGCTGTTTGTCTCCCATCAGGGGCGTATCGACGCCCATTTCCCTCAAGCCCAGTTTGGGCACCATATAGGACGCCCCCTGCCATGCCGTCTGTGACGACCGCTGTAACTCCAGAGTGGACTGAAGCGGCGTGTTTCGCCTCCCGGTTTCGGAAATCCATGCCTGTGCCGCCGTAATCTCCGGATATTTGCCGCTGACCGGATGGCGGTGACGCGTTTCCAGGACAAGACTGGTCAGTATGCGCTCACCAGCGTAAAAATCATTGGGACGACTGTCCGGATATCGGTCGCGCCCGTGGTATTCCGTCCATTCTGCGGTGTGGCGCAGCAGCCCTTTGGCGTTTGGTTCAAATACTTCAAACTCGCGCTCCCCGCCTTTTACCGTGATCGTGTAACGCCCCGTCATGTTTCGGGTCAGGCTGTGCGGAACGCACGTTTCGTTGCCGTCGTCGTCCTCTGTGCAGCTTTCATACGACACGTCAAACCGGATGTTGTAATCCATCGTGATCACAAACCCGTTGATCTCGACCTTGTATTCCTGCGCGTTTAGCACCTGCCGCCACGTTGTTTGCGTCGGGACAACCGTTCCGGTGTAAACATAATCGCCGCCGGTTCCCGCGCTGCTCACCTGCCACTGTTGGGGCGTGCCGGGACCGGTTACCTTCAAGTCCAGCATGGCCGGGCTGTACACGGCCATGCTTTTCGCGTCCGCGATCCATCCCGGAGTCGCCGTCACAGACACGCCTTTGATCCCGTCACCCTTGATAGCCTGCTCCAGCTGTGACTTGTACGAGGTGATGTTTTGGTTGATCTCCTGCTTTACGCGAGCAAAGCCATCGTTGATTTTCGTTTGGTCGATCTCAACGCGGATCTTGGCCGGCTCCCGTTCCCATACACCGTCCGCATTCGCCTGCAGCTTCTGCAGCTCGCGGCCGTCGCTGTCGAATATCTTGAGGCCGATCTCGCCGCCGTCAAAGTTTCCTCCGCCACCTGGCGGATTGGGAATGGTTCCTCCCCCGTCGCCGATCACCTTGACCGGCCACTCAGCGCGGTTGTCCGGCCAAATGGTTTCGTCAGCCGGCCTGTCTTTATGCGGGTTGATGTTGGCAATAAAATCCTCCGACTGCTGCGGATACTGCGTCGGCACGGTAATTTTGCGGACTTCCCCCGGCTTGAAGTTGTTCACGTCCAGCATGGTGGCCGTCGGGGAGCTTTCCCAGCGCACCGCCAGTTTGGTATCGTGTTCCAGTTTCCCGGCGTTCTTCACGTCAAACGTAATGGTTGCGGTCGTCCCCGGAGCCTGCGGATCGTTTGGCGTGATCGTGAAGCTGCTCTTGATGATCAGCAGGTTCTCCCCATCGTTGGGAATGCCAGCGTCTCCAATGCGAACAAAGAATTCGCCGTCACATTGGGGGGTACCACTTTTTGGGTTATAAAACTGAACCCTGTAGAATCCGGGTAACGGTAACCCCGTTGCGTCATCACGAGGGAACCCAATTCTATGATGATTCTGCGCTTGTTTGGATGAGGACAGCCATTCGCCGTCACGTTCCTTTTCCCAGGTGTTCGTTGCAGGGTCAAGCCATCTCAGCGAAAAATGTGTCTCGTCGCTGGTAAAGAGGCGGAAGCCGTGATACTCGTCGATCCAATCTTCCGGCTTAAACTCAAGGATTTCACCGCGTTCGACATCCCTTCTCCACACCACTTGTCCCGTCGTGCGTTCGATGGAGGCGGTTAGTGAGTAGCACACACGATCCGACCAGATGGGCAGTTCCAACTCCCGAATGCAGCCCGTCTCGGAAATAAAGACCAGCGTAACAGTATCCCCTGCTTCTACATCGAGCGGCAAGTACAGGTGAAACTTTTCTTTTGCTGCCAATTTGCCCGTCAATGGGGTTTGCTGGCCGTTGAATTTCAAGTACCACGTGCCCGGCACGTCTGCAGCCAATCCCAAGTGGGTATCGTATTCACTGCCGGTATTCGTTAAGTGGCGGAAGTACAGCCCGTCATCAAGCAGTGTGTCGTCCAGCAGTTGGCCGCCAGGCGAATAACCGACAGGCGGTTCCCCGTACGCGTAAAACTTGATCCGGTGCTGCTCGTAGATTGTGCAGCTCACATCCCGGACTTTGATCGTAATGGACCAGGCGCATTCCGGTCGGCTGGCAGGATCAAAGTTTGTACTCTCCAGGTCGAGCCTCAGTTGGTATGTCTTTCCTGGTTCCAGAGGGACGATCTCTTTCTTGCCGTATGTGTAGGGCAATGTAAGATCGTCTGATCTGGTCGGTTTTAGCTTTCCATTGTCATCCGTCATCTTCGGCACTTTCTCAATTTTGCCATCCGGCAGCGTTACTTCCCAATACACGTCCAAGGGTTGTACATCCCCATACCGATCCGTGTACTGGACACGGAAGTGCAGCTCCTCTCCCGGCATCACTTCGATGGTTTCGCCGTTTCTAACCGTACTTCCCGACAGTTTTACAATGGGACAATTATCGAGGCGGTCACCTTTCTTTCGCACATACATCGTTTTTACCCAACAGTCAGCCCCATCGTCGCTTTCGTACTTGATCTGGATTGGTCCTTCATCGAATGGGGCATCCAGCACACCAACCTTGGCGTTGTTGCCGGCCCCTTTCTGCATGGGAATGCCGTTGGCCGTGAATCTTCCCGACTTGGCTGCCGTAATGATAATCCGGCTGCCTGGTTCGACATAGATGGTTTCCCCGCCGCTGGGAACGTTCTTTAATTCCCGGTCGCTTTTTTCTTCCTCAATGCGAATCTCCATCTTGGTTTGCGTGGAAGAAATGCTGCACTTCTCGGGTGCTGGCGGTTCATCATCGTCATCATCATCCGGAGGCTCCGGCGAAGGAGGGTTGCCAACAACAAAAGGTGCTGCATACGCAACACCTTGACCTCCCACTGCAGGGGCATTTTTGGTATTTCGGGCATGTGTATCGGTGAACAGGATTCTTGCTTCGTAGTTTCCGGCTTTCGCGGGCACCCACGTTTGTTGCGGGAAGTTTATCGTTGCACCGCTTCCGTCCCCCTCGCCGCTGATCGGGTATTCTTTGATTAACGAAGTAAACGTATATTCCGTCTTTCCGGTATCGACATTGTAGATATAATAGTTGAGGACTTTTAATCCGCGATTGTAAATACTGTAGTCCTTCCCGTAAGCATCAATCTTGACGGTGTCTCCGACTTGATACTGGCTTTTATCGGTGCGAATCGAACCATCCGGTCGCTGGGTGGTCAAGAATTTTACGACACCCACCCAAGAGCCTTGTTCTCCACTTTTGGCGGGTCTGAAAGTGAATGGCAAGCCCTTTCCCCCGGACATTTCGGCGACTTTTGCAAGGAGATAGCCGGTGTATGGTTCGGCACCAGGCTCACCACTGGTCAATAATCCCCCATAAAGACCGTTCTCGTTTGTCATAAACGCGGGGTTGCCATTAAAGATAGCAGCCCAAGCTCTGGCCTCCTCTATATCCACAATTGGATAGCCGTTGTTTACTGATTCAGAGGCTTTGGAGTAATTTAAAACCTTTCCACTGCCGCTGACAGCCCCCGTGACTTGTACGTCGGCAACGGTTAAGTACATATTTTCGTTTCCCGTGAGGCCTCCTAAGCCTTTCACATAATGATCCCAACTTTCTCGAACCTCTTTATTTTGGTTCAAATACCCAGGCGATCTCCCGTATTTTTCAGGATTTCCGGGGCTTGCCTGGGCGTTTTCTGGTAAGATACCAAAAGAATTAAAAAAGAGTGACAGGATGGTAATGAAAATCAGAGATGTCTTTTTACTTCTCTTCACTACCATCACCGCCGACTATTCACGTACTCTAAACTTCTGGGAAGTTTCGTATACGTATTGAGAACCAAAGAAGCTGCTTCGCCTTTGTACTTTACGGTGAGTTGCATTCCTTTTGCTTGTGAAACATCCACTGAGAAACTCCCAGCAGTTTTGTATTCCTTGCCTCCCCCTGTTTTATAACCAATAAAGAGACGAACATCATATTTCGGAGATGTATATACAGTCCCACTAAGAATCCCGTTAGAGAGTTTCAACGAACTGTGGATCTTATTGGCGATTACTTCAGCTTCCTGAATACCAACAAAATCCCTGTGCCAAAACGCCAATGAGTATGCCTGTTCCGCACGAGTGACATTAGATATTCCGTCGTACATCGACGTCGATACTCCGTTGGGGAACTTCCCCGCCTTTTCGGGGAGCAATCCGTAGTTGACAGCGAATTGAACTTGCGGGATCGACTTAAAATACTCCGAGTCCTTTTGACTCCGTGTACTACGCACACTCTCAAAGGCATTAATCAACAAATATGCAGCCTCTTCCCTGTTTAATACCTTGTTGGGGGTAATAGGGACATTATTGAGAATCCCATCCTTCATCGCCCGCTCATAGTACACCTTCGCCCAGTGATTCTGCGGAAAACCGGGAACGGAAACACCTTGGGTCAACCCCTTTACGTTCACCAATCCAGCCACCAGATCAGCTTGCGTAATCGGCTGCTCGGGACGGAAATTCCCATCCGGGAAAAGCCACATAAGTTTATGTTTCACCACATATTCGATCGCTGCACGGTTCGGGTGGTTTTCATAGTCTTTCTGAACCGTTTGTGCTTGCGCAACAGAGGGATGGGGTGCAGTGAAAAGACCGCTTAATGAAAGCACGGTTCCCAATAGACTGGCGAGAAAAACATGCATTCGTTTCAAGTGGCTGCCTCCTCCAACATCATCATTTTTTCTATTGCCATTTGCATGGAACTGATACCGCCGCATCGGCGCAATCACGTGTGTCTGGTCGTCCATTGACACTTTCGCCCTTTTGCCCCTTCTTTTCTCCTACGACCATTTTACTCACCGTTACTTTTTCCAGAAAGAGGTTTTGTTAGATGTTTCTGCAAAAATCTGCGAAAAGCCGATGCCGACACAGCTCCTTCCAGCTTGCCTGCTACCTCCCCACCTTGCACAACAAAGACAGTAGGTGTCACTTCTGCTCCCAGCCGTTCCGCTTCGGCCAGGTCCCGTTTGTCGTGTACGTCCAACCGCTCCACCTGCCATTGCGGAAACTCCCTAATCACCTGCTCAAACGTAGGCGTAAACGTGGTGCAGTACCCGCAGCTTTCGCTAAACACGTACACCACTTTCGTCTGATTGGCACTGGCACCGGCCCAGAATACGATCGCCGCGACCGCGCAGCTAATCAGCGACACAATCCACTTCCAACGGCGTTTGAAGCCATCCTGCATTTCCGTACCTCCTTATGTCCTTCCCCGACGCGTATGTAGGCAGATCAGGTGTATCCTTTATGGAGTTGTCAAGGAACGGTGGCTTCATTATGCCGCTCCCTCTTGAGACAAAAAAAGGACCGGCACCATTGCCGGTCTTTACTTGCATGCCCGCTCTATCATTTTTTATGATGACAATACCATTACAAATCAGTGCGCGAGTGCGTCGCTGTCGGCATTCATCAGCGCACGCAGCTCCTCGATAAACGTCATGCCCTTTTGAATCTCCGCTTCGGTATAACGCTGTTTGCTTTTAAAGGTAAAAATTTTGGCCTTCATTTCATCATAGGGAAGATTGTTGAAATACAGGATGGTGGAGACCAATTCGAGAAAGCGGGAGTTTTCCTCGTTCATCCGTTGGATCAGCCGCTCGCCAAGGCCAAAATCCACCTCGTGGAAACGCAGAAAATCGCGGCCCGCTTCGTTCAGGGTGTACCGATACAGCTGAATGGCCCCTTTGCTCTCCATCTGCTCGTCCAACAAGCCCATGTTGCACAGCTCGTCCACTCGCAACGTCAGTTCCTCGGAATAGGGGCCGTACATGTGAAATTCGAACCGCTCGTCGAAGTCCATGTTCAGTTGTTTCGCTATGTATACCATCTTTTGCAACTTTTTTCGTCCGCTCACTTCGCCGGCAATTTCGATCAAGCGTATGATTTTGGCGTGACGATTAAGCATCTTCCATCACTCCCAGACGTTCTCGTAACTTTCCGGAGACGTCCTCCGGCAAAGCCAGCACCTTATCCATTGGAAAGTACAGCTTGTAGTCAAACCGGCGCTTGCCGCTGATCGCCTCCACAATTTCCGATTTCTGCGACAGCTCCACCAGTTCTCCGGATGGCATCAGAAGCATGATGGGAATTCGTTCCTCTTCCTCGCCGGCACGATAAAAATCATACGGAAGATCGGAGGTGGTGTCTACTTCCAAATAATACATCGGGTCGATTCCCGCCGCTTGAAACTCCTGTTTCAACTCTTGCAGCAAGCGGTAATCTCTCGGATTGTATTCGACGTATTTAAAGAGATTCCTGTCCAGAAAACGGGAGCACAAATCTTTCAAAATGGGATCGCTCTCCTTGCGCCACATCTGCATGTAAAAGAGAATTACCGATTCGTCCAGGGACAGGTAATCGGACAGGTTCACCTTGTCCGTCAAGAACGGCAGCAGCAGCACCGGCTCCTGCGCGAACGAGTAGCCTTTGGCAAACAGCTCCTTGGCCCGCTGGAAAATCTTGCGGAGCACCACTTCCGCACTGCGCGTTACCGGGTGGAAATACACCTGCCAGTACATCTGGTAGCGGGACATGATGTAGTCCTCGACGGCGTGCATCCCGCTGAATTTAAACACGATGCCCTCATCATGGGGGCGCATCACCCGCAGAATCCGTTCAATTTCAAAGTTACCGTAATTGACGCCGGTATAGTAGGCGTCGCGCAGCAAATAATCCATCCGGTCTGCGTCGATCTGGCTGGAGATGAGGCTGACGATCAGTTTGTTGTCGTACGTTTTGGCGATTACCTCTGCCACCCGTTTGGGGAAATCGTCGCCCATCCGGCGCAGAATCCGGTTAATCTGCGTGTCGCCGAGCAAAATCGCGCGCGTCCAATCTTCATGATGGTAACGAAACACCTTTTCAAACGAATGGGAAAACGGTCCGTGGCCCACGTCGTGCAGCAGCGCAGCGCACAGGCAGAGCAGTTTTTCCTCGTACGACAGTTGAATCCGCCCTTCAAACGTCTCCAGAATGCGCCGCATGATCTCGTATACGCCAAGCGAGTGGTTAAACCGGCTGTGTTCCCCGCCGTGGAAGGTAAAAAAGCTGGTGCCCAGTTGCCTGATCCGTCGCAACCGCTGAAATTCCGGCGAGTTGATCAAGTCCCAGATCAGTTTCTCCCGGACGTGTACATAACGGTGCACGGGGTCCTTAAACACCTTTTCTTCATGAAGAAGCTGGGGCTGTTGCATCCTGGACACTCCTTTCCTGGATTGCGTCCCGTCGTCATGTCCCGATCGGGCTTTTGGGTCCATCATACCATAACGGCAACCAGCTGGAAAACGACGGCATGAAGCAAAAACCCCCTCCGCGCACGCTTAAAAACACCCGGCTTTCCGGCTCGGCACGGAGGGGACCTGCCTATTGTTGCAGTGTTCGCGTTATGTCAGTGCGTTACGCCTTCATCTCCGCCTCCGGACCAAACAGGTCGGGGCGCTTGGCTGCCTTTTTCGCCTACCGCTTCCGTTTGCCCTCCGCCAGCACCGTGTAGAAGGACGGTACGACGATCAGCGTCAGCATGGTGGAAAAGAGCAGCCCGAATATAATCGTGACCGCCAGCGGCTGGAACAGCACGTCTCCGGAGAGGGCAAGCGGCATCAAGCCGGCCACGGCCGTAAACGAGGTCAGCAAAATCGGCCTCAAGCGCGCTTCTCCCGCCTGGATCACCGCCTGCTTCAGTTCCACGCCGTCACGCCGCGCCTCCTCGATAAATTCGATCAGGACGATCCCGTTGCGGACGACGATCCCAGAGAGCGAAATCACGCCCATCATCGTCATGAAGCCGAGCGGGGTCTGGGTGACAAACAGCCCGATCAGGCTGCCCGCAAACGCGAGGTAAACCGTGCTTAACACCAGCACCGGAATGCTGAGCGAATAGAACTGCATCGCGATCATGATCAGGATGAGGAACACCACCACGACAGACAGTTTGCCCATGTCGATGAATATTTCCGTCTGCTCCGACGTCTCTCCGCCGATCTCCCAGCGATAGCCGTCAGGCAGGGGCAATGTCTGCAGCATCGGCTTTATCTCCTGCATGACCTCCGTTGCCGTGCGTCCTCTGACGTCACTGGAGACGGTGACGCAGCGGGACAGGTCGCGGTGCGGAATCGCCTGCGTGCTGAAAGTGGGCTTTACTTCCGCCAACTGGGTCAGCGGTATCTGTTCGCCCCGGGCGTTGGCCACGGTCAGCCGTTGGAAAAGCAGGGACGGGTCCTCCTCTCCTTTTTGCAGGAACAGTTTGATGTCGAGCAGATCAGTCCCGTTGTCAAACTGACTGACCGTAATCCCTTCGCTGACGAGGCGCAGCGTCTGGGAAAGATCGTTGTAGTTGACCAGCTTTTGTTCCATCAGTTCCTTGTTGACGACAAACTCCAGCGTGTAGCTGTCGATGCCGAAGTCGTCCTGCACATCGTACGTTCCCGGAATTTTCGCCACCTTGCTCTTGACCTGCTCGGACAGGGTGCGCAGCGTCGCCACATCCTCCCCGTACAGCCGGATCACCACCGGTTTGCCGACAGGCGGACCTGCTTCCAACTGCTTGGGCAGGATGGTTGCTTCCGGGTACAGCTTCTTGAACTCCTCCTGCCACGGTTCCATCATATCGTCGATTTTTACTTTCGCTTTGTCAAAACGGACGACCAACTGCCCGACCGTGATGCCTTCGCCGGCACTGGTGTCGCCGCCGAACATTTTCGGTGCGCTGCCGCCGGCGTATGAAGCGACAGATTCGATGCCCGGCTGCTTCATGATCCAGTCGGACACCCCTCTGACGACGCGATCCGTCTCGTCGATGCTGCTGCCAACCGGCAGACGGATATCCACCAAAAACTGCGGGCGATCATCGTTGGGGAACAGTTGAACCGGGGTGAATGGAATCAATCCGTAGGCGAGTGTGCCGATCAGCACGCCGACCATTCCGGCCAGCAGCGGGCGCTTCAAAATCCTCGGCATCAGCCGCTTGGCGTACCATTTGGTCAACTGCTGCAACTGTTTGCCCAACAAGCCCGCCGGCTTGCGGTAGTCTTCCACTCCCGAGCGGCGGCGCTGCTCATACCATTGGCGGAAAATCGGAATGATCGTCAGCGACATGATCATCGACGCCAGCATGGTCAGCGATATGATCACCGGCACGGGACGGATGAATTGGCCTGCATTGCCGTTCAAAAACATGAGCGGACCAAATGAGGCAATTGTCGCCAACGTGGCCGTGACGATGGAGATGGACACTTCGTTGGCGCCGTTGATGGCTGCCTGCAACGGCCTTTCGCCCAGAACCGAGAGGCGCCGTTCGATGTTGTCGTTGACGACCACGGCGTCATCCACCAAAATGCCCAACACGATGATCAGCGAGACGATGGAGATCATGTTTAACGTGATGCCCAGCGAGGGCAAAAACAGCAAGCCCACAGCCAGCGAGATGGGAATGGCCAGGGCGACGACTACCGAGGTGATCAGGTTCAGCCCCAGCGTACACACGAGCAAAACGGCGGCGATGGCAATCCACATCTCCCGCGACAGGTCTCCAAACAGCTCATCCACGCGTTCGTTCTGCGAGTAGATGGAGTGTTTTTTTGCCCACGCCGGCAGCGATTTTTCCAGCGTCGCCATCATCTCGTCCACTCGCCGCTGCAACGAGGGGACGTCGCTGCCCGTCTCGGCGTTGATGCTCAGGGAGACGGACGGTTTCCCATTGTAGTACGAATACGATTTGACCGTTTCTGTGGTCAGCTTCACCGTACCGATATCTTTCAGATATACGGGGTAGCCTTCCGGCGTGCGCGAGATGATCACCTTGTTCAGCGCATTCACATCGTAATTCTCTGCCAACTTGAGCTGGTACGTCCGGCTGTCGGTGGTCAAATCCCCCAGCGGGACGCGTTCGTTCTCCTTTTTCACCGCCATCATGACCTGACCCCAGGTAAGGCCGTACTGGCTCAGCTTCTGCGTATCCACCTCAATGCGTACTTCCTCTTCGGGCAGTCCTTCGATGGTAACATCGGCCACATTGGGAATGGTACGCAGCTGATCCTTCCACGACTTCAACAGCGAGCTCAGACTGTAGAGCTGTTCCCGCGTGTCGGCGGTAATCGCCATCGTCTGCACAAACGTGCGGTTCAGATCGTCGTTGATGATGGGCTGTTGGGCGTCGGCGGGCAGATCTGCTTCCGCGTCTTTCACTTTCTTGCGCAGTTCATCCCATTTCTGCTTGGGGTCGACGTCGCTCTTCGTCTCCACGATGATCGTCGACACACCCAGTCTGGAATGGGACGAAATGTAGCTGAGTCCCTGCAGTTCGTTGATTTTTTCTTCCAGCTTTTTCGTGACGGTCTGCTCCACTTTTTCCGGTGAAGCACCCGGGTAGATGGTCGTCACGGTCGCAATATTGACGATGATGTCCGGCGACTCCTGCTTGGGGAGCTGAAGAAAACTGAGAAAGCCAACCACCACGACCATCACGAAAAACATCAGCGTGATTTTCCGTTTGCGGACGATGTATTCGATCACTGTGGCTGACCCCCTGCCGCTTCGATTGGATCGCCGTCAAACAACCGGTCCACGCCTTTGACGATCAGCTTGTCGCCCTCTTTCAGACCGCTCACGATCTCCAGTCGGTTGCCGTTGATCTCGCCGATGGACACGGCCGTTTTTACTGCCTTTCCGCCGACATTGAGAAAGACGTGCGCATCTCCCTGGCCGCGGCTGATGACGGCCTCGACCGGCACATAGATGCCTTCCTTGCCCTGGATCGTTTTTCTTGCTTTCACCACTTGGCCGGCAAACCAGTCATGTCTGGGATTGCCGATATGAACCTCCACCCCGATCGTCCCCGTTCCCTGGTTGGTCGCCGGATAGATTTTCACCACCTTGCCGTTGCGCGTTTGGCCATACAGCTCCATGGCGACGATCTCTCCCTCCTTCCAGGCAAAAATCTCCCGGTCGGGGACAGGCAGCACCACTTTCAGCGTGTCAATGTTGCCCACACGGTAGACAGGCGTGCCCACGCTGACCAGCGAACCGGTGGAGGACAGCTTGGCGATCACCGTCCCGCTGATGGGCGCGCGCAGCTGCGTCTTGGCCAACGTGCTGGCGGCGAGCTCCTTGGAAACCACCGCCTGGTTGTAACTGGCCCGGGTGAGCTCCCGATCCTCCGCGCGCGCCCCCTGCGTGACCAACGAGTACGCCTGCTGCGCGTTTTGCAGGTCTTTTTCCGCAACGGCCAGATAGTTTTTGGCATTTTCGTACTCATTTTGGGAAATCGCTTTTTCCTGATACAGCCGCTCGATTCGTTTGAAGTCGTCTTGCGCCTTCCGGTAGGCGATCGTCGCTTTTTCCACCTGCAGCCGCGCCTGCGTAACCTCCTGATCGCGCGCCCCGTTGTTCACCTTTTCCAAATTGGCGGCAGTCTGCTGGACGGCTGCGGCGGCAGACGCCACCTGCAGCGAGTAGTCGCTGCTGTCCAACCGGGCGAGCAGTTCGCCTGCCGTGACGTTGTCCCCTTCTTCCTTGGCCAGTTCGACCACCCGGCCGCCCACTTCAAACGAAACAAGCGCCTCTTCCAACGGCTGCAGTGTGCCAGACAATTCTGACACCTGGGTCGCCTGTTCCTTTTTGACCGCGGTGATTTCTACTTTCTTGACCTCGGCCGGATCATTTGCCTGCTCCTGTCCGCTGCAGGCGGTCGTGAACAAGAGTCCAACTATGAGTGCAATCATCAACTGTTTGCTGTTCATGCCACCCTCCGCTTCAGTTCCTTTCATTAATGAGAAGATTAATCCATCTGTATCATACGATGAAGCAATTGAGCAAATTTCACAGACTGGATATACCCCTCAGCAAAATGATCGGGCGGCATTTCGAAACAGTTGAAAAGACGGCGAGCCGTACAATCGTCGCCATTGGACATCTGCCTCCGGTTACCTTTTACCTCGGAATTCCCACAAGGTTTTTCCGTACCACCATACGATTTCTGCAAACGCACACAATACAAAGATGGCCCACAGTTCACCTGCACGCAGTTCACGGACAAAATGCTCCAGTTCGGTACCCGCCCCTCTTGCCAGTGCATGAAGGAAGAAAACAAGCGGAGCAGTGATGGCAAGCACCAGGGTCTTGCTGCTAAACATGGCAATTATTGATGGCAAAACGTTTAAGATCGAACAGGTCATCCATTTGCCCAACGAAGATGTGAAGGTCCAGGACTTTCTTGTACAATGAAGCCTTGTCATACAACCGGGAAAGCTGCCGGACTTACGTGTCCCAGCTTTCCCGACGGGTGCGGGTCCCCAGCCTACAACCGGAGCCGGGTGATCAGGCTTGTCATGTCTTCCGGCATGGGGGCAGTGCACACAATCTCTTCGCCGCTCACCGGATGCACAAACGAAAGCCTCCAGGCGTGCAGGGCCTGCCGCCGTATGAGCCCACTGTTTCCTCCGTACATGGCATCGCCCACCAGGGGATGTCCGATGTGCTGAAAATGGACGCGTATCTGGTGCGTGCGTCCCGTCTCCAGCCATACACGCACCAATGTGGCCTCCTCTGACCGGGCAATCACTTCATAGTGGGTGACAGCCGGATCACCGCTGTCCATGACACGCCGTCTGGTCGGGTGGCGCGGGTCGCGGCCGATCGGGGCATGAATCGTGTCTGCATCGTTCTCCACCACACCGGAGGCGACAGCCAGGTACTCCCGCTTGATGCTTCCTTCCCGCAGCAGCCGGTCAGCCAGTTGATGACCGTAGCTGCTTTTGGCGAGCAAAATGACACCGGACGTTTCCTTGTCCAGACGATGTACCGCATGGATTTGGATGTTCTCTCCCTTGTACCGGTACTGATCGGCCAGAATGTGCACCAGCGTGTTTCCCTGCTCTCGGCGGGTCGGGTGAACCATCATCCCCGCCGATTTGCATACGACCAAGAGGTGATCGTCTTCAAACAGCACATCTACCTGCACAACAGGTGGCATCGGAAGGGAAGATGCCTTCATCGTCGGCCCCTTATCCTGCCCCAGTCTGTTGTCTTGCACCCGTACCGCTATCTTGTCGCCGGCCTTTACCTGCCGCTGCAAAAATGGAGACTTGCGGTTCAGCAATATCCCTTTGCTCCGCGTCAACCGCTGCAGCATTCGCCCCGATACGCTCAGTTTTTGCCGGGCAATCTGCTCGACGGTCAGCCCCGCATCCTCCTGTGTCACGACGTATTCCAACCATCCCTTGCGACTCACGTTAATCCCTCTGTTTCACGCTTTTCTCCCCATTGTACTGAAAAAGCAGGCTGCTGTGCCAGCGCTCCCTCTGCCGTGAAAAGAGGGAACGACCTCGAACCGTGTCAGGGGCGAACAATCACCGCCTGCAAGTCGCGGTCAAACTCTGCGATCGCTTCCTGCTGGCCCATCTCCAGCAGTTGTGTCACATACCCCTCATCCGCGTATAATTCCCGTCCCAGCAGTTTCCCGGCAAACATCACATGCAGCCGACGTTTCCATCCCAAACGGATCATGGCTACATCCACCTCACTTACCATACTTTTCTGTATGATAAGTATAATATGCGACGAGGGTGTTTGTAAACATATTTGTTTAGAAAGTAGTGAAACTGTGCTTATCAGGAATTGTTCCGCGCACGCACATGATCTTTGCCAAAAAAAATTACCCCCATATTGAGAGTGTGCATCTCAATGTGGGGGAAGCTGATTTCAGATCCTCAATTGATTTAGTCCCAGTCCGGGTCAGCACCCGTTACGACAATAGAACCTTGTCCATTTTGATGTGGCAGTGCTGCGGGGACAGCGGTTGCGGTGAAGAGGAATGCAAACGCAAGCAGCGACAGCAAAGTTTTCACAGGAACACACCTCCTTATGCCATTATTTCATTAATATAGCATATTTTTTCAATTATTTCCATATGCTTGTTTGACAATTTTCTGCTGCTTAGTCGATGGTGCTTTACGAGCAGGCCGAAACATTCGATCACCTTTTCAGAATCGCCAAGCTGCCGATAGTATTCAATACTTTTCAGAAGACTGTCGTTCGCCTCGTCAATCTGTCCCATTGAGAACTGGCACATGCTCTTTCGTTGGTAATATATAGCGGCATTTTTGATCCTGTGTGGATGACAGTCAACAGGTAAAAAATGATCTTCAGAATCAATCAACTCGTTGATCAAGTCATTTCTTCCGGTTTCCAGATATACTTCCAGAAGATCACTGACAATTGAAATTCGAGCATCCTGCTTAGCTTCATTAAGACATTCTTTATAGAGACGAATTGCTTCGTCATATTCCCTTTTCTTTGCATACAGCAGTGCCCGGAGGTGGTGTTTGCGGTAGTCCGCATATTTGCTTTTTTCATACTTTTTCAGGTAAAGCTCGGCCAAAATGAGATCGTCCAGGCGCAGATACGCGTTGACTATGGCAATCAGAGCGGAGGCTTTATGTTTGTTGTCGGTTTGGTCTTCACGAATCCCCTTGCTGCACAGATCAATGCATTCCTGATAGTAATCCAGAATGTACGCATGTACGCCCAAACGATAATAGGCTGTGATTCGCTCCATCGGGTGCAGGTATTCGATGTAATGCAGCAGTTCCTTTCCTCTTCGGTAAATCTCCTCGAATTGGGTAAAGTGGTCGCGTTCGATTTCATACCGTTCCAGTAACCCTTTTGCTAGGTAGTAAGGAATGCCGCGTCTTCTGGTATAGTCTATCAATACGTCATACAGGGCCAGTTTGATTTCCGCCTCTTCTTTTTCTTTTGCGACATGCAGCAACGTATCCAGAGCAAGAAAGGGGTCCAATTTAGGGGTCTCCAGCAACTTTTGCGCCGCTTTCCGAACCAGCGACCTGTTATTCAGGGAAACAGCCTCTTCCAGCAGAAACTTCAGCATTTCAGCCTGTTCGGTCATGTCCAGGTACGCGCTGATTAGCGATGCGTAGGGAATCTGCAGCGCCTGCGATATTTTTTTGCAGGTGGCAAATCCGGGCCGTTTCGTTTCCCCGGATTCAATCCGTGACAGGACGCTTTTGCTGACACCTGTCCGCTCCGCCAACTCACTGAGCGTGATGTTCTCCTGGAGTCGATACCTCAGAAGCATCTCTCGAACGTCCTCTACCATAGCAGAAGCCCCCTACGAAAGTTGTTTATCCTTTTTAACTTTTTTATATAGATTATCACAAGATTCAATTTACTGTAAATATTTTACTATCTTTCCCGGTAATGACCGCTGCGACAAAAAAAGACCCGCTTGGATAAACGGGCCAGACGTCCAATTTCAGTTGTTCAGCCTTTCAACTTGTCCGGATTGAGCGCCTCCAGCTCCGGCAGGACGAACAGGCCGTCTTTGCGGATCAGCACGTCGTCAAACCAGATTTCGCCGCCGCCGTACTCCGGACGTTGGATATTCACCATGTCCCAGTGCACCTGGCTGCGGTTGCCGTTGTCCGCATTTTCTAGGGCGCGCCCGGGAGTGAAGTGAAAGCTGCCGGCGATTTTTTCATCAAACAAAATGTCGTTCATCGGGTGCAGGATGTACGGGTTGACGCCGATGGCAAACTCGCCGATGTAGCGGGCTCCTTCATCGCTGTCGAGAATCTCGTTCAGCTTCTGGGTGTTGTTGGCTGTCGCCTCTACAATCTTGCCGTTTTCAAACGTGAGCCGCACGTTTTCAAACCGGGTACCCTGATACGTGGTGGCCGTGTTGAACGTAATCGTGCCGTTCACAGAGTCACGCACCGGCGCCGTATATATCTCTCCATCCGGAATGTTCGCCTCGCCGGAACAAATCACGCTGGGCATGCCTTTGATGGAAAAGGTCAGGTCGGTACCCGGCCCGACCAGGCGCACGTTGTCCGTCCGCTCCATCAGTGCTTTCAGCGGCAAAAACGCCTCGTGCATCTTCTGATAGTCCAGTGAGCAGACGTCGAAGTAAAAGTCTGCGAACGCCTCGGTGGACATGTTGGCGCTTTGGGCCATCGCCGGCGTCGGGTAGTTGAGCAGCGCCCAGCGCATCTGGGTGATGATGTAGTCGGAAAGGGGCTGCATCACCGCCTGATGGGCACGGCTGCGCTCGATGGGCACGTCGGCTGCCTCGCTGGTGTTGGTGGGCCCGTTGATCACGATAAACGCCTGGATGTCTTGAAACATCGCCTGTTCCCACTTGAGCTGGTAGGACGCCCGCCTTTCGTCAGCGCCCATCATCAATTCACGCTGTATGGCCGGATTGATGAACCGCACAAACGGATACGCTCCCCTGGCGTACGCCTGCCTGATCAGTTCCTTGGCAAGCGCCTGTCCTTCTCCGCGTACTTCAATCAACAAACATTCCTGTGCCTGCAAACGAACGGAGTGATTCAGCAGAGTTTCCGCCAGCTTGCCGATACGTGGATCCAACATCCTAACTCCTCCCCAGGGTGCAATAGATAAAAATTATTTTACCGAATGGACAGATACTTTTCAATTATGAGACTGCTCATTACCGGTATTCGGAACGCCCACCCGCACACAATCGGCGAACAGCGGAACCGCTGGTGGATAAAAAATTTTTCTTGCATGTTTTCACATCTATGGAGTATTCTAGTCATCAAAGAGTGTTTATCTGTACAAATCTTTTGAATGAACAGTCAAAGGATGGGAGTGTTGGTTCATGGCGATTGCTGCAGTTTTTCTGGCATAGGACGGGGACCTTGTGCGAGGGGTCTCCGCCCCTTTCACATCCCTGTCTTGCAAGAAAGCTGCAGGACGCCTGAACCACTTCCGTCCTTTTCGATAAGGGGCCGGGCCGGACAGCTGTCACCATTGGCTTCCTGGCATGGGCAGGTGAAAACGCGCCGTTTTCGCACTCGTCCGTTTCCCCGTGCCCGTATCCCGACCTTGTCGAGCAAGCGCATGCGGAAGAGGTAGAGGTCTCGCTTCTCCCGATTGCGCTTTTTTTCGTTCCTCCTTTTGCATTTGCGCGCGGATGGAAAACGCCGTGGGAAGGGCGCCTGCAGACAGCAAACCATCGAGAAATCGGAGGGATTCTTGTCATGCATTGGCGTTCTTGGGACCTAAATTTGAAAATCAGGCTTTTCGGCGAGCTGATTACGCATACGTTTTTCTGGATGTACTTTCCCTTTATGGCGATTCATTTCAGCGACGCGTTCGGCAAAAAGGAGGCTGGACTGCTGCTGACCGTACCTCCGCTGCTGGGGATGTTCGCCAACCTGGCCGGAGGATACCTGGCCGACCGGATCGGCCGACGTACGACGATGCTGATGTCCATCGCGTTGTCTTCGACGATGTTCGGGCTGTTTGCCTTTTCTCCCTCGCCCTGGGTTGATTACATCGCCTTTATCGGCATCGGGATTGCCGGCTCCCTGTACTGGCCGGCCAGTTCGGCGATGGTGGCCGACCTGACATCGGAAGAGGATCGGCGCCTGATATTTGCCACCTTTTACACCGCGATGAACATTGGCGTCGTTGCCGGGCCTGTTCTTGGCTCCTTCTTTTTCGTGCACCACCGGTTTGAACTGCTGCTTATCTGCATGATCGTCGAACTGTTGTTCGGCCTTGCTATATACGTCTGGATCAAGGAGACACTGCCGTCGCACCAGGCAGGAAGTGCTCGCCAAGCGTTCTCATTGAAGGAGCAGTTCCAAAGCTATGTCGTGATTTTTCGCGACAAGCCGTTTGCCATCTACATCGGAGCGGGTGTCCTGATCGCGATCGCCTTCATGCAGCTCGATTTGTTCATGGCGCTGTACGTCAAGGAACACGTGCCCATCCAGCCGCTCGTCTGGTGGGGTGACTGGTCGTTTTCGATTGGGGGCACCTCCGCGTTCGGCTGGCTGATCGGCTTGAACGGCTTGTTGGTCGTGCTGTTCACGCTGCCGGTCACGCGCCGGTTTGAAAACTGGAGTGACCGCAACAGTCTCGTGCTGTCGTCCGTTCTGTGCGGTCTCGGCCTGTTCCTGATGGGCTTTACGGTCAACATCTGGTTGTTGTTCGGCTGCATCGTCATCATGACGCTGGGCGAACTGATTCGCACCCCCGTGGCCCAAAGCTTCATCAGCAAATACGCGCCGGAGGACGCACGCGGCCAGTACATGGGGGCGTCCTCGCTGCAGTTTTCGATCGGCCGGTTCCTCGCGCCGCTGACCATCGGCTTGTCAGAGCGACTCTCCCCCGTCGGCGTTTTCGCGGTCATTCTCGGGCTCACGCTGGTGAGTGCGCTGCTCTACGTGTACATGTTCAGGCTGATTCCACAAGCCAAGAAAACTGACGCGCATGTCCGACAGCCATAGGCAGACGCTTCGTCAGCCGCCGGCCCGGACAAGTCACGTTTCCTGCACACAACACACCCCTTCACGTCATCATCGGTTCCCCGAGGGGATTCCCATGACTAAGGGGTGTACGTTTTTACAAGCTTCCACTTGGAGCAAGCTCTCGAAGGCATACAAGGGGTTAATGATATTGCCTAAGGACACTGGTACTCCAGCCAGCGTATGTCAACAAAGAAGAGTCTCCCGTCTTATTAGGGAGACTCTTCTTTTACATTTAGACTTAGTCCGTGTAGTAAGTGTAATAATCGACTGCCCCTCGTTGGTTAATAACGTCCTGCAACGTTTGGTTAGAACTGCTACCTGGGTCGTTAACCAAAATCATCTCTGGAGTGATTTGGCTGTAGTATGGAGAGCCGTCTACGTCAACTGAGAGCGTCCCTTTAAATCCTTTTGCAGCAACAAGATGATTAGGTACGTGGATCATTACTGGGATTCTTTCATTTACAATTAAGTCAAAGATGTCTGCCTTCAATTTGTCGAATGTACCAGACATTTTTCCATGATAGGTATGGGAATACCGAGAGGCAGCAGCATTCCAGTCAATCGGACAATCTTTACCGGTGTTTTTCAAATTGTCCAGCAGAGTACCAGGATCAACATTGTCGCCAAAGCTGTTGAAAATCATAGCGACTGACGTGATGTAGCAACCTTCGGAACGCATTGTTCCACCGCATGATGTAGTTTTACTTGCCCACTTACTGTCGAACTGCTTGAAACTCGTGGTGCCCAAATCACGGGAAAAAGTTTTAGTAGCCATAAGATTCAATCCTCCTCAATAGGTTTTGTAAATGCCGCGGCTCCTTGCCGCTCACCTATTAAGGAAAAATAATGGTAAAAAAACAACCATTCGGAAAAAAATTAAAAAACTTGATGTTTCTTAAAGAATCTAACACTATTCTTTCTCTAATATCGACTCTTGAGAACGTTGCACTTTTTTCGGTAAAAGATTTATGTCATCGATATTTTCAAGATCCGCTAATAAAAATTCGAGTTTAGCTAAATTCAACAATGGTTTTATAGAAGTCACTTTTGACCCACGTATATCAAGATATTTTAGGTTTTGTGATTGACTTAGCGATTCAAGATTATCAACCGATGTATTTCGCATTTGAAAGCGTTCTAAGTTAGAAAAGCTCTTTATTGAATCAATGCTGGTAATCGGATTATCTGAAACATCCAAGAAGGTTAATGTGCTTAGTGACTGAATGGGAGCAATGTCTGTAATCTTGTTATTCCTCAAATTGAGGTATTGGAGTGAAGTCACATCTTGGAGAAAGTGCAAATCAGAAATGTCTCCATCTTCTAAAGAGAGACTTCGTAAGTTGTTAAATTGATCAAATGACGGCAATTGGTTCATTTGAACACCGGATAAGTTGAGCGTTTCAAGTTGCGGCAATTCTGCTAAAAAATTATAGTCTTTAACTTTGATGTGATCGATGTACAGATCTTTTAGATTTTTCATACCGGCGATGACTGAAAGATCATAAACATTGTTTTTTTGATCTTCTCCCAATTCTCCAACATTCAAATGCAACTCTTTTACTTTTGTAAAGTCCTCTTTTTCAATGGCATTCACTGGTTTACGTAACATTTGAGCAACGGCTTCTAAAACAAATGATGGAACGTTTTCTTCTATAGTTGTTTGACTGACAGAAGTTTGGCGAGAGGCAGAAGGATTTGAATCAGTTGGCGCACATCCTGTCAAATAGGTTGAAATGCCAATGATTAACAGAAGGGTTCCGAATTTCTTCAATGTTATCACTCCTTTCTGTTTCCTGAGTCTAACATAATTTTCCTGAATGGTAAATTAACCCATTTCTCTATAGCTTGCGCATTTAATGTATTAAGAGAGAATTCACGGAAACGCTTGTTGCTGGCCAACAGAATACTCCCTCTCCGGCGTTGTCAGGCTCGATGGTGTCTCCACCATTCAAACACATAGAAGAAAACCAGCACGATCAGACTTGTCCACCAATGATCAGGGCTAATCTGATAGAGTATAACGCACATCGCCCCTCCATTGATCGGCCGAAAAATCCACTTCTTTTTAAAAATGTCATACAGGGAAGTGACAAGGATCAGCAAAAGCAGGAAAGGTACAAAATTTTCTTTAATCGTGACCACCTCCTACATGCACGTCCACTACAACAAACCTCCGCGGCTGTCATCACCACGGAGGTTTGTTGTTTCCCGTTTCCAGCGCGGCAATGCCCTACGGCATCACTTCCGGCAGAAAATACTCATTCCGGTCAAAACGGCCGCGCATCCACTTGTAGGTATCGTCGTAGATGCCCCGGATCACCGGATCGTCGCTGTTGGCCGCTTCCAAGAGCGTTTTGGAGCCAAAGTAGTAGGCGTGAATCCGGTTTTTATCCAGGCCCAGCTTGTGCGTTGCCACCAGTTGGTTGTAGTAGAGCTGGTAAAACTTCGGATCGCGGTACATCCGCTCGTCCCCTTCGATTTCCACGCCCATGTCGTACTTGTTCACTACGTCCAGGGTGCCTTCCAGGCGGTCGAGCTGCACCGGCTTGTCGCTGTAGTAGTTGGGCTGGAGGAACGCGTAGTCGAAGTAGAGCGATTTCCACTCGGCCAGCCCCGGCGCACCAAAGTACGGAATCCAGTAGAAGCGGAGCGCGTCGTCGTGCACGATGCCGGCCATGTGACGAATCAGCTCCCGCTCCTTGGGCGCGCTGTCATCAATCAGCTCGTGGAACCAGTAGATGCCCTCCAGCCTCAGATAGGCAAAACCGGCTTTGTCCCAGCGCTTTTTCAGCTCCCGGTAGTACCACTCCAGCGCCTGCTTGCGGTTTTCATACGCCTGCTCTTCGCCCACCTGGCGGGCGTTAAAGGAGAGGGACGGCTGCTTGTCGTCCAGACTGCCGAAGTCCGTCTGGGATGGATTGGGATAAGGCAGGGCGAGCACGACGTTTTCCACCGTCGGTGTGCCGTACAACGTCCCCCGCAGGCGGTTGAACTCGCGCATCGCGTCGTTCAGCGCTTCCAGCTGCTGGCCGGTGCGGAACAGGTCATTCATGTATTCCTTCCAACCCTCTTTGGTTGAAGGCAGGATTTGATACGGCAAAAAGAGCACCGTGTCAAACATCTGGTCGACCATGTACCCGTCCTTGGTCAGATAGCCGACCATCGGCAGGAAATCTTCCTTCCGCCAGATGCCCCGCTCACCGTATGCACCGGAATAGGCCAGCAGCATGTTTTCCACGCGGCGGACCGTTTTATCCTCGACAACGGTCTGCTTTTGATTTTCCGGCGGCAGCAGGACGGACGGGCTCTCACCCCTGCTCAGATTGGTCCCCCACACTTCCAACTGGCGGGCAAAGGCAAACACTTTTACCGGGAACGAGACTCGGACGTATCGTGCCTCCACTTTCGGCAGCGTCACAGCAAGCGTGCGCACCACCACCGCTTCCTCCGCCGGCGATACGTCATGCTTCGCTTTACCGGCGTAATACCAGGCCCTGCCGTCTCGGGAAACTTCCACGTCCATCCATTCCGGCATGGTGATGCCCGAGCCTTTTTGCTGCTGGAACGTCAGGGTTACCCGCTCCAGCCGCTTTACCTCATCCAGGGCGACGGTCACTTTTCGCCCAAACAGACGGTAGTAACCGGTCCAGGTCTCCGACGGGGTCACCAATCCGCCTACCGGGCCGGGGTACTGTTTTTCCACCTGGGCGAAATAGGCATCGGGCTTGCCCATCGTCTGGACAGAGGTAAAGCTGCCCGGCGCGAAGTTGATCAGGCCATCTTCCTCTGCAGGTTGTGAGACAGGCTCTGATCCATCCCCGTCCTGATCAGCTGCGGCCGGTGTTGTGTCCGATCCGGTCTGATCGCCATCTACGCCATCGTCGGATTGGGCGGTTTCGGCCGGTTTGTTGGCTTCGCCCGCAGCCAGTTTGTCAGTCTCGCTCGCGCCAGCCTCAGCCTTTTTCTCCGCACCCGCAGCCGCCGTGTCCGCCTTCACTTCCCCTCCGGTTTCCTCCAGCTGTTTATCTGGCTCCACTGCATCCTGCGCCTGTGGCGCTGGCGCAGCGGTAATTTCCACGGGAATCTCCTTCGTGCGATACCCCACTGTCACGGTCAGCGTGCCCTTTCCGGGTGTGGGTCCGGCGACAAACGTGCCGTCCGGCAGCACGGTGCCCAATTCCGGCCGGTCAAAGGCAAAGACGGGGGAAAACGGCAAAGTCCCGACGGTTGGCGCCACTTCCACCCGTGTGCTGGTGCCCGTCATGACCGACAGCTTGGCCGCATTGAGCGTAAAATCGGCCTGTTCCGCCTGCTGGGAGCGAGCGTTCAGCAGGCGCTCGGCGATGATCGCGGCATCGCCCCGGGTCACCGTCCCCTGCGGGCGGAATTTGCCGCCAGCTCCCTGCATCCAGCGCTGGGCGGTAACAGCAGTCACTGCTTGCCGGGCGTAGTCGGCAATTTCCTCCTCATCTGCATACGGTGCTGCGTCTGCGCTCTGCATCTGGCCGCCGCCCGCTTTCCACAGCCGTGTCAGCAGAACGGCCATCTCCTGCCGGGTTAACGGATCGGCTGCTCCCAGCTTGCCATCGCTTCGTCCCTGCATCACCCCCAGCTCCGCCAGTGCGTAGACGTACGGAGCGTACGGGCTGTCCGCCGGCACGTCGGCAAACACCGCCTGTTTCGGCAGTTTCGGCTGCACGCCCATCACCTTGGCCAGCAGCACCGCCACATCCTGCCGGGTCATCGGCTTTTGCGGATAAAAGCGGTCCCCGCCCTGGCCGCTGATCAGCTGAACCGCAGCCAGCCGGTTGACAGCCTCCCGGGCGTAGCTGTTTTGCAAATCGGAAAAGCTCACGTTCTGCTCGTAGGGCAGTTCCCCACCCTGCTGCTCCGCTGCCGTCGCGGAACCAGCGGCCGCTGCGGCCTGAGTAAACAGCATCGACAGCGCCAGACAAACGGTCATTGCCCTGGCTGCCATACGCTTCAACACCATGTTTCCTCCTCCAACATATTGCTTCTCTGTATTACGCATCCGGCACAACCACTGCCGGACGAGGCGGTTTCGGGCCGAAAAACTGGTAGTAGTCCACCTTGATGTTGCCGTTGTACAATTTTCGCTTCTTGCTGGCCGTCCGGCCGAAATGCTTCTCAAACTGCTCGTCCGACGTCAGCACGTAAAACGACCACGTGTCCAGCGCGGAAAAAACCTCACCCATGTCGCGATACAACCGGGCTACCTGCTTCCAGTCGCCCAGCCGTTCGCCGTACGGCGGATTGCAGATCAGATAACCGTACTTGCGTTTGGTACGGACGTCGCGCACGTCCATGCGCTGGAAGTGAATCTGGTCCTCCACGCCCGCTTCGGCCGCATTGCGCCGCGCGACCCGCAGAATCTCGTCATCGATGTCCGTGCCGATGATCTCCAGCTTCTGGTCGTAGCGGGCCAGATCGTGTGTCTCCGCGCGGGCTTGCCGCCACAAGGTCTTCGGGATATTCGGCCAGCTCTCGGAGACGAATTCGCGGTTCATTCCCGGGGCGATGTTCTGCCCGATCAGGGCGGCCTCAATCGGAATGGTTCCAGAACCGCAGAACGGGTCCATCAGGACGCGGTCCGGCTTCCAACGGGACAAGAGAATCATCGCCGCCGCCATCGTCTCTTTCAACGGCGCCGCGCCGATCAATCCGCGGTATCCCCGCTTGTGCAGCCCCGGTCCCGACGTGTCGATGGTCAAAGTGGCGACGTCCTTCAACAAGGCCACCTCGATTTTGTACATCGGCCCCTGCTCCTCGAACCAGTCCCGCTTGTACGTTTTTTTCAGGCTTTCCACCACCGCTTTTTTCACGATCGCCTGACAGTCGGGCACGCTGAACAGCGTCGATTTCACGGATTTGCCTTCCACCGGAAACGTTGCGTTTTCCGGGAGCCAGTCCGACCAGGGCAGCGCCTTGGTCTTCTCAAACAGCTCGTCAAACGTCGTCACCCGAAACTCTCCCATTTTAAGACGCACGCGATCCGCCGTTCGTAACCACAAATTTGCCCGCGGTATCGCGGAAATGTCTGCCGTAAACGTCACCTTGCCGTTGTCCACCTTGACGTCTTCGTAGCCCAGCGCCCTTACTTCCTGGGCGACCACGGCTTCCAGGCCAAATGTCGCCGTGGCAATTAATTCTACTTTCTGCATGATACAATCTCCTGTCGTTCGGATATGGCAGGGTGAAACCCCTCTACTATATTACCCGATTTGACAGATGCGTTGGTCATGTTTGTCAAACAAAAGTCCTGTATCGAGACAGGTGACGCCAGATTGCAGACAAACTGTTTATGTAGTAAGCGTCCACAAGGAAGTGATGCCCATAATATCCAGTCCGGAAGGCCTGAACATTCATAAACCAAAGCTGAAGACAACGTACACCGCATGGAGTGATGGGCCAAGCGAGCTCCTTTGACGACCGGCTCAGCGGAAAAACGAAAGACGCGGGGAAAACAGGGGGCACAAGTCTCACTTCAGCGAAACACCCAGATGTTTGCCCCCTGCCCGCGTCGCGTTTTGGAGCGGACATCATCCGCTCCTGTGCTGGGCGTCAAGCGAGCGAGCGGGCCCGATCTCCCATGCGCCTCGGACTTTGTCTACATGCTGCCGTCTCCTGTATCGAGACAGAGGACGCTTCACATGTCGACAAGAAGCTCAATCACCTAGCCGCCCTGCTCCATCTGACGGATCATGTATACCTGTTCGATGCCGGAGGGCTGAAACCCGGCCTGTTCCAGCACGCTCACCACCAGCTTGCAGGAGGCCGGCAGGTTGAAGGTAGAACGCGTGCAGGCCAGTTCCGGCGATCCCCACACATGGGCAAGCGCAAAACGAACGATCGCCTCCGCATCAGCCCGTCCGGGCAGGTACGCACACTGCCGCAATACGATAGCGGTCGGTTTGCCCGCCTCGTCCAGCGTCCGTTTGTAAAAGGCGTAACCGACTGTCTCGCCGTTCTCGTCTTCCACGAAGACCGCCTCTCCATCGCAAAGGCTGGGCCACTGGTTTTGCCACGGCACGTCCGCCTCGTAAAAGGAAAGCGCCGCCGCCTCCTGGGGAATGCCATGCCGCAGCCGGTAGGGGGCGGAAGTGACATCGCCAAACGGCCGATCCGTCAGCGCGTCGGTACGCTGCAAGAACAGCAGCCGGTCCGTCACCTCATAACCGAACTGCCGGTAGAGGGCGATCGCCTGCTCGTTTTGCCGGAACGCTTCCAGCGTCGCCAGCTCGACGCCCGCTTTGCGGTACAGGGCCAGCGTCTCCCCCATCAATCGGCGTCCAACGCCCTGCCGACGGTACGCCGCAGCAACGCCGGTGCCTCCGTTCCAGGCCGCTTTTTTCCCGTTGATGGTGCGAACGCCGCTGGCGACCAGACCGATCGGTTCCCCGTCCGCAAACGCAATCACAGACAGGGATGGTGCGTAATCCTCCCGTCCCAGCCGCTGCAGCAGACTTTCTTCCGTCATCGTCACCGGAACAAAATAGCCCTCAAACCCCCGGTTCCACGCCAGTGTGACCTCAGCCAGCGTGCATTGATTCATGCGCTTGACGACAATCATCTCTTCACCTTCCCGCAGTTGATAAAATGATTTTAATCGACAAAATCCAAAACATTCAATTATTTTCACTGGTATTGCATGATAGGCGATGACCGCCGGCAAGATCTTTCGCGAGGATCGGCTATGGGCAGGTGAAGCAGATGGGCTCATCTTCATTGGCACATCAGGGCGGGTCCATGATATTGTGGAAGAGAACCGTTTTCGGGCCCGGAGCCCCTGATTGGGTAGGACGGGCCTGCTCCCAGGAAAAACGATCTGGGGATGACAAACGCAATCGACACGGAATGAGGAAAAAATCATGAGCAATCCAACACGAATCATCCTGTTTGCAGGAGGCAATCTGGGTGACTGGGCGCTTGAGGAAGTAGAGGCGGGTGACTGTCTGGTCGGTGTCGACCGGGGAGCGCTGTTTCTCATCCGCCACGGTCTTCGCCCCCGCCTGTCCATCGGCGATTTTGACTCGGTCACGCCCGAGGAGTGGACGGAGATCAGCGCGCACAGCGAAGAAGTGCGCTCCTGCGACCCGGTCTTGAAAGATATGACCGACACGGAGATGGGCTTCGTCTGGGCACTGGATCAGGGCGCGCAGGAGATTGTCCTGACGGGGGCACTGGGGTCCCGTTTCGATCACACGCTGGCCAACGTTCACCTGTTGTGGAAAGGGCTGCGCAGCGGCGTACGCTGCCGGATCGTCGATGCTGCCAATGACATCATGCTCGTCGACCGCGAGCTGACCCTCGGCCCCAGCCGCTTTCCCCACATCTCGCTGCTGCCGCTCACCCCGGAAGTGACCGGCATTACCCTGTCCGGATTTCAATATCCGCTGGAACATGCGACGCTGCGCCTCGGTGACACGCTGGGCATCAGCAACGTGCTGACGGCCGACAGCGGGACAATCTCCGTCGCAAGCGGGTGCCTGCTTGTCATCCGCAGCAAGGATTAACGAAAACGCGCCTCGCTTACTGCTCTCCTGCGGCGGTCAGTTCCACCTGCAGGGGAAGCTGCCAGTCGATTTCGCCCAAGCCCTGCTCCCGCAAAAAGCGGTTGGCCCTGGAAAACGGCCGGCTGCCGAAAAAGCCCCGATTGGCCGAAAACGGGCTTGGATGCGGGGATTGAATGACACAATGCTTTTGCTTGTCAATAAACGCTGCTTTTTCCTGCGCGTGACGCCCCCAGAGAATAAAGACCATCGGCGTTTCCCGCTCGTTTAGGACGGCAATGACCCGGTCGGTAAACTGCTCCCAGCCCATCCCCTTGTGCGAGTTGGGGCTGCCCGCGCGCACGGTCAGCACTGTGTTGAGCAGCAGGACCCCCTGTTTTGCCCAGCTAACCAGATAGCCGTGATTGGGGATGGCACAGCCCAGATCGCTCTGCAGTTCCTTGAAGATGTTTTGCAGTGATGGCGGAGGCGCAACCCCCGGTTTGACGGAAAAGCTGAGGCCGTGGGCTTGTCCCGGTCCGTGATACGGGTCCTGACCGAGAATCACCACTTTGGTTTCCCGGTACGGCGTCAGATGAAGCGCGTTGAAAATGTCGTACATGTCGGGATACACGGTGCGGCTTTGGTATTCCGCCTTCAGGAACTGCCGCAACTGCCGGTAGTACTGTTTTTCAAATTCGTCCGCCAGCAGTTCGGCCCAATCGTTGTGCAATATTGCCATATCCTTCACACCTTGCTTTTTCTTCTCCTTTGTCTACTGTATCAAAAAGAGACGGGTCCGGCGATAACTTTCCCCGAGCTGGCCGCTCCCTTCTCCCAGTGCGCGAATACACGCGAACGACGCAGGGGTACCGGACATCCAGCCAGCGGAACAATCAAACGCAACAGGGCACCCCTGGACAATCAAGGGCACCCTGTTGCGCTCCCCCGACATATCTACGGCACTACACAGGGAGCGGTGTATTGTGAGAAGCAGCGTCGGTCTCGTTTTTTTGCTGACGCTGTTTTAACACGTAGTGAAACAAGCAGAGCATGAAGATTCCGATCAGAACATAGAGTCCGCTCATCATCCAGGATGGCACAAGCACCCCGACCAGGATGCCGCCAGCGCCCAGAAGTCTTCCCCCATGACCAACCAGTCCGTACACCGCCATATAGGACCCCCTCGCTTCATCGTTCACCAGATCAGCGATTACGGACTGGCTTACCGGCGTCAACAACAATTCGCCGCATGTCACGACAAACACCGCCAGGAGCAGAATCCACAGCCCGTTGCTGCTTCCCAAGGCGGCGAAGCCAATCATGTACAAGAACACGCCTGTTCGCAGCACAAGGCTGTCCGAGAACCGTTTGATCCACTTCGTCACGAACAACATGCCCATGGCAACCAAAATAGTGTTCTCCGTCTGCATGATGCCAACCATTCTGATCCCGTCGATCTTGAGCGAAAACCAATTCGCCACGTTCAGAAGCTGGCTGCCAAACTCCTGCTGAAGACGAACAGCTATGTAATAGGTTTTCTGATTGAGCAGGGCGTTGCCCAACAACACTGCGAGACAAAAAAAGAGAAAAGTGCGATCCTTGGCCACGAGCCGATAGCTTTGCAGCAGATCCTTCCACACCGCCTTGTTTCTTACCTGTTCATTCCGCTTCGTTTGGTGCGATTCGGTCATAAACAAGACAAACATGATCAGCGTTAACACATGAACACAGGTGAACAGCAGAAACAATTCAAACCGGTGCGTTTGAAACAGAAAGCCGCCCCCCAGCGCACCGATCGACATGGCCAGGTTGATCGACCAGTAGTTCAAGCTGTAGACATACCGGCGATTCTCCTGATTCGTCACGTCGATGATCATGGCGTCCACGGCGGGAAACAGCATGCCGGTGCCGACGCTTTGCACCAGCAGCATCGCATAGGTGAGCCAGGCTGAATCGAGCCACTCGGAGTTGGCGATGGTCATGACGGAGTACGCCCCTAGCAGTACCGATTGCGACATGATCATCACTTTTCGCCGCCCGATCCTGTCGGCCAAAAATCCGCCGTAGAAGCTAATAATCACCGTGGTTATGACCGTTGACAGCATGAGAACCCCGGCGATCGCCTGCCCCAGTTTTTCCGTAAAGTATATCGACATAAACGGAAAAATCGTCGCACCGACCAAAATGCTTAAAAACCTTGTCAGCAGGCGCACCTTGATGTTGATGTGAAGGTCGCGAAATCTCATGGTTCCCCACCCCCTTTTGTCAAAATTTTATACACACATTATACACTAATTTATGGCAATTTCACCTGCATTTTCATTTTGGCGACGCATTGCAATCAAAGCCCGTGGTGTCATGTGTGATGGTGCCCGCTCGCTCTCTTGACGACCAGCAATAAGTCGATAGCGTCCGCTTCAAAACGCTAAGGGGAGGGGTAAACATCTGGGTGTTTCGAAGAAGTGAGACTTGTGCCACCTGTTTTCCTTGCCATTCGCCCGGGTATCGACCCAACGGGATAACCGAATCTTCATCATGATTCCCTGAGTCCAAAACGCACCTGATGATAGACGGATTCCAGCCATTTTTGACGCCGCTTTTGGCTGCTCCTCTTGACGCCGGCAAACATGAATCTCTTGACCTTTCGTATTCCGCAAAACGCGAGGATCGCATCTCTCATAATCTTCCATTCGACACTGCGGCGAACCAGTCTGACATACCATCCGGGAGAGTCAATCGTATAGAACACCCATGCCGATTTTCCGCTGAGCAATCCCTTTGGCACCATCCCCTCGTAGTGATAGGCGAATCCCGAAACAAACAAGCGATCAAAGAAGCCCTTAAGAATCGCCGGGACACCATACCACCAAACGGGATAAATGAAGATGAGATGATCGGCCTGCCGCACCAGCTCACGATAACGCGCCGTTTCCGGATCGTTCTTGAGTTCGCTGCGCCGGATGCTGTCATTGTACACCAGAACCGGCTGAAAGTTGTCCTGGTATAGATCGATAACCGTATACTGGTAGCCGGCCTCTTGCAGGCCGCGCTCCACTTCCTTCAAAATGGCGGCATTCAAACTCTTCGGGTTCGGGTGTGCGTAGACAATCAACACATTCATCTGGATACCTCCGTCAGAACGGCAGGATGACCAACAACACAGCCAAAACAAGAATGACGACCGAGAGAAACTCAACCCGCCGGTGTCCGGCACGCTGCTCGGCACTGCCGACAGCTTCAGCGCCAGCCTCATTAAGCCGCGTTTTCAGTGTCTGATCGATCAATAACTTTCCAAGCAAAGCCACAAAGATTGTAAGGATCAGGCCAACATGCCACCAGGAAAAAGCCAGCCCCGTAACAATACGCACGAGATCAACGACCGCCACGACAATGGCCGCCCACAAGGCAAATCGGTTGTATCGGTTCCACGCGTTGATTGAGAGCCCCTCAACGGTTTCAGCCAAATCGGGTTGTCCCGGCTTTGCCAAAATGGACAGTAAGAGAGGACGGACACCGGCGGCCATGACAACGCCTCCGCCCACGATCACTGTCAGTGCCAATCGTTCCATTGCGGCCAGAACCAGATTCAACATGAAAACACCCCCATAATTTTTTGGTTGTATGACCAACCAATACAGATAACAACGGCTCTATTGACACCACACACATACCTTTCAATCCTCGCGCGGTACGCGCACTGTCACGTCCGCTCACGTTCCGATTGCGATTGCAAGAATTGTTCGACCATTTGACCAAGGAATTGGTAAGCGCCTTCCAGGTCAAACTCCGAATCAACGAAAGACTGCAAGGCGAGCCCTTCGAAACAGGCGAACAAAATGGCGGACATCTCAGCCCCATTTGGCAGCGTTTTTCCTGCCACCGCTTGGATTGTTTCTTCGATTCCCTCCCTTCCCCTTGCGATAAGCTCTTTCACCCCGGACTGAATCGCGGGATTTCGCAAGCCAAGCACATACAATTCATATCGCAGCTTGTACCAATCGGCATTGCTCTTTATTCGCTCCAAAGACTCCGCCAGCGCAGCGTCGGCAAGTTTGTCTTCCGCAACTGTCTTCCGTAACTTTCTCATCTGTTGGCAGTACTCATTGGCTGCTTCTTTGACAACAGACACCAAAAGGTCTTCCTTGTTTGCAAAATGGTAGTGCACCAAGCCGGGCGACACGCCTGCCTCACGAGCAATGTCCTTAACGGAACTGTTTTCGTATCCCTTTTCGGCAAGAACCTTGTAAGCCGCTTCAATTAATTGGGCTCGCGTATTACCTGCTTTTGGTTTCATTCCAGATCACCATTCATTTTGATTGGTTGTACAACCAATATATCATCTGTGTAATTTTTCAATATATTCCATGGGAAATCCTGCCGTCCAAATGACATTTTTTCTTTAAAATTGTGACCGGAATCGAGCATATCCGGCCGCCCCTCTCAAAAAAATCCCCCGCTCAGGTGTGCTCATGCAGCACCCGGCGGGGGTCCCCAAGAATATGAAAAAAGCTGTTAACCGTGTTAACAGCTTTTCCATGTATGCGCGAATTTATCCCTTCTTCGGCAGTTCAAACGAACTTTTCAGCGAGACAATCCGGTTGAACACCAGTTTGTCCGGAGTCGTATACTTTGGATCGACGTTGAAGTAGCCGTGGCGGAAGAACTGGAACTTGTCGTGCGGCTTGCAGTCCTTCAGGTTGGGCTCGACAAAACCGTGCAGCGTTTCCAGCGAATTGGGATTGATGTTGTCCAAGAACGAATCGCCGTCTTCCTGCCCGTCCAGAATGAGCGGTTCATACAGGCGGAACTCCGCCGGAACGGCGTGTTTGGCGTCCACCCAGTGGATCGTCCCCTTCACTTTCCGGCCGGTGAACCCGGTGCCGCTCTTCGTTTCCGGGTCGTACGTACAGTGCAGTTCCACCACGTTCCCCTGTTCGTCCTTGATCACGTCGTGGCACTTGATGAAGTAGGCGTGCTTCAGCCGCACTTCGTTGCCCGGGAACAGGCGGAAGTACTTGCTCGGCGGATTTTCCATGAAGTCATCCTGCTCGATGTAAATCTCGCGGGAAAACGGGATTTGCCTGATGCCCATCTCGGGATTTTCCGGGTTGTTTTCCGCGTCCAGCATCTCCACTTGGCCTTCCGGATAGTTGGTAATGACCACTTTCAGCGGGCGCAGCACGGCCATCGTGCGCGGCGCCTTCAGCTTCAGGTCTTCGCGGATGAAATGCTCCAGCATCTTCGCATCCACCACGCTGTTGCTGCGGGAGACGCCGATTTCCCGCGCAAACGCCCGAATCGCTTCCGGCGTGTAGCCGCGGCGGCGCAGACCGGCGATGGTGGGCATCCGCGGGTCGTCCCAACCGTCCACGATTTTTTCGTCCACCAGCAATTTCAGCTTGCGTTTGCTCATCACCGTATTGGTCATGTTCAAACGGGCAAATTCATACTGCCGCGGCACGTGCTCCATCTCGCATTCGCGTACGACCCAGTCGTAAAGCGGACGGTGATCTTCAAACTCGAGCGAGCACAGCGAGTGGGTCACGCCCTCGATGGCGTCTTCCAGCGGGTGGGCAAAGTCGTACATCGGGTAGATGCACCACTTGTCTCCGGTGTTGTGATGGGTGGCATGGGCGATCCGATAGAGCACGGGGTCGCGCAGGTTGATGTTCGGCGAACTCATGTCGATTTTGGCGCGCAATACTTTTTCGCCGTCCTTGAACTCGCCGTTGCGCATCCGCTGGAACAGGTCCAGGTTTTCCTCCACCGAACGGTTGCGGTACGGACTCTCCGTGCCCGGCTCTGTCAGCGTCCCCCGCGTTTTGCGGATCTCCTCCGCGGAGAGGTCGTCGACGTACGCCTTGCCTTTTTTGATCAGCAACACCGCGCGATTGTACATTTCCTCAAAGTAGTCGGATGCGAAATGAAGACCATCCCACTCAAAACCCAGCCATTTGACGTCTTCCTTGATCGCTTCCACGTACTCGGTGTCTTCTTTCAGCGGATTGGTGTCGTCAAAGCGCAGGTTGGTTCTGCCATTGAATTCGTCAGCCAGCTCAAAATTCAGGCAGATGGATTTGGCATGACCGATATGGAGATACCCGTTCGGTTCCGGAGGGAAACGGGTCACGACTTCTTTCACTCGTCCCGCCTGCAAATCCTCAATGACGATGCTGCGGATAAAATTGGATGTTGCCGACTTGTTTTCCAATTGAATCAACCTTTCACTTCACCTTTACAATCAATAATACTGATTCCGCATCGAGAGTTCAACAAATCGGGCCGTGCCTCGTCCCGCCTTACCACAATGGGGCACATGCCGTCGCTGTTGACGGCCGCAGCCGATGTTCATTATTGAATTCAGCAGCTTGGATGTGCGCAGAAAGGTGCGCGCACGAAAAACATCCTCCGCCAAGTGCAGGGACATCGGACCATAGTCACAAAATCCGCAGATTTTTTTAATTTCCCCTTAAACATCGGGACGAATTTACCGATCTAATGAAATAGAAATGTGATTTTCCCAAGTCCATTGGACTGCCTGCACCGCGAGACGAATGAAGATGGTCTCATTTTACGCATTTTGAAAATTTACGACCACGCATTGATATCGAAACGGCAAACCCGGGGAAACCCGGCGACGCAAAGCTACAGGGGCTACCTCCGCCATGAGCGGACACGCCAGCCAGTTACCGAAGTATTGATGTAGGACAAACCGATGATCCTATGTCATCGGTCTTTTTTGTGTAAGCAGGCGGTTGCAGTCCATAGGGGGGAGGTGAGGCGCCAGAGCTACGTACCATCCAGCACAACTTGCTTTTACAACTAGACCAAAGGAGGAACGACTGTGAAAAGGTTCTGGAAAAAACTAGGCGCCCTGGGACTTGCCGGCGTTTTAAGCCTGTCCGCCTTCACACCTGCGGGCAATGCTGCACACCGTCCAACTTCCATGTCGCCGAATGGCATGGTTACCACTCCGCACTACCTGGCTACCGCCGCTGCACTGAAGACGCTGCAGGAAGGCGGTAACGCGGTCGATGCCGCGATCGCTGCGGCTTCCACACTGACCGTCGTCTATCCTCATTACACCAGCATCGGCGGGGACAACTTCTGGCTGATCTACAACGCAAAAACGAAAGAACTGCGCGCCCTGAACGGCAGCGGCCGTGCCGGGGAGAAAGCGACCATTGAGTTCTACAAGAGCAAAGGATACGAGAAAATCCCGTCCCGCGGTTATCTGGCCGCCAACACCGTCCCCGGAGTCGTTTCCGGCTGGTGGGAAGCGTACAACTACGCTCGCAAGGAAATGAGCGGCAGCAAGATTCCGTGGAGCAAACTGCTGGAGCCGGCGATCGAGTACGCGGAAAAAGGCTATCCCGTCTCCCCCAACCAGGTGTACTGGACCAAGTACGCGACCGATCCGACCGACAACGATCTGAAAAATCTGCAGCGCTTTGAAGAGTTCCGCAAAATCTACCTGAAACCCAACGGCGAACCGTATCAGGCTGGCGAAATCCTGAAGCAGAAAGACCTGGCGGAATCCTTGAAAATCATCGCCAAAAAAGGGGCCGACGGATTCTACAAAGGCGAAATCGCCAAGAAAATCGTCGAAGACATGCAGAAAAACGGCGGCTTGCTCACCCTGAAAGACTTTGAAAAACACACCGCTACGTGGGCAAAACCGATTTCCGTTGACTATCGCGGGTACAAGGCGTACAACGTACCGCCCAACTCGCAAGGAATGGCCTCGCTCTCCATTCTCAACATCCTGAACAACTTCGATGTGAAGAGCTTGGGCGAAGGCACTCCCGATTACTACCATGTGATTGTGGAAGCCACCAAGCAAGCCTTTGCCGACCGTGACAAATGGCTGACCGACCCCGAGTTTGCCGACATTCCGGTAGACTACCTGCTGTCCAAAGAGCACGGTCAAGAACTGGCCAAGCGGATCGACATGAAACAGGCAGCCCAAACGGTGGAGCCGCTCGATCCAAAAGGGGACACTGTATGGCTCGGCGTCGTCGACAAGGATGGCAACGCCGTTTCGATGATTCAAAGCCACTACTTCGACTGGGGCTCCGGCATCGTGGCCAAAGGCACCGGCATCATGTTGCAAAACCGCGGCAGCTACTTCTCCCTGGATCCGAACCACATCAACCACCTGGAGCCGGGCAAACGCTCCTTCAACACCATCAATCCGGCGATGCTGTTTAAGGGCGACAAGCCTTACCTCCTCTACGGAACCCAAGGCGGAGAAGGACAGCCTCAGACCCAGGCCGCTCTGGTGACCCGCATTGTCGATTTTGGCTTCAGCGTACAGGACGCGATCGAAGCGCCAAGATGGCTGCACGGACGCAACTGGGGTGCTTCTTCCAACAACCTCAAGGTCGAAAGCCGAATTCCGCAAGACGTTCTGGACGAACTGATCAAACGCGGTCACCCGGTTGAAAAACTGGAAGACGCCTACACCGATCAAATGGGCCAATCCGGAGCGATTCTGATCGATCCCGTCACCAACGTGAAGTTTGGCGGCGCCGATCCGCGCGGCGAAGGTGCAGCAATGGGATATTGATTCACTCCAGACTGCCGGGAGCATTCCCGGCAGTCTGAATGCTGTTACGCTTCAGGCGTTCATATAGGCCTGATCACAAAAGGAGGAATTCCCTCGTGTTTGTCTTCGGCAAACTTCGAAACAAACTGATTGTTTGGTTTCTTGTCGTAGCGATCATACCACTCATCGGCACCTCCCTGTATATCACCACCAGCAGCTCGGAAATCATCACGGACAAACAACGGCAGTCCTACATCGACCTCGCCAAAAGCACCGCCGTCGCGATGGATCAATACCTGGACAGACGGATGACGGAGATTCAGGTGCTGGCCCGTTCATCGGATATTCAATCGACGGACGCTGCCGCGAAAAACCTGTTCATCCGCTCGTTTACCGAGGAAATGAAGATATTTGACGGCAACACCTTCATCTCTCCAGACGGAAAAGTATCGGCCGACACGTTTCCGACAAGCGTCGGCATCGACTTGTCCGAACGGCCGTTTTTCAAGGAAGGAATGGCCGGAAAAGCCAGTTACTCCGACATCGTGATTGCCAAGACGACTGGCAAACGCTCCATTGTCGTCGCCTCTCCCGTCAAAAACCAAAACGGCCAAATTCTTGGCGTACTGACCGGTCTCGTCAACGTTGACCAGTTTACCGAAACCTTTCTGCAACATCTCAACCTTGGCAACGGCGGATACGCCATTCTCGTTGACAACAAAGGGCTGATTCAAGCCCATCCCAACGAAGAGCTGATCGGCAAAGCAGTGGAAGAAGCCGGCCTGCCGCAGGGGTTGGCCGAGTTCCTCAAACATGGCGGCAGCGAGACAGCCTCCTATACCTACACGGACGCCGGCAGCGAGTACATGGTTGCCTATGCGCCCATTGCAACGACAAACTACGGATTGTTCCTGCATATCCCGGTCCAATCCATTACGTCGGCTGTGTCCGCTCTCAACACCAACATCGCTGTCATCGTTCTCATCGTCAGCGTTCTCGTAATCGCACTTGCATTCGCCGTGTCGCTGCGGATCACACGACCGATCATGGAAGTGGCCAGCGTGACCAAACGCATCTCCGATGGAGAACTGACGGTGGAGCCGCTCCGCATCCGCACGCAGGATGAAATTGGCCAACTGTCCCAGGCCGTAAACGCCATGGTGGATAATCTGCGCACCATCATCCAGCAGATGAACGCCAGCGCTGAAAATTTGGCAGCGTCCGCAGAGCAACTGACCGTAAACGCCGAGCACACAAGCAAGGCCACCGAGCAGATTGCAACGACCATCCAGGAAGTCGCGTACGGCGCAGAACGGCAAGTGCAAAGCGTGGAGGAAAGCGTCCGCGCGATCCAGGACGTGTCCTCCGGTGTTCAGCAAATTGCCACCAATGCGGAAAACGCCGCAGATTCTGCCCTCAGGGCTTCGCAAATCGCGATCGACGGCAACCAGACCATCCAAACCGTCGCGAAACAAATGCAGTCCATCAACGAGACGGTCAACCAGATCGCCCTTATCGTCAAACGGCTGGGGGAAAGTTCCCAGGAGATCGGTCAAATTGTCCAGGTCATCACCGACATTGCCGAGCAGACCAACCTGTTGTCGCTTAATGCCGCCATCGAAGCAGCGCGTGCCGGGGAACAGGGACGGGGATTTGCCGTCGTGGCCAACGAAGTCCGCAAACTGGCGGAACAATCGGCCCAATCCGCTCAACAGATCGAACAGCTCATTCTGGCCATCCAGCAGGAATCGGACCTGGCCGTACAGTCCATGGAAAAAGGGACAAAAGAAGTGGCGCTCGGCCTCGAGGTCGTCAACGATGCCGGCAAATCGTTTGAACAGATTCAGTATTCGGTGACCCACACGGCCGACCAGATTCAGAAGGTAAAAGACCACTCCCGCCAGATGACCGCAGGTACGGAACAGGTGGTTCAGTTGGTCACGCAAATTGCCGAAGTGGCGGAAAGCTCCGCAGAAGGAACGCAAAGCGTCTCCGCCGCCACCGAGGAGCAGTTGGCCTCCATGGAGGAAGTCACGTCTTCTGCCAGCTCGCTGGCGAGAATCGCCGAAGAGCTGCAGGCTCACGTCAAACGCTTCAAGATATAAGCACAACAAAAAGGCACCCGTTTTGCGGTGCCTTTTTTGCTGCCGGCTGTACCGAATGAAACAGCGGCCACGAGGGAGTGTCCTCACAGCCGCTGTTGTAGTTATAGTGCGCTCAGCGAAGGGCCAGCAAGCGGTCCGGATGGTTGGTGCAGATTTGCACCTGCGGATGCCACTCCATAATCGTGCGGATTGCGTCCGGGTCGTCCACCGTCCAGGCGATGACGCCAACCCCCTCATTGATTGCCTCGCAGGCCAATTCCCGGGTGAGAAACGGATAGGACATGGAGAGCACATCCGCTCCCGCCTGCCGCAGTTGTTCCAGGATCATGATCGGTCGTCCGTAGACGATCAGCCCGGTCTTGTCGTCAGTGTCCAGCTGCCGCACCTGCCGGATGAGCTCGTGGTCAAACGAGGTGAGGTACACATCCTGCTTCATCCCGTGCCGATCCAGCAGCGTCAGCACGCGTTCCGCCAGTCCGGGATGCATGTCGGCCACCGTTTTCAGCTCAATGTTCAGTGTGCATCGTCCCTTCACGGCAGCCAGCACCTCTTCCAGCATGGGAATCGGTTCGCCGGCAAAGCGCTCATCAAACCAGCTCCCTGCATCAAGCTCCCGCAGTTCCGCCAGCGTCAGATCCTGCACCCGTCCGCTGCCATTCGTCGTCCGCTCCAGTGAAAAATCGTGGAACAGAACCGGCACGCCATCCCTGGAAAGCTGCACGTCCACCTCAATCGCGCCAATGGCCGGTTCCGCCAGCGCAAGCTCAATCGCCTTCATGGTGTTTTCGGGCGCCTTGCCCGACCAGCCGCGATGCGCCATGCAAACGTTCATGCAACATCACCTCATTACTTTTTCAGCAATTTCTCGCCTTTTTCCACAACCTTGGCAATCGCCTCGTCCACGGTCGCCTGGTTCAGCACCGCCCGCTGAATCTCCGTCATGATGACTTCCTGCAGTTCCTTATAGCCGGGAACCATCGGACGCGGTTGGGCGTACTCCAATTGTTTGACCGCCACCTGAAAGTTTGGCTCTTTCTGGTATGCTGCTTTCATCTCGTCCGACTCGACCGCTTCCTTCGTCACCGGCATGTACCCGGTTTCCAGCGACCAACGTATTGTCTGCGGCGTATCCGTCATCCATTTGATAAATTCCCATGCCGCCTTTTTCTCCTGATCCGAAGACTTGGCCAGCATCACCAGGTTGGCGCCGCCAGTCGGCACCCCATAATCCTTATTGGCCGGCAGGAACGCCGCCCCTACTTCAAACGCGGCGCTCTCCTTGAGCGCGTGCAGGTCTCCGGTCGATGTAAAAATCATGGCCACCTGCTGGTTGAGGAAATCCTGCTTGGCCACGTCCCAGGCGTTGTATTTTTCGCCCGGCGGAGCCTTCATCACCCCTTCCTTCAGCAGGCTGATCCAGAACTCCAACGGCGCCTTTCCCGCTTCGTTGTCGAGCGCCACGCTCTTGCCGTCTTCGCTCAGGATATTTCCGCCGCTCTCAAAGACCAGCGCTTCGTAGAACCAGATGTCGATCGGCGTGGAGAAGCCGTAGGTCTTCGTCTTGCCCCCCTCTTTTTTGGTCAGGGCCTTGGCGTACTGGCGCAGTTCCTCCCATGTCTTTGGACCGTCGGGATTCAATCCGGCCGCTTTCAGCATGGCCCGAATCTCGCATTTGGGCGTTTCATATCGGGGCTGTTTATTTCACTCAATTCTCCACCGCCACGATCGCATCCAGCGCGATGCGCGCTTCTGCCTCAATCGCTTTGGCCGTGGTCTCCGTATGAGGGTTGTACGTTTCCAACAGATCAGCGTCGGCGTACCCATCGATCGCCAGGATGGAACCGGCACGCATGCCTCGGAGCGCAGCAATCACGAACAGGGCCGCATTCTCCATCTCCACGGCCAGCACGCCCGCCTGTTGGTACAGCTTGTGCGGAAACTCCACCACGCCGCTGTAAAACATGTCCATCGTCAGTGTCACGCCCTCGGCCACATGGAGTCCCGTATCGCGCTTCGCGGCTACGGCGGCCAGCGCATCGACGACGCGGCGGTCGGCCACGGCCGGGAAACCCGGCGGCACCAATTGGCTGGTCAGTCCGTCCCGGCGGACAGCCGCCGTGCTGATCACCAGGCTGCCGGGTTCGATCGTTTTTTGGTAGGAACCGGCCGTTCCGACACGGATGATGGTCTTCACGCCGCCTTTGGCCAGCTCTTCAAAACAGACGGCCGCCCCCGGCGAGCCGACGCCGTGGCTGACGACGGCCACCGCCGTGCCGTTCCACGTTCCCGCATAACTGTGGTATTCCCGGTTTTCCCCGATCGCCTTGCTCTCGTCCAGCAGGGCGGCAATGCGGGCTGCCCGCTTCGGATCGCCGCAGACGATCGCGCGCTTTGGCAGGTTTTCCGGGTCAATTTTCAGATTGGGCAGCATCATCAATCAAACTCCTTTTTCTCCCATTCGTCTTCCGGAATCGGCAGGGCTTCGCCGGAGAAACGCTCTTCGCGAAACGGGTCTCCGTTCAGATGAAAACCGTTTTGCTCCCAGAAGCCAGGGTTGTTTTCGTTCATGAATTCGATTCCGCGCAGCCATTTCACGCTCTTCCAAAAGTAGAGGTGCGGCACGATCAGCCTTAGCGGCCAACCGTGCTTGTCCGTCAGCGGCGCTCCGTCAAAGGAGTGGGCCAGCAGCACGTCGTCTCGTTCCAGGTCGGCCAGCGCCGCGTTTGCCGTATAGCCGTAATCGCCGTGCAGCATCACATACCTGCCCCGCGGTGTGACACCGGCCGCTGCCAGGAAGTCGCGGAAACGAACGCCGGTAAACCGGTTGTCAAACCGGGACCAGCGGGTGACGCAGTGAATGTCACAGGTGATCGTCGTCTGCGGCATCGCCATGATGTCGGCATACGAGAGCGTTACCTCCCGATCGACTTCCCCGAAGACCCGCAGCGTCCACGTCTCCAGGTCGTAGACAGGCACCTCCCCCTCATGCAGGATCGGAAACCGCTCCGTCAGCACCTGTCCCGGCGGCAGCCGCCGAGCCAGGGCCGGATCGACCGCGGGCACCCTCATCCGTTTGATCCGCTCTGCCTTGTTCATCTTCCCGTTTCCTCCCAGGTCAGTCCGTCTTTTGTCTAGCGGGCACTCTGCTGGCTGGCGGTGCTTGCGGCTGTGCCCTTGTCCTTGAGGAAGAACATCGCCGCAATCGTCAGTACATAGGGCAGCATCGCGGTAAACTGCGTCGGCAGCGAAAAGCCCTGCAGCCGGATACTGAGCGCGTCCATCAATCCGAACAGCAGGCTGGAGGCGAGAATGCCCAACGGGTGAGACTGCCCCAACATCATTGCCACCAGCGCGATAAAGCCGCGCCCCGCCGTCATGCCTTCGGTAAACATGGTCACCTGCCCAAGCGATAACTGGGCCCCGGCCATGCCGCAGAGAACGCCGCACAACACCACGGCCAGCACCTGCAGGCGCGTCACCTTCAGGCCAAGGCTGCGGGCCGCTACCGGATTCATCCCGGCCGCCAGCACACGGAAGCCGGTCACGGTGTGGGCAAAGAACAGGTGCAGCAGCACCGCCGCCAAAAAGGCCGCGTAGACCAGCGGCGAATGCCCCGACAGGATGTCCCCCAGCACGGGGATGTCTGCCACCCAGGGAATCCGCCACTGCGGCAGCCCGGCCATGTCCTTGTCGTAAAACGCCCCTTTCACGCCGAAGACGGCGCGCAGCGCAAACGTGGTCAACCCCAGCGCGAGGAAATTGATCGCCACGCCGACGATGATTTCATTTGCCTTCAGTCCGATCGTCATGTAGGCAAACAACAGCGAAAACAGCACGGTGACGGCGGCGGCAAACAGCACAGCCAGCGGCAGGCTGCCGGTAAAGTGATTGCCGACGATGGCGGAAAACGCTCCGACCAGCACCAGCCCCTCCAGCCCGACGTTGAAGATGCCCACCCGGGCGCACAGCGCGCCGCCCAGTGCCGCCAGGAGGATCGGAGTCACCATCCGGATGGTGGAACTGACAAGTGCTCCATCAAACAACTCCATGCGACTCCCTCCTCTTGCTCTTGCGGTTTTTCCACCAGTCATGACTGATTTTGGCGGAGATAAACAGAATCAGCACGGCCTGGATGACGCTGGCCAACTCCAGCGGCACCTCGGTGTTGCGCTCCACGCCCATCGCACCCGTCTGCAGGGCGGCCAGCAGTATCGAGGTAAACACGACGCCGATCGGGTGGGAATTGGCCAGCAGCGTGGCCATCAGGCCCGTCCAGGCATACCCGGGGACGGTCAACGCGCCGTCGACGTACCGGTAATGCGCCCCCAGCACTTCCACGGTGCCGGCCAGCCCGGCCAATCCTCCGCTGGCAAACATCGCCACAAGCATCACCCGATCCTTGTCAATCCCGCCGTATTGGGCAAACAACGGATTGTGTCCGAGCATCTTCACCTCGTAGCCAAACGGGGTGAACCGAACGATCCAGAACAACGCCAGAGCAGCAGCCAACGCCATCAGAAAGCCGGCGTGTACGCTCATGCCGGCAAACAGCTTGGGCAGCCAGACGCTCTTTTCCAGCATGGACGTCTGAGCCAGCGCTGCCGAGCCTGTCTTGTCCTGAAACGGTTCACTCACCAAATACCCGGCAAACAGGACGGCGATGTAGTTGAGCAGCAGAGTGGTGATGAGCAGTTGGACGCGAAACTTCGCCTCCATGTACCCGGCCAAAAGCGACCAGAGACCGCCTGCGGCCACACCGGCCGCCAGCGCGGCCAGCATTTTCACCAGTCCGGGACCGGGCAGGTACAGTCCGACCAGCGTCGCGCAGATCGCCCCCAGCACCATCTGCCCCTCGGCGCCCAGATTAAACACCCCGGCGCGAAACGCCAGCGACAGCCCCAGCCCGATCAGCATGATCGGGGTGGACCGGGCCAATGTGGAGGCAAAGGAGTAGTAGCTCCCAAACGCTCCTTTCCACATCTGCTGGTAGGTATCCAGGATCGATTCGCCTACCGCGCTGATGACGACTGCTCCCGTCAACAAGCCGATCACCACCGCCAACAGCGGCTGGACCAGCGGTTTACACAGCTTTTTGACCGCTTCCATGGATGCTTCCTCCTGCCATCAACACGCTGATTTTCTCTTCCGTCGCCTCCGACCGCTTCAGTTCGCCGACGATTCGTCCCTTGTACATGACCAGAATTCTGTCAGACAGCGCCAGAATCTCCGACAGCTCCGACGAGACGAGCAGGATTCCATCGCCGCTGTTTCGCTTTTCGATCAGCGCCTGGTGGATGTGTTCCATCGCCCCGATGTCCACGCCGCGCGTCGGCTCGGCAGCGACCAACAGCGTCGTCTGTTGCCCCAGCTCGCGGGCGACGATCAGTTTTTGCAGATTGCCGCCGGACAGGTTGCCCGCCTGCTCCTGCAGGTGCCGGGAACCGGTCTTAATGGCAAAACGCTCCACCCACTGCTCCACCACGCGGCGAAACGCGTCCCGCAAAATGACGCCGCGACGGCTGAACGCCGGTTTGCGCTGGTAGCCCATCAAGGCGTTTTCCTCCACGCTCTCCTGCTTGGCCGTTCCCCACAGGTAGCGGTCTTCCGGGACATGGGCCACTCCCGCTTCACGTATGGCTGCCACAGGACGGTTGGTGACGTCCTTTCCGCCCAGCAGCACCCTGCCCGCCGTGACCGGCCGCAGTCCGGTGATGGCTTGCAGCAGTTCCGACTGGCCGTTGCCCGAGACCCCGGCGATTCCGACGATTTCCCCGTGGTGCACGGTAAATGTAACGCTGTCCACGATCGTCTGCCGGTCGGAAACGGTCAGGTTTTCCACCTGCAGGAGGGGCCTGCCGTCCAGGCTCACCCGCTCACTCAACGGCTGCAGGTCACGGCCCACCATCAGCCGGGCCAGTTCGTCCACGCTGGTCTCCTGCCGGGAAACGGTCCCGGTCACCCGGCCGCCGCGCAGCACGGTGATTCGGTCGGCCACCTCCATCACTTCCTTGAGCTTGTGCGTGATCAGGATGACGCTCTTGCCGCTCTCCGCCAGGTGGCGAATCGTCTGCAGCAGTTCCTTTACCTCCAGCGGTGTCAGGACAGCGGTCGGCTCGTCCAGTACGATGATGTCCGCTCCCTGGTACAGCACCTTGAGAATTTCCACGCGCTGCTGCTCCCCGACCGAGCATTGCGATACACGGGCGGTCACGTCAATCGGGATGCGGTAGCGCTCACTGAGGGCCCGCACCGCCTCCACCGCATCCTTGCGCCGGAACAGGCCGGCACGCTGCGGTTCATAGCCGATGACGATGTTCTCCATTACGCTGAAATCGGGAAACAGCATGAAGTGCTGGTGCACCATCCCGATGCCGTGTCGGATCGCGTCGTCGGGGCCGCGAAAGACCACCGGACGGCCGTTTAGCACGATCTCCCCGGACGTCGGCTGTTCCATGCCGTACAGCATCCGCATCAACGTGGTTTTGCCGGCGCCGTTCTCCCCGACGATGGCGTGGACCTCGCCAGCCCCCAGCGTGAACGATACGTTGTCGTTGGCCGTAAAATCGCCGTATCTTTTCGTCATGTTGCGCATTTCCAGACGGTACGTCATCCCGCTCTTCCCTCCTTTTTCCTGTTGGTCCCATTCAACAGGAAACCGACTACCGCAGTAGTCGGTCGCCGTCTCGTTTACTGCTGCAGCGGATCAGGCACCTTGCGCGTACCCGCCACGATCTCATCCCTGATCGCTTTCACCTTGTTGATGACCTCCTCACCGATGAACGGATGCAGCGGCGTCTCGCTTTCGCGCGTGACGTAGGTGACGCCGACGCCGTCTTCCTTCAGGCCGTACGTCTGCACGCCCGGTTTCAAGCTGCCGTTTACAAACGCCTTTACCGTTTCATAGGCGGCCGTGTCGGTCCCTTTCAACTGGGACAGGACGATGTGTTCCGGATCGATGCCGGTGCGGTCGACGTCCTGGCCGGAGGTGTAGAAGCCCTTTTCCTTGGCTGCTTCAAACACGCCAAGGTCGCCGACAGCAGCAGCTCCGTAGACAAAGTCTGCTCCCTTGTTTGCCTGCAGCAGGGCCAGCTCCTTGGCTTTCGCCGGGTCATTAAAGCTGCCGACGTAGTTGACGAAGACCTCTGCGTTCGGATTGGTCGCCTTCAGTCCCTCCTGGAAGCCGACCGTCCACTTTTTCAAAAGCGGAATGTCCATCGCCGCGACGATCCCCACCTTGTTGGTCTTGGTCGCCAGGCCGGCAGCTGCTCCCATCAGATAGGAGGCTTCATGTTCGCGAAATACCACGCTGCTGACATTGGGCAAGTCCACGACAGTATCGATGATGGCAAACACGCGGTCCGGGTTTTCCGCCGCCACTTTTTTCAGCGCATCCTCCGATTCAAACGACGACGTAATGATCAAATCGTATTGCTCGGCCACGGCCGCGCGGATGTTCTCCTCGATGGCGAAATGGTCGGTCGACTCGATGGTTTTGACGTCGACACCAAATTCCTGCGCCGCTTTCTTGGCACCCTCGTCCATCTGCTGGAAAAACGGGTTGACCCCGATCTTCTCCGGCAAGATCAGCGCGACCCGCTTCTTCTCGCCGCCTTCATGGCCGCCGGCTTGTCCCTCCGGTGCACCGCCTCCCGCCGCACATCCGGCCAACAGTACGGCAAACGTCGTCAATGCCAACAGGTACTTTTTCATGCTGTTCTCTCCTATCTAGTAAAAAAGTTTTTTAACTCCCATACCGGTAATTTACGGGTTTTTTTCGAAAGTTTCAAGGCAAAACACGAATATTTTATTAAACATACACCATAAACGTTCGATATATTCCCCCTTTTCCCAGGAAGGCGCACCTGATGATGGTATGAAAAAAACTCTTCCTAGAGGAAGAGTTTGCCAAGTTGCGCCAACCTCTTCCTCATCTGTCAAAACCCGAGGGTTTTGCAGGAATTGGCACCTTTCTGTACCGGGGTACAGTGGTTGCCGGGCTTCATCGGGCCAGTCCCTCCGCCTCTCTTGATAAGGTAAGGTGAATCCGCTATCCAGTTGTAATGTCTCTAATTCTAGCAAAAGGTTCTCACATTGCAAATGATTTTTTTGTCATTTCAAAACATTATGTTTGTTGGTCTCGAAACGACTGCTGCAATCTGCGCGACAGCGCGTTCAGTTCGCCCAGTTCTTCCGTGATTTCCCGCACCTTTTGATGCTGATTTTCCGCCGTGGCAAACAGCTCTTCCAGATTGGCCACCGATTGTTCCGTCACAGCCGTAATCGTCGACATCTCGGCGGCCACTTCACCGGAGCGCAGCTTTACCCTGTCCATGCTGGAGCGCACGTGCTCGACGGCCTGCAGGAACGATTCCATTCCGGCCCGAACCGTCTCGATCGAGGTGACAGTCTGGACGGCCAGCTCCTGTCCCTTGGCCACCGACGATTCCCCGTTGCTCATGTGGCGCACGGCGTTTTCGCTCTCCTTGTGCAGCGACTGCAGGATTTCGGCAATCTCCTGGGTAGCGGTAGCGCTTTGTTCGGCCAGTTTTCGCACCTCGTCGGCCACCACGGCAAAGCCGCGTCCGTGTTCCCCGGCCCGGGCCGATTCGATCGCCGCGTTGAGCGCCAGCAGGTTGGTCTGGGTCGCAATCTGGTTGATCGTCTGCACGATCTCCTCCACCCGGTTGGCCTGCCGATTCAGCTCGCGGATGGTGGACGAGGCCACATTGACCGCCTGCACGATCTGCTCCATCTGATGCGACAGCTCGTTCATCATGCCGATGCTCTCGGTGAGGCGGCGGTTGTTCTGATCGGCCTCCGCCTTCATCGCGTTGGCCTGTTCGTTGACCGCCACGATCTCGTGGTCGATCGACTGGACTTCCTCCTCGATCTTCACCGTGGAGTTGGCCTGCGCCTCCATCCCCGTGGCCACTTCGCGGAACGCAACCATCATCTCGTCCGTATTCCGCTTGGTCGTCTCCGCGTGCTCATGCACGTGCTCCGACGTGCGGTCCAACTGTTCCGTCACCATGCGGATGTGGCCCAAAAGCTCCGCCAGCCGCTGTTCTTTTTCCTCTGCTTCCCGCCTCGCCGTCTCCGCTTTGTTCAGCGAGGCTTGTCCGGCCAGACACAGGTAGGTCAAGCCGACGATCATCAATGCGACAGACACGAGGTGCAGGATCAGATTCACTTCTGTCCGACCTTCATCGAACATGTCGTAGAAACCGGTGTAAAACCCGACAAATGTTGCCGCGATCTGGACAATCCCGGCGAAGACGACCAGCTTCCAGTCCAGATAGGCCGCGAGGAAGCCGAGCACGATAAAGGAAATAAACGCCGTCTCCGGATAAGACGTAAAGTGGTCGAATGCGATGGAGTAATACATAAAGCCGATCGCGACCAGGTAGCGAATCACGTAACTGCCTTTGCGGATGAAGTAGTACGGTGAAACAATCAGTGTCATCAGCAGGCCCAGTGATGTCAGCTTCCAGAAGTTCACGTCTTCCTGATACGCGATGATTCCGGCCAGCCACAGATGATTCCAGAGAATAAAAATCATGAAGCCCTCTTTGTTGGTCAAGGTGTTGCGGACCAACTGAAACATGGTCTGAAGCATAATTTCCTCCTTTACTGCTATGGTGAATACAACATTCTTTTGTCATTATATCCTGAAAAATCTTCCAAGTTCTATTGGGATCATGGAGAACATGTGAAAAAAGTTCTAACGCGCCCGTAGTTCCGCCGAATCAGAAACGCGGTTTGCCATGACCATTTGGCCCCTCTGACGAATAGGCTAAAGCAGGATCACATTTCTCAAGAAGGGAACGGGAACGCCATGGAAATGAATCAACTGCCGACCACCGTGCTGACCCGCACGATCAGCCGCCCGAACGTAACCATTTATTACCCGCAGGTGGCCGGTTTGGCCAATCGACAGGCCGAACAGAACATCAACCAAACCTTGTCGCGGTACGTGCAGGATTTGATCAACCAGCAGCATGAAAGCCAGGTGCCGGGAACGACGGAAATGCAGGGAAGCTACGAAATCAAAAACAATCAGCGAGGCATCTTCAGCGTCACCCTGAACAACTACGCCTACACGCCTCCGATGGCCCACGGCATGACCTATATGATGTCGCTCACAGCAGATGTGCAGACCGGGCAAGTCTTTTCCCTGCGGGACCTGTTCAAACCGGGCAGCGACTATGTCAAGGTGCTGTCAGACAACATCAAAACACAGATCGCCAATCGGCATATTCCCACCCTGGAGCCGTTCAAGGCGATCAGACCCGACCAGGATTTCTACGTGGCCGACAAGGCGCTCGTCATCTATTTTCAACTGTACGAGATCACGCCGTATTACGTGGGCTTCCCCATGTTTCCCATCTCGGTGTTCGACCTGGAGCCGATTATCAGCGAAACGGGGCCGCTCAGCATCATGGCGACCAACTCGTAGCGTGCGTGGCTTTTTCTCCGGGAAAACAACCAGGCTGCCGACGATGTCGACAGCCTGAATGATTGCCTGGCACCCGGGACCCGGGGCCCGGGTGTGGAGACGGCAGCAGACGGGAAGGCGAGCGGTCTTACTGTGCCGTATACCCGCCGTCAATTACCACGGCCTGCCCCGTCACCCCCCTGGCCTTGTCACTTGCCAGAAAGACGGCATATTCGGCAATTTCCTGCACAGACAGCAGCCGCCGCTGCGGGACGAGCGGATATATGACTTCTTCCATCACGCGTTCCAGCGGGACGCTGCGGGTCTTTGCCAGATCGGCCAACTGATTTTGCACAAGCGGCGTGTCCACGTACCCCGGACACAGCGCGTTCACAGTGATGCCGTGGGCGGCTCCCTCAAGAGCGGCCACTTTGGTCAGGCCGATCACCCCGTGCTTGGCGCTGTTGTAGGCCGCTTTCCCGGCAAACCCGATCAGTCCGTTGATCGAGGCCATGTTGATGATCCGCCCATGTCCCTGACGCTTCATGACGGGAAAGGCGTGCTTGATGGCGATAAACGGCGCCGTGAGCATGATGGAGAGCAGCTTCTCAAATGTGTCGGTCGGGAAATCCTCGATCGGCGACACAAACTGCATCCCCGCATTGTTGACCAGGATGTCCAGCCGGCCAAACGTCTCCACGCTCTTCTCAATGCTCGCCTTGAGCTGGCCTTCATCCGTCACGTCACAGCCTGCTCCCAGGGCTTCCCCCCCTTCGCCCCTGAGCTGCTCGGCCGCTTTTTCCACGGCCTCCCGGTTGAGGTCCAGCAGCAGCACCTTGGCTCCTTCCCGGGCAAACGTCCGGGCGATTTCATATCCGATCCCGCTTGCTGCACCGGTGACCAGTGCGACTTTTCCTTCCAGCAGCTTGTTCACGATGACACACTCCTTCTTACCAATTGGTACCCAAAACGACTTCGCCCCGGTTGCAGGATGGACCTAGACGAAAAGCGAAGCGGCGATTGCCAGAATAAAGACAGTCAGCGTCTTCAACACAGTGATCGCAAAAATGTCCTTGTAGGACTGGCGGTGCGTCAGCCCCGTGATTGCCAGCAGGGTAATGACGGCTCCGTTATGCGGCAAGGTATCCATCCCGCCGGAAGCCATCGAGGCGATCCGGTGCAGAAGCTCCGGACTGATGCCGGCCGCCTGCGCCAGCTCCAGGTACTGTTTTCCCATCACTTCCAGCGCAATGGACATGCCGCCAGACGCCGAACCGGTAATCCCCGCGAGCACGTTGACGGCCACGGCTTCGGAAACCAGTGGATGGCTGCTGACCCCGAGAATCCATTCTTGAATCAGCTTGAAACCGGGCAGCGTTTTAACCACGTTGCCGAATCCCACCTCGGACGCCGTGTTGAAAATGGCCAGCAGAGCCCCCATCGCGGCGGTGGTCAAACCGGAGGCGAGCTTGGTTTTCACCTGGTTCAGATTGATCAGCACCGCAGCCAGGATGCCGATGCTCAAGGCGATGATCAGCGCCCAGGAGGAGGCGACGTTCTTCACCTTGTCAATGTTGTAGTTGTCCTTCAAAAGCTGCGGGTCGTACCACGTCTCCACGCTCAGAAACCCTCTGCTGAACAGGTAGTTGGACACCAGGACCAGCACCAACGGGAGCACGGCCAGCCAAATGTTCATGTAGGTTTGCTCCCGGTTGAGCTCCGGTTCGTTGATGTGGCCTTCTCCGTATCCCTCGCCGGCTGCGGCTGCCTGTTTGCGCCTGCGCTCCAGCCAGAAGAGGCCGCCGCTAAAGACCATGACGGCACCGATGATCCCGACCAGCGGAGCGGCGTACGCATCGGTCCCAAAATAGTTGGTGGGGATGATGTTCTGAATCTGCGGCGTACCGGGAAGCGCATCCATCGTGTAGGTAAACGCGCCGAGGGCAATCGCGCCCGGAATCAGCCGTTTGGGGATGTTGGCCTCGCGAAAAATGGCGGCGGCAAACGGGTACACCGCAAACGCCACGACGAACAGCGAGACGCCGCCATAGGTCAAAATGCTGCAGGCCAGCACGACAGCCAGAATCGCCCGATTGGAACCGAGCGCCTTGACGATCGACTGGGCGATGGATGCGGCCGCTCCGTTCATTTCCATCACCTTGCCAAAGATCGCGCCCAACAGGAAGACGGGAAAGAACGACTTTACATAGTTGGCGGCGTTGGTCATGAACGTCTCCGTGTAGCTGGGCATCAGCGCAAGTCCCGACAGAACAGCGGCCAACAGGGTAAATATCGGCGCAAACACGATGACGGGATAGCCGCGGTAGGCAAAAAACATCAAGAGTCCCAACGAGACGAGAATCGCCAACACTTCGATAACCATACCATTCTCCTTTCCTGCCCCTCACCCAAAAGCCGAGTCCCGTCCGCTACGTTACAACGCAGCGGATGACAGGACGCGCAGATTGGGGGAGACAATCAGCTCAGGCTCGGTACACGCTTGAATATCAGCCGGGGAATAGCCTTCAACTACCTCTACCAGTTCCAACCCCTGCGGCGTGACGTCAAGGACGGCACGATCCGTAATGATGCGGTGAACCACCTCTTTGCCGGTCAGCGGCAGGCGGCAGTTTTTCAGGATTTTCGGCTCGCCGTACTTGTTTACATGCTCCATGATCACGACGATCTTCTTGGCTCCATGCACCAGGTCCATGGCGCCGCCCATTCCCTTGACCATCTTGCCCGGGATCATCCAGTTGGCCAGGTCCCCCCGCTCGGAGACTTCCATCGCGCCCAGGATGGCGACGTCGATGTGGCCGCCGCGAATCATCGCGAACGATTCCGCGCTGTCAAACAGACAAGCGCCGGGAATCATCGTGATCGTCTCCTTGCCGGCGTTGATGCAGTCCGGGTCCACCTCATCTTCCGTCGGATACGGTCCGATTCCGAGCAGCCCGTTTTCTGACTGCAGCACGACCTGTTTGTCCGCCGGAATGTAGTTGGCGACCAGTGTGGGAATCCCGATTCCCAGGTTGACGTAGAAACCGTTTTCAATTTCCTGCGCGGCCCTTTTGGCAATCTGTTCTCGCGTTAACATCAGGACAGCTCCCTCCTAGCTTCTCACCGTACGTTTTTCGATGCGTTTCTGATAGTTCTCACAGCGAATGATCCGCTGCACGTAAATGCTGGGGGTATGAACGGCGTCCGGGTCCAGTTGGCCCACGTCCACCAACTCTTCCACCTCGGCGATGGTGATCGCCCCGGCAGCGGCCATGATCGGATTGAAGTTGCGGGCTGTCTTGTTGTAGATGAGATTGCCCAGCGTATCTCCCTTCCAGGCTTTCACCAGGGCAAAATCGGCCCGAAGCCCCGTTTCCAGTACGTATTCCTTGCCGTTGAACGTGCGGACTTCCTTGCCCTCCTGGATGGGGGTGCCGACGCCAGCCGGGGTGTAAAAGGCCGGAATGCCGGCGCCCCCTGCGCGAATTCGCTCCGCCAGCGTCCCTTGGGGAACCAGTTCCACTTCCAGCTCTCCGGACAAAAACTGCCTCTCAAACTCCTTGTTTTCTCCCACATAGGACGAAATCATTTTTTTGATCTGCCTGTTCCGCAGGAGAATCCCCAGACCCCAGTCATCCACGCCGCAGTTGTTCGAGATGACGGTGAGATTCTTCACCCCTTTTTCGTACAGGCCCATGATCAAATGTTCCGGGATGCCGACCAGGCCAAAACCGCCCACCATGATGGTCGCCCCGTCTGTGATGCCAGCCAGGGCCTGTTCAATCGATTCACATACGCTCACGTTTCGCACTCCTCCCAAGACAAATGGATGAAATCGCTTTCATCATTAATGCAGGGATTGTGCCAAACTGTCGAACTTTTTGCAAAAACTTGTCGCAAGCAGGATTCTACGCGTTCCGCGGTCGTGACCGACACACTCGTATTGGCGGGATCATTCCGAAATTTCGGAAAGTGTCGTCCATGTTTTTGGAAAACGCCCTTTCGAAAAAATACAACGCAATCCCGGCGGAAGTGTGATGGCATCAACATCTGCGTTTTCTGCGACTACACGAAATGGCTTCTGCAGGACACAGAAGCCATTTCGCACAAGCAGTTCTCGTTATTTTTTTGCGAATCGTTACTTGGTCATGCCAGCCAATGCCTCGACATCTTCAGGAAGCAGCTTCCATTCTGCCGCTTTCACGTTCTCAATCACCTGCTCCTTGTTTTTGGCACCGGTAATGACCGTGGCTACAGCCGGCTTAGCCAGCAGCCAGTTGACGGCGACTTGCGCCAGCGGCTTGCCATAACGATCTGCGACGGCGCGCATTTTCTCCACTTTCTCCACGTTTGCTTCAAATTCACCGTCTTTGAACAGCGGATTAAACTGACGCCGTACATCTTGTTCGGAAATCTTCGTTTCTTTGGTGAACTTCCCTGTCAGCAGCCCTTGCGCCAGGGGGCTGTACGGAATGAATCCCATGCCGACACGCTCCACGTACGGATACTCGGCTTTCTCCACGCTGCGCTGGAGCAGGTTGTATTGGGACTGTAGCGAAACGACATGAGCGTATTTGCGGGCTTCCTCCATTTGTTCCATGGAGAAGTTGGATACGCCGATGTAACGTACTTTGCCGCTTTGGACCAGTTCGTTCAGCGTTTCCATCGTTTCCTGGATCGGTGTCCTGTCATCCGGCCAGTGCACCTGATACAGGTCAATGTAGTCGGTGTCCAGGTTTTTCAGGCTTTCATCAATCTCGCGCAGGATGTTTTTGCGGCTGACATCCTTCACCAAACCGCCCTTGTCATCCCAGACAAGACCAAACTTCGTGGCGATGATGACCTTGTCGCGCACCGGTTTGAGCGTTTTTCCCAGGATGCGTTCCGATTCACCGTATCCATAGAAAGGTGCCGTGTCAAAGAAGTTCACGCCCAGATCGTACGCGGTCTGGATCGCTTCCACGATCGACCGTTCCTCAACATCGCCCCACCCTGTTTTTCCAGCGGCCCAGGCGCCAAATCCAATCACCGACGTAAACAGTTCACTGTCTCCCAATCGTCTTTTTTCCATGATTCTTCCTCCTCATTTTGCTGTTTGCTGCTGAAACGCTGGCAGTACGTATTCGGCCAACTCGTGCAGGACTTCCGGAATCGGGCGCTGCGAGTGGCGAAAATGAAACGCGATGTGCGCAACCCCAATCTCCTCAAGCTTTTGCAAATGGCGAATGAGTTCGTTTCTGCCAATCGTGGCCCCGAACTTAAACGGCTCTGCCGGGTGGTCCGGATCCTCGTGGAGATCCAGATGATACGCGGAAATATACGGTTTCCGCTCTGTTATGCCATGGTCCTCATGCGCTTTGATCCACTCGGCCATCTGCTGTTCAGTCGCTGCGATTCCTCGGGGATAGTTGAACCACGCATCCAGATGCTGAACGATCCAGTCCAGTGTTTGCGTCCCCCGCCCCGCCATGACGAGCGGGATCGTTGCTTGAACCGGCTTGGGGAGCAGATCGAGCTCGTTGTCTACCAACATCTGATCCCGGTTCCACGCATGCCTGATCATGCGGACGCTTTGGCGGAAGATTTCCCCTTTCCGCTCAGCTTCCACCCCGAACAGCGGAAACTCCACCGGGCGGTCTCCGGTAGCAATCCCCATCACGAAACGCCCTCCGGACAGCTGGTCAACAGTGGCAGCGGCTTTGGCGACATGATACGGATGGCGCAGCGGGAGCACAATCGCCCCCGTGGCCAGGATGACCTCATTCGTAATGGCAGCGAGATATCCCAAATACGCAAAGGGGTCAAACAATTGAGCGGCATCGCCAAAACGATGGGGATCAAAAATGGGCACATCCCGCAGCCACATCGATGTAAAGCCAAGCCGATCCACCAATCGGGCATACTCCGCATGACGCTCCATGTTCGGAACACCGAAGGGACGTCCCTCTTGTTCCGCTTGTTTGAGTCCCGCCGGTGACCAGTCGGTATCCAGGGGAAGCTCAACGCCAAATGTCATGCGCCGCGACGGAATCATTTTCTTCAATGCCGTCATACCCAAGTGCACCACCTCCTTTCTCATACGTTTCTCATGCGATGGAATCAACGCGGCTGCTTCGCTCCAGAACCATGCTCCACCGGGAGAGAACCACGGCTCCCGCCACCATCAAGGCACCTACCCAAGAAGTATGGAGGAGCCCCAGTGAATCGGTGACGATGCCACCCAGGTAAGACCCGATCGCAATGCCAGCATTGAATGCGGCAATATTAATGGCAGAAGCCACATCAACTGCAGACGGCACGTACTTCTCAGCCAACTGGACCACGTACAACTGCAGTCCCGGAACGTTCATGAAGGCAAACAGTCCCATCAAAATGATCGTGACAAGTCCCACCCCCATGTACGGTGCGGTAAACAGCAGCAGCAGCAGCACAATCGCCTGGATAATAAACATGTAGAACAGCGATCGGATGGGATTGCGATTGGATGCTTTGCCGCCTATGATGTTGCCGATTGCGATCGCGCCCCCGTAGACAAGCAGGATGATGCTTACCGTGCCGGCTTGAAATCCCGTAATCTCCTGCAGAATCACAGAGAGATACGTAAAGACGACAAACGTCCCGCCATAACCCAACGCCGTGATAATGAAGACAAGAAGCAAGCGGCCGTTTGTAATCAGTTTCCATTGATCCGCGAATGTGGTGGGTGCACCCTGACGAAGACGCGCCGGAACCAAAATGGTGTTGGCCACCAGTGCAAGCAGGCCAATCGCGGCAATCCCCGCAAAGGAATAGCGCCAGCCAAACGTTTGCCCGATAAAGGTTCCAAACGGCACACCTGTCACCATGGCCACCGTCAGGCCGGTGAACATGAACGCGATGGCGCTCGCCCGCCGATCCTCCGGCACCAGATCAGCCGCAATCGTTGAACCGATGGACATAAACACCCCGTGGGAAAAGGAGCAAATGACTCGGGCGAGGAGCAGAATCTCAAAGCTCGTGGCAGTGGCGGCGATACTGTTCCCGATTACAAATACAATCATGATCCACATCAGCAGCGTCTTTCTGGACATCGCTGAGGTCAGGGACGTCAATATCGGGGCGCCAAACGCCACTCCCAGGGCATAGAGAGAAACGGTGAGCCCAGCGGTGGTGACGGAAACGTGCATATCCTCCGAGATGGATGGAAGCAAGCCCACGCTGATAAATTCTGTTGTCCCAATGGCAAAGGCGCTGATTGCCAGCGCAAGCAGGGCAAAGAAACCATGGTGCTTTGTCCCGTTGCCATTGGCGTGAGAATGATTGAGTACAGCCATAAATGGCAACCTCCTTGAACTGAAATAATTGTATGTCGATAGGAAAAATAGGTATTACGCTGACAAACAGTGAACCCGGAGTCATCCCTCCTGTCTGTTGTCAGGATTTCTTATCGACAACGACATATCGTATTATGTAACATATAGGACAGCATAGAAAGTACGTACTTTTTTGTGCCATTGTTACTGTTTAGTGCTATAGGCACCTTTCAGTAATATAAGCAACAAATTGTAACTGAGCTGATACAAGGAGAGGTGATAGCGCATGAAAAAGGCGGAAAAAACGTACAACATTCCGGTAGAAGCGACATTGGAAGTCATCGGCGGCAAGTGGAAAACGGTGATTCTCTGCCATTTGACCCATGGGCCGATGCGCACGAGCGAACTGAAAAAAGCCATGCCTGCCATCACGCAAAAAATGCTGACTCAGCAGCTCCGCGAACTGGAGGAAGATGGCGTCATCAACCGCATTGTGTACAACCAGGTTCCGCCGAAAGTGGTCTATGAACTGAATGAATTCGGGTGGACATTGAAGCCTGTCCTGGATCAGTTGTGCGCATGGGGGGAGGAGTACATCAAAAAGGGACAAGCCATCAAGAAATAAGAAAAAAGCAGAGGTGTCGGAAAACAGGCGTTCCCGACCTCTGCTTTTTAATTTGCCTTATCGTTCCGCCGGGCGTCAGATGTGCGTATCCGTTGTCCGGACCGCTTACACCAATTTGTCCCGGTTGTATTTCTCCCATTTTTGATAGAAGCTGGACTTGCTGATCCCGAGGAGTCTCGCTGCTTCCAGCTTGTTTCCGGAAGCCGCCTCCATCGCCCGCATGATCGCCTCCCTTTCCGCCGCGATTAACGTCTCCTTCAAGGGACGAACCGGTGAAACAGGGAGAGGCTTTCCCGATCCGGGCAGCCAGATGTGCTCCTTTTTCAGCACGTCCCCATCCATCAGATGGACCGCCCGCTCCAGGACATTGCGCAGTTCCCGCACGTTTCCCGGCCAGGAGTGGCTGCGCAGCACGTCCCACACCGCATCGTCAATCTCCCGCACGTGGACGCCGGTTGTCTCGACGATCTGCTTGAGCAGGGTGGAAACGAGCTCCGGCAGATCCTCCAGCCGTTCCCGCAGCGGCGGAATGTTCAGGGACACCACGTTTAGTCGATAGTACAGGTCCACCCGGAATGCCCCCTCGCGAATGCGGCTGGGCAAATCCTGATTGGTGCAGGCGATTACCCGCACATCGATGGGAATCGGCCGGACCCCGCCTACCCGCTCCACTTCTTTTTCCTGGAGCACACGCAGCAATTTTGCCTGCAGCGGCAGCGGCATGTCGCCAATCTCGTCCAGCAAAATCGTGCCGTGGTTGGCCAATTCAAACTTTCCTTTTTTCCCTTTGCGCGCCGCCCCGGTGAACGCGCCCTCTTCGTATCCAAACAGTTCGGACTCCAGCAGCGTATCGGGAATTGCGGCGCAGTTGACCCGGATAAACGGCCCCATTTTCCGCCGGCTCCCCGCGTGAATGGCGTGGGCAAACAGCTCTTTCCCCGTTCCGCTCTCCCCGGTGATCAACACGGTGGAATCGCTCTTCGCCACCTTCTGGCAAAAAGCTTTCAGCTCTTTCATCCGGGGGCTGCGCTCCACGATCTCGTCAAAGTGGTAAATCGCCCCCAGCCGCCGCTGCAGCTCCCGTTTGTAGTAGCTCAGCTCGTCCCGCAGCTGATCCACCACCGCAGCCAATCCCGACAATTCCTGCACGTCCTGAAACATCACGGTGCCCAGCGCGGCGATGACCTTCCCGTCCTTCATGATCGGAATGCGGGTGGCAATCATGTTTTGTCCTTTTATTCGATGAATTTCCGCAATTTCAGGCTTGCCCTGCTGCGCCACGATGTGCATCCGCGTGTTCTCGATCACCTCGGTGACGTGGCGGCCGACCACGTTGTCCACGCCCAAAAACTCACGATAACTTCGGTTCATGAGAAGGATCTTCCCGTCTGGATCCGTCACAACTATGGCTTCATACGCATACTCGAAAACAGCTTCCAGCAGTTCGCCCATGGTTGAGGGATTCTGTTCCGTAAAAGAGCCCTCCCTTCTCCCGATACGTGTGTACTACCAGCCATTATAAAGCAGGTAACGGCAAGGTAGGTACTCCTTTTTCTGAGAAACCCCGGCCGCTGTTGATCGGGGCCCCAATGAACAGAGCCTGCCTCGTTTTTGTCGAGGCAGGCTCAATGCGCTGCGATGCTCAGGCAGCAGACGGATTACGACAGCCGCTTTATGATATTGCGGGCCATCCACACGCCGGCCGCACCGGCCTGGGCCAATCCGCGGGTGATGCCCGCACCGTCGCCGCCGCAGAACAGCCCCTTGATTTCCGTCTCAAATTCGACCGTCAGCTTGGGACGGGCCGAGTAAAACTTCGCCTCCACCCCGTAGAACAGCGTGTGTTCCGACGCGATCCCCGGCGTTACCTTGTCCAGTGCTTCCACCATTTCGATCAGGCTTTTCATCGTGTTGTACGGCAGGACCAGACCGAGGTCGCCCGGCACCGCCTCTTTCAAGGTCGGCTCCAGAAAACCTTCCTTGATGCGCGTTTCCGTGGAGCGTCGGCCGCGCAGGATGTCCCCGTACTTTTGCACGATGACGCCGCCGTTGGACAGATCGTTGGCCCGTTTGCAGATTTCGCGGGCGTACTCGTTTGGTTTGTCAAACGGCTCGGTAAACTTGTGGGACACCAGCAGCGCAAAGTTGGTGTTGTTGGAGCCGAGCGCCGGATCCTTGTAGGAGTGGCCGTTGGCCGCCATCACCCCGCTGTGGTTTTCCACCACCACGTGGCCGGACGGGTTGCTGCAGAACGTGCGGACCCGCGTCCCCACCGACGTGTTGAAGATGAATTTTCCCTCGTACAGATGCTCGTTGATCTCCCGCATCACCACATCGGACGTCTCCACGCGCACGCCGACGTCCACCTGGTTGTTGTACATTTTCAGGCGGCGTTTTTTCAGGATGCTGGTCAGCCAGGCGGAACCGTCCCGCCCCGGTCCGATGATCACGTGGTCGCTGTGATACTCGTCCCCGTTCTTCAATACCACGCCGGTGACGCGATACCCGTCCTCTTCCTTCACCGTCAGGATATCCTCTACTTCCGTCTTGAACATCATGTCGATTCGCTCGTTCAGGTACTCGTAGATGGACTGCAGAATCTGCAGGTTTTGTTCCGTGCCCAGATGGCGCACCTGCGCACGCAGCAGTTTCAACCCGGCAGCGTACGCGCGCTGCTCGATGCTCTTGATCGTCTCCGTGGTCGGGTCGGTGATCGTCGTCGTCGCCCCGTGCTTCAGGTTGATCTGGTCCACGTACTTGATCAGTTCCAGCACCTGGGACGGACTGAGGTAATCGGTCATCCAGCCGCCAAACTCGGTGGTAATGTTGAATTTCCCGTCGCTGTATGCACCCGCTCCGCCAAATCCGCTGGTAATGGAGCAGGCGGGCAGACAGCCGGCGTACTCCTTTTTACCGGCCGGCGGCGGACACAGCTTGATCTTTTCCTCCAGGATCGGGCAACGCCTGGAGTAGATGTCGTGCCCTTTATCAATCAACAGCACTTTGGCGCCCGGCGCCTTCAGTGTGAACTCATAGCTGGCGAAAATTCCCGCAGGGCCCGCCCCTACGATGATGACATCGTATTTGTTCATGATCGCAACCTCCTCCGTATCGGACAATCCCTTGAAGAATCCCGTTCGCAGAACCGCTGCACAAAAAAATCCTGACCGACGAACGGGTATGTCAATGACACCCATTCGTAGCCAGGAATTTACGGTTCCTTGTAGAGACCCCCAAACCCTATTATTGAGGATATACGAATCGTGCGAAATGTATGCGTATGCGGTTTGACAACACTTTGCATAATAACGCACGATGTTAATCATGTCAACCACTTCGGTTAATTTTATTCGTGTTTCACGAAAAACAGGCGAATAACATGTACCAACACAGTCGTCAGACAACCAAAATCCGAACATTATCAGATGCTCATTTTATCAAGTATTCCCGTCTGTACAGGAGCCATTGTCCCACGATCAGCAAACAAATGCTGCCGACCGCCAGTGTCCATGCCACTGATGCAGAAGCGGCATATGGTTTGGGAAGCGACCAGTGGAACACATAGAGAGTGCCCATTCCTCCCCCTCTCATCATATATGACATGGTACAATAGACGCCGATGATCGTCAGGCATACCTCCACGCTTTTGACCAACAAGATCAGCGCAAAGGATAACGAAACCAGAAACAAGATTGCCACCATTGGCAAGTAAATGTCTGCCGCCGTGATTGTTTCCCGCGTGTGCGCCATCAGATACGAGGTGGGCACCCAAAATACCAGCAGGTAGAGAGCGAGCACCCTGAACACGCGCAGCAAACCAAAGGTGAGTTCATTCACCGGCAAGGATAAAAGCAATTCCTTGCTATCTGGCTTCACGAGGTCACGAAACAGGCCGATAACCCAAAGCGAAACGAGGGGAAGAGGTAAAATCCCCAATGCCTGTTTCACTTCTGTAAGGATCAGCGGTTTCTCATATCCCGCATCTGTGATGTAGATGTAGAGCGCAGCCACGAACAAGACCACAATCGGCAAGGCAAACATCCATCCCATTCCCTGTATATCTGACCGCAACGTCGGCATTCTCAGGTGTTTATCCAAGTCAGATACCCCTCTTCTACCGTAGGCTCTACCGGCTCGGCATCCTGGCTTGGGCGCTGATCGGACAGCAGGCGAATGTCCATCCCCGATGCCGTCCCCAGCGTGGAGATGATTTTATACGTACTGGCAAACTTATCGTAGTCTTCCGCTTTCACAGTCAGCTTCCATACGCGTCCTCTTGCCTTTGCAGCCAAGTCCTGCATATCGGAAAATTGATGAGCATTCCCCTGTTTCAGAACTGCCAGACCATCACAGGTAGTCTGAATATCTTCCAATATGTGCGTCGATAAGATAACGGTTCTGTTTTGCGCACACCTGCGTAATAACATGCGAAACCGAATCCGCTCCTCCGGGTCCAATCCTGCTGTCGGCTCATCGACCATGACAATTTGTGGGTTCCCGAGGAGTGCTTGGGCAATCCCCAACCTTCTAAGCATCCCGCCGGAAAACGTGCCTACTTTCTTTTTGGCATGCTCGGTCAGGTTTACATCAGCCAGCACAGCTTCAATCTGCCGTTTCCGCTCCGTTTTCTCATCAAGCCCCTTCAGGATTCCGATGTAGTCCAGGAACTCTATTGCACTGATATTGCGAAAAGCCCCAAAGTGCTGCGGCAGATATCCGAGAATGCGGCGAACCTCCCGCGAATTATGCCGCCAGTCGATCCCGTTATACTGGATCGTTCCCGAATCCGGCTGCAAGATCGTGGCGATAATCCGCATGAGCGTTGTCTTGCCTGCACCGTTGGGACCCAACAAGCCGAACAAGCCGGGCGGTATTTGCAGCTCAACGTTGTGCAACGCCTTTTGTCTGTGAAAAGACTTCGTTACCTGGTCAATCACCAATGTTCCCATAAAAAGCATCCTCACTTTTTGGCATGTTTTAGGTAATCATGAAACAGATCCAATCCGACATTGCCTTTGGTGACCGCATCGTACCAGTCAGGCAGCTTGTCCATCAGTTCATCCCGCTGCTTCTCAGCCAGCTGGATATATTGTTTGGCCAGTTCTTTCGCCTTCACCATCTCGCTGTATTCAGGTGGGTAATCGAGCTCGGCTATCCAGGTCAGATGCGACCTTTTTTTATCCACTGAATGGAGGTGGTCATATAATGCAGCAAGAAAAATGGGGGCGATCCCATCCACTTCCCGATACTGATTGTGCCAAAAAAAGGCTAGAAAGACCTCTCGTGCAGAGGCAAAGTGCGCTTCTGGCGAGTCAATAAATACTCGAAAGGCTTTTGCATCCAACAACAGCTGATCCGATGTGACCTCCATAGCATGAACATTTACCTCCCAAGAAATGGGAACCAGAAAAATCTGCTTGGGCAGGACGGGCTCTTGTTGTCCCAGAGCGTGACTCATCTTCGCTACCTCTTTTCTGAGGGCAGGAATCACCCGCGGCGCCTGCATGAGCAAATCAGGAGGACCCACGATGCGATACCCATCTGCATATGTCTCCAGCATCCTTCCCAGCACCAAGGTTGCGCCCCGTGCCGTCCCTGCAAACTGGTTGTGCTTCTTCTGCGGCAGGTTGCTGTACACTTGCTGGGTTTCGGTTACGGTCACTTCAAAATGAACTTCATACGGAAGCTCCAGGTTTTTCATCTGGAGGTTCCGCTCAGGATTGATTTCCCCAATGGTATAGTTCCCGGGAATCGGATACCAGGGGAAAGATGAACTGAGATAAAACGTATGGTGGTCAATCGGATTTTTGTATCCCGTATTTCCGCTAATCTCAAACGTAAGCGCAAGCGATTGTACTGCGGGATTTTGACGTACCAAGACCTGGTCTCCTGCCTGCCGCCACTCCACATCCTGCCCGCCTGCCGTCACCCGCTTCACCTGCAAGCCGTGATACAGGGTAAAGTCCATCCATTCCTGACGATAATCAGAGAGGTCAAGCAGCACGTCAGCAACATATGTAATCCTGTCCTGATCATGAGTAAGCGCGATCTTGTATTTCTGTACCTGAAACGCTGCCGGACTATCCAGATGCCGCTTTTGATTTTTATAGAAATCCCAATCCTTTTCGTTTAATTCAAACAGCTTGTCTACATCTAGCATGGACTGTTGATTGGCAAGCAGGATCACACTCAAGCCGGAAATGAGCAGCACCACCGCCATTCCCTGATAGATCCGCTTTTCCAGATGCGGCAGTTCCCGTAAGCGACGATACAGGGCCGCCAGGAAAAACAGCGCACCGGCCAGCAGCAGCAATAGGAGATGCCGAAAAAACGCTTCACTGGTGACAGCAAGACCCTGGAAGTCATTATACGTCGCGTTCGGATCAAGCTCTCCCTGATTAAACACAGGAGCAATGCGCCTGGGCAGCAATAAGGTGTTATAGGGGCTGGTCAGGATCCAAATGACAAATACGACCGGATATGTCCAATACGAGCCGATCAATCTTTCCAAGGCATAGCCCAGGATTCCTCCTGACAGTAACGTAACCCCCCAATAAAGCAGCATGTAGCTGACCGTCATCTTCCAATACAAAATCAGCTGGCTGCCTGACATGATGTATAAAGCAAGCACATAGGCAATCGCCATGCACATGACCATACTCACAATGATTGCCCACGCTGTCATTTTGCCAAAGGCGCGCACCGTATTGCCCGGCAATGCCTCCAGCACCTCTTCAAACCGGGCTGCCTGTTCGCGCTGGGCCATGATGATCCCCGAAATCATTCCCACCAGCGCACATCCCATCACGATAAACGAGGATGCCTGGAGAAGCTGTCCCGCCCCCAGCATATCCTTTTCAAAAAAAACATGGTATCCGAATGAAAGATACGCCAGTAACGCTGCAATCACAGCCCACAACCAGAATCCTCGCAAAAAAAGCCTTACTTCCATCCGGACTATTGCCGTGAATAATCGCACACCCACAACCGCCTTCCTCTTACAACTATGGAGGTATCTCTATATGAAAGAGATACCTCCATTTTTTTCCGTAACTGTTAGTTTGTCAAACTTCCGTTTCCTTCTGCGCCGCCACTGATTTGCTCCAATTGCACATAGTAAGCATTATCTGCACTAGACAAAGTTACGTTTATACTTTTACTCGGTGCAGAAGAAGTGAGTTTAAGAGATGCTATTGTCTCATCTGGCCACATCTTGTGTACCATTCTTGCTTTGGAGTACATATCTGAACCTTTAGTGAGATTTCCTTTAAGTTTTCCATTACCGCTTCCTTGGTAAATTAGGCTTCCTGTGGCAACATCTTGAGTGTTGCTGAGCGTCGTAGAAGAAGTTGCTGCAGATACAGCACCGGTAGCCATGACAGCACACAAAAACACAGTACTAACCAATTTTTTTCTCGTTTTCAATCCCCTCCATAAATTTATAAATTTTGTAAAATGGTTACACTTAAATTATCACATACCATTTTTTGGAGTAAATAGAAAGCAACAAAGTTAAAATATATTTATTTTTCTGTAAATAAACAAGCTGTATGAACACGAAAAAAGCGGGATTGCTCCCGCTTTTTTCTTTCACTTATCCGGCTGTTACGACGCCATCGTGTTCTTTGCCTTGTCTTCCTGCCAGCATTCCACCTCAGACAGCCCAGGAATGTTGCTGGCACGGAAAACCGGATTTTGACCGGACTTCAATTGTTTCGTATAATCGTTCAATGCGGCGAACGCGACTTTTCCCAACAACGCGATCGCAACGAGATTCAACAGCGCCATGAACGCCATAAACAGGTCGGCCAGATCCCAGACGATGCTGATTTTCGCCACGGCCCCAAACATCACCATGCCGACCACAGCCAGGCGGTAGAGTGTCAACCAGGTTTTGTCGGTCTTGATGAACTCGATGTTGGTCTCCCCGTAATAGTAGTTGCCGATGACCGAACTGAAGGCAAACAGGAATACGATTAAAGCGACAAACACACTCGCCCATGCGCCCACATGCGTACTGAGCGCCGCTTGCGTCAGAGCGATGCCGTCCAGCCCCTCTGTCGTGTACATGCCGGACAGAAGCACGATAAACGCCGTCGCGCTGCAAACCACCAGCGTGTCGACAAACACGCCCAGCGCTTGAATCAGCCCTTGTTTGGCCGGGTGGGTCACATCAGCGGTGGCCGCAGCATTGGCCGCGCTCCCCATCCCCGCCTCATTGGAGAAGAGACCGCGCTTGATTCCCTGCATCAGCGCAGCGCCCATTCCGCCGCCGGCAACCTGTTCCAGGCCGAACGCAGATTTGACGATCAGGAGCAGAACGCCCGGCAGTTGGGTGATGTTGGTCACGACCACGTACAGCGCCACCAGGACGTACGCGCCCGCCATGAACGGGACGAGGAATTCGGCGACTTTTGCCACACGCTTGACACCGCCAAAGACGATGAAGCCCGTAATGGCCGCCAGAATCAGCCCCATCACGACAGGAGGAACGCCATACGCCGTCTGAAACGCCTGCGAAATCGTGTTGGCCTGCACGGCATTGAAGACGAGACCAAAGCAGAACGTGATCAGTATGGCGAACAGAATGCCCATCCAGCGCTTTTTCAGCCCTTTTTCCATGTAGTAGGCAGGGCCGCCGCGGAAGCCGTCTTTATCTTTCACTTTATAAATTTGCGCCAACGTGCTTTCCACAAAGGCGGACGCCGAACCGATCAGGGCGATCAGCCACATCCAGAACACCGCACCGGGGCCGCCGACGGAAATCGCCATGGCCACACCAGCGAGATTCCCGGTCCCGACCCGGGATGCGGTGCTGATACAGAATGCTTGAAAGGACGAGATGCTCCCCTTTTTCTTGTCCGTTGCGCCTTCTCCGAGGAGACGGAACATTTCGCCCGCCAATCGGAACTGTACAAACTTTGTACGTAAAGTAAAATAGATGCCTACCACAATCAACAAGGCGATCAAAATCTTGGACCAGAGCAAATCGTTTGTTACCGCAATCATTTTTTCTGATAATTCAAAAAGGAACGACACTAGACCAATCACCCCACAGCCTGAATATATGAATATATCAAAAGTTAATACAAAAGATAGTTTATCACAAAACTTTCAAAATGAAACCCTGCCAACATATATGTCGCGGCAAGGAAATTACTCCCACCACGACAACAAAAGAACACCCTGTCCTCACCGGACAGAGTGTTCGCTAGGCCGTAACCGGCAGATGCAGTTACGCCTCTTCCTTCAGCGCCTTCTCCAGAGCCGCGATAGCTTCCGCTTCGTCGGCACCGTCGGCAATCAGCGTAATTTCCTCGCCTTTGGCGACCGCCATGGACATAATGCCCATGATGCTTTTTCCGTTGGCTGTTTTTTCGTTTTTGACAATCTTGATCTCACTGGCAAAGGACGATGCCAGACGCACAAAATTGGCTGCCGGTCTCGCGTGCAGACCGTGCGGCAGCTCGACGACCACTTTCTTTTCGATCATGAATGTACACCTTCCTTACATGCTGTTTCCTGCAAAGGTTTTGCGAACAAATGCTTCCACTTCTTGCGACGTGCTCATCGACAAGATGGTGTCCGTGTAAGCCGCCGCTGCCTCCTTGGACAAGCGGCTGATCTGATAGCGTGCGGGCAGGATGCTGCCGGCGCTCATGCTGAACTCGTCCAGTCCCATGCCCAGCAGAATCGGGATGGCCACTGGATCGCCGGCCATTTCGCCGCACATGCCGACCCACTTGCCTTCCGCATGAGCTGCCTGGATGACGCGGTGGATCAGGCGCAGCACAGCGGGATGATAGGGCTGGTACAGGTAGGAGACGCGCTCGTTCATCCGGTCGGCCGCCATCGTGTACTGAATCAGATCGTTGGTGCCGATGCTGAAAAAGTCCACTTCCTTGGCAAACAGATCGGCGATCATCGCTGCCGCCGGAATCTCGATCATGATGCCCACTTCCAGCTGTTCCGATACGGCGATGCCCTTTTCAAGCAGGGCTTGTTTCTCTTCTTCCAGCACCGCTTTGGCCTGCCGGAACTCTTCCAGGGTGGCAATCATCGGGAACATGATTTTCAGATTGCCGTAAGCGCTTGCCCGCAGCAGAGCGCGAAGCTGTGTCCGGAACAGGTCCTGCTGCTCCAGGCAGAGGCGAATGGCGCGGAATCCCAGGAACGGGTTCATCTCTTGCGGCAGGTTCATGTAGGACAAATGCTTGTCCCCGCCGATGTCAAGGGTGCGGATCACGACGGGCTTTTCACCCATTTGCTCCAGCACCTGCTTGTAGGCCTGGAACTGCTCGTCCTCCGACGGGAAATCATCCCGCCCCATGTAGAGGAATTCCGTGCGGAACAGCCCGACGCCTTCCGCTCCGTTCTCCAGAGCACCGGCCAGATCCTGCACACTGCCGATGTTGGCGGCCAGCTCGACGTGAACGCCGTCCTGGCTGGTGGTAGCGGTATGAACCAGTTTGGCCAGCTCGCTCTTTTGCCGCTCGTACTCAGCCTGTTTCTTCCGGTATGTTTCGATCTCTTCCGGCGTGGGGTCGATGATGACAAGTCCTTCATGCCCGTCCAGAATGATCGTCACCCCGGCTGCTGCTTCCTTGGTTACGTCCTTCGTCCCTACCACCGCAGGGATTTCCAACGAGCGGGCCATGATGGCGGAGTGGGAGGTACGGCCTCCGATGTCCGTGACAAAGCCTTTGACATAGCGGCGATCCAATTGGGCGGTATCCGACGGCGTCAGGTCCTCCGCCACGATAATTACCTCTTCCGCCAGATCGCTCGGCGCCGCAAACTTCACGCCCAGCAAATGGCTGAGTACTCGCTTCGTCACGTCGCGAATATCCGCCGCCCGCTCTTTCATGTACTCGTTGTCCATCTGCTCAAACAGCTCGATGAACATCTGCGCCGTCTCATGCAGCGCGCTCTCCGCATTTACTTTTTCCGCAGTAATTTTTCCCTTCACCGTCTCCACCAGTTCTGGATCTTCCAGGACCAGGAGATGGGCTTGGAAAATGGCCGCCTTGTCCGGCCCCATTTCCCTTTCTGCGCGCTCGCTGATCTCCTGCAGTTCTGCCTTCGCCTGTTCCAGAGCATCCGTCAACCGTTTGATTTCGCTCGACGGGTCCTCGATCGAGACCGTTTCGATTTGCAGGTGGGAATTGGTGAGCACAAACGCCTTGCCAATCGCCACACCGGACGATGCGGCAACGCCTACAATTGTTTTGGACACTTGCCCTCTCCTCCTCTCTTAGTTTGTCTTTCTTCTGGCCTGCAACTCCCGGGCGTGGTTCATCACGATGGAAAAGAGGGCGTGATTCACGCGAATGCCGGTATACGTCTTGAGAACGTGTTCCAGTCCGAACTGCTTGATCTCTTCCGTCAATTGGACCGCCTCGGGATCTTCCCGGAAATCAAACAGCAGCGCGGCTGCGATCCCCAGCCCCAGGTGCTCCGGCACGATTCCGTAATCGAAGCACTGCATTGCCGGACCAACCAGCCGGTCTTGCGGCGCCAGTTTGCGAATGGGCGAACGTCCCACGCGCGTCACCTGGTCGGTGATGTACGGGTTGGCAAAACGGCCAAGAATCTTTTCCACGTACGCCTCATGCTGACCCTTGTCAAAGCCGTGTTTGGCGACCAGAAGCGCTCCTGTCTCCTGCAGGGCCTGCCTCGTCGCGCGAAGAATCTCGTCGTCCCGAATCGCTTCATCAATGGCGGCATACCCCATTTGAAAGCCCAGATAGGCAATTACTGCATGCCCCGTATTTACAGTATACAACTTTCTCTCAATGTAGGGGGTCAAGTCATTTACATACGTGACACCTTCGATTTGCGGGATGTCCCCGATGATGCGCGATTGATCGACAGCCCATTCGAAAAACGGCTCCACTGTCACCAGCAGCTTGTCTTCGTGTTTTTGCAGCGGCACGATGCGGTCGACGGCCGCGTTGGGGAAGCCGACCAGCTCCTGTGCCTTTTCCCGGGCTATATCATCCAGCTTTGCGAACACGTGGGTTTTCAGCTGCTCACTGCCGCCGATCATGTTTTCGCACGCGATGACGTTCAGCGGCCGATCGGATTGTGCGATCCGCCGGGTAATGCCCGCCGCGATGGCAGGAGCGATATGGGGCAGCACATTGGGCCCCACAGCCGTGGTGACCAGATCGGCCTTTGCGATCGCCTCGGCGACAGCCTCCGTATCCTGGCCGTGAATGGCGCGGACACCTTCCACGACGGAAACCGGTGTTCCTTCCATCGCCAGTTGCACCGAGTACGCTTTGCGGCTGTTGATCTCATCGACCAGCTCCTGATTGACATCAATGAAGCAGACCTCGTACCCAGCCTGGTGCAGCAGTTGACCGATAAAGCCTCTTCCGATGTTCCCCGCTCCAAAATGAACAGCCAGCATGATTACATCCCCTCTTCAAACAGCGTGATAATCTCTTCTGCCGTTTTCGCGTGAACAACACGGTTGACATTGGCCTCGTCGGAGCAAATTACCGCGATGTTGGACAGAAGCTCCAGGTGTTCGTCACCGACTGCGGCAATCCCGATCAGCAGATACGCCGTGTTTCCTTCCCCAAAATCGACGCCGTCTGGAATCTGCACGACGGAGATGCCGGTCGAGCGAATGGACTCTTTGGATTCGTTGGTGCCGTGCGGGATGGCCACGCCGCTTCCGATATAGGTGGTCACAATCTCTTCCCGCTCGAGCATCTTGTCCACATAGTCCGGCGTGACGTGACCCGCCTTCACCAGCAGCTCGCCAGCCAGGCGGATGGCTTCCGTCTTGTCAGCCACTTTTGCATTCAGCATGATTTTTTCTTTGGATACTACTTTGGTTGCCATACTCATGATTGCGTTCTCTCCATTCCTGTTTTTTTTCGACAAAACTGATAGAGTCCTTCTGCCAGACAGTCGGCGATCCGCTGCCGGTCGCCCGCTTCCAGCGCGTCGATCATCTCGTCCTCGATCAAAAGAGAGCTGACCTCGCTCAGCACTTCCAACCCTTCTTTTGCCACATCCCTTGGCCCCAGGAGCATCAGCAGGGTATGGATCGGCATCTCCCGCTCGTCCATCGACTTCAGCAGGATCGGCTGGCAAAGCACATGCACGGTAAACGACGGCCGGACGACCTGTTCGTATTTGCCGTGAAACAGCGCCAGCGTCGTGCCCGGAATGCCCAAACCGCCCAGTCTTTCCCGCTGCAGGAGCTGCCGGACGACCGGCTCGGCTTCCCGGATCACGCCAAGCTGGACCAAATCACCGCAAATTTGATCCAGAAGCACCCGGATGTCATCGCTGTGATCTTCCAGCCGCCGCAGTTGAAACCCGTCGAGGAGTTGAACGGCATGTCCGGCGTACTGGTGCATCGCATTCAAGCGCTGCTTTGGTCCTTCCCCGTCCGCACGAACGGCCACTGCGGCGCGCGATGCGCGCGAGCGACTAAGGTTGTGCAGATGGTAGGCGATCTTCTGGATGTCCTCCTTTGGCAGCAGCGGGCTGACCACCACGTACTCGCTTGGGTCCATCGGCAAGGGGATGGTGGAAATGATGACGTCATATTCACTTTTGGGGATGCGCCCCACCTCGAACAACGAAAGATTCTGCAGGCTGACGATCTCCGGAATCTCTTTTTTGATCCGGGTGGCCAGAATCTTGGAAGAGCCGATCCCGCTGGAGCAGACGACCAGCGCCCGATAGCGCCGATGCGTCTGTGACGTCCGTTCCACGGCCGCGCCAATGTGCATCACCAGGTAGCCGATCTCTTCATCCGGCACATGCAGCTCGGGAAACACCTTCGAGACTGCCTCCCGGACAACCTGGAACAATTCCGGGTAATTGTCCCGGATCTGCTCCAGTATCGGATTGCGGATTTCCATCTGGCGCTTGAGCCGGTACAGCGCCGGCTCCATGTGCGTAAGCAGACCGTGAAACAGGGAGGAGTCATACCGCAGAGGAATCTGGAGCCGATCTTCGCAGAGCCGGATAAACCGCTGTGTCTTGGCCATCAGCTCCACATTTCCCGGCCAGTAGATGTCCTCATGGGAGCTGCGCAGTTTGGCTCCCCTCAGATGCATGGTGATGTACCCGATTTCTGCGGCAGGAATGTCCATCTGGAAGATGTGCGTCATCCGCTCCATGATTCTCTGCGCTGCCTCATACTCCGGCGTGCCCTGCAATTCGTGCAAGGTGTGTTCGTCAAAGTGGATGTTCTCTCCCTTTTCGATCCGCTCGACGGCGAGCGCGAGGTGAATCACCAGACCGATGTAGGCGCTGTCCGCCAGTGGGTACGGCAGGTCGTCATCCAGGCGCTTCAAGGCGTTTTCCACCTTGATCAGCTTTTCCTTGTCGACGAGCCCCAACAGGCGCTCCGAGATGGAGTCGATGTCGCGCAGCGATTTGTTCTGGATGTTTTCCTTGATCAGCCCGATCAGTTCGTGTTCATTCAAATGGTCCAGGATCAGCCGGCTGATCGCCTGCCGCTTGGCCGACTCGGAGCCTCGGATTTCCACGCCATAGCCCCGCTTGCGCACCAGCGACAGACCGTATTTGTCCAGCACGTCCTCCAGATCGTCCAGATCATGACTGATCGTGGCCGTCGTCACTTTCAGGTCGAGCGCCAGCGAGATCAGCTTGACCGGCTCTGTCGCCTCCAGCAGCGTGCACAAAATGATCACTTTCCGCTCTTCCGCGGTGTACTCGGTCGTCGTCAGGTCAAACAGCGCCAGGCGCAGCGCTTCCTTTTGCTCCGGCGAACCTTGCAGCTCCACGCCCAACCCCGACTTCCTCACCAGCTGCAGGCCGTGCTCGCGGACCGTCTCTTCCAGAGCGTCCAGTTCCCGGTGGATCGTCCGGGCGCTGACCCCGATCCGCTCGGCGATCGCGCCCACGGTGAGCCCCGGTCCGCCCTGCAGCAGCATCTCGAGGATCGTCCGTTGTCTCGAGGAAACACTCATCGTTCCATCCCCTTTTGTAAAAAGCCGGAAAACGCTAGTTTGCACTAGCGTTGATTCCGTTTACCCTAAACGTTTGACCAATTTCTCGTACTCCGGACTGTTCAGGAAGTTGTCGATGGAAATGTGTTCTGCATTTGGTGCCTTCAACTTGGCCCGTTCCGTCAGCGATTTGTGCGTGATGACAATGTCTGCGTCGTCCGGGATGTCGTTGATCGCCGTATTGATGACGGTGATGTCGATGCCTGCATCTTTGAACTTCTTGCGCAGGGACGCTGCCCCCATCGCGCTGGAACCCATGCCGGCATCGCAGGAAAAGACGACTTTCTTGATTTCTTTTTTCTCCGCCACCGCCGTGTCGGCTTGAGCTTCCTCTTGCTTTTTGCCTTTGAGCTGATGCATTTTTTCCGTCGCTTTTTCCAGCTCTTCTTCACTCTCAGCTTGCCCGCCCATTTTCAGCAGGAACGCTGCGATGAGGAAGGAGACGACGGTTGCCGCGACGACCCCGGTCAGGACCGGCAGCAGCCCGCCCTTGGGTGCCATGGCGCTCAGGGCGAATACGCTGCCCGGCGATGGCGGCGCCACAAGGCCCGCATTTAACAGTGTAAAGGTAAAGACTCCGGTCATTCCGCCGCCGATGACGGCCAGCAGCAGGCGTGGATTCATCAGGATGTACGGGAAGTAAATCTCGTGAATGCCGCCCAGGAAGTGGATGATCGCCGCACCGGGTGCCGATTGTTTCGCCGTGCCCCTGCCCACCAGCCAGTAGGCCAGCAGGATGCCAAGCCCCGGTCCCGGGTTGGTCTCCAGCAGGAAGAAAATCGACTGTCCGGCCTTCGCCGCCTGATCCAGTCCGATCGGGCTGAGAATGCCGTGGTTAATCGCGTTGTTCAGGAACAGGATCTTGGCCGGTTCGATCAGGATGCTGGCCAAGGGCAGCAGTCCGGCATCCACAATCGCTTGTACGCCGGAAGCAAGCGCTTTGCTCAAGCTGGCCACGACCGGCCCGATCGCGTTGAACGCCAGCAGTGTCAACAACCCGCCGACGATACCGGCAGAGAAGTTGTTGACCAGCATCTCAAAGCCGGAGCGCACTTTCCCTTCGATCAACTGGTCCAGCTTTTTCATGACCCAGCCGCCAAGCGGCCCCATGATCATGGCACCCAGAAACATCGGGATGTCGGCACCCACGACGACACCCATGGTAGCGACCGCACCAACGACGCCACCGCGCACGTCGTGAATCATCTTGCCGCCCGTGTAACCGATCAACAGCGGCAGCAGATAGGTAATCATCGGGCCAACCAGTTTGGCCATATGTTCATTGGGCAGCCAGCCCGTCGGAATAAACAGCGCCGTAATCAAGCCCCAGGCGATAAACGCGCCAATGTTGGGCATGACCATGCCGCTTAAAAAACGCCCAAACTTCTGCACAGAGACGCGAAGTCCGCTCTCCATCTTGCTGCATCCCCCTTCTTTTTTCTCTATATTGTTGACAAAATTTAATTGTACGACTCCTAATACAAATATAAAGCGTTTACATTCCGGTCTCAACAAAATGAAAGTGGGCATTTGTCCATTAAGTTGTTGACAAAAGTTAATAGTCTGACTTGGCATTTTCTGGTTGACAACATGGGGTTACGCCTGTATATTTTAAATAACAAAATATTTTGAATATTTGTGGCGGAGATGACGGAGATTCACAATATTCCCTTGCGTGTCAAACGCTTGTTGGAGTATGTGAATCTTTTTTATGCTCCGCTGCCGGCAACACACTGAAACAGGGGGAATGCGAATGAAAAAGGTATTGTCGTCTCTCGTGCTGCTTCTTACGTTGAGCTGCGGACTGGGGTACACCAGCACCAGCCATGCCCAGGAACAAAAGCTGGTGATCGCCCATCGCGGCGCCAGCGGCTATCTGCCGGAGCACACGCTGGAAGCGAAGGCGATGGCATATGCCATGGGGGCTGATTACATCGAACAGGACGTCGTCATGACAAAGGATGACAGGCTCGTCATCCTGCACGACCACTATCTGGACAGGGTGACCAACGTGGCTGAGGTCTATCCGGACAGAAAGCGGGCGGACGGACGGTATTACGTCATTGATTTTACGCTGGACGAAATCAAGCGTCTGCGTGTGACGGAAGGCTTCGACCTCAAAAACGGTGCACAGGTTCCCAATTACGAAGGGCGCTTTCCGATGTGGAAATCCTCGTTTCAGATCAGTACGCTGGAAGAAGAAATCGAGCTGATCCAGGGATTGAACAAGAGCACGGGCAGAAACGTCGGTATTTACCCGGAAATCAAAGCCCCGTGGTTCCACCGGCATGAAGGCAAGGACATCAGTCTCGCCGTGCTGAAGGTGCTGAAATCGTACGGATACGACAGCCGCGACGACAAGGTCTACGTGCAGTGTTTTGACCCGAATGAAACCAAGCGCATTCACGACGAACTCCTCCCCAAGCTGCAGATGGACGTAAAGCTGGTGCAGTTGATGGCCGTGAACGACTGGAACGAAACGATGGTTTATCAAAACGGCAAGGCCGTCCCTTATGATTACGACTGGATGTTTCAACCAGGGGCAATGAAGAAGATCGCCGAGTACGCGGACGGCGTCGGGCCGTGGTGGCCGATGGTCATCCGGGAAGATTCAACGAGGGATCGCCTGAACATCACCAATCTGGTCAAAGAAGCCCACGCCGCCGGACTGGAGGTGCATCCCTACACGTTCCGCCTGGACGACGGGCAAATCCCCGCCTTTGCGGCCAGCTTTGAAGAACTGCTCGACCTGTTCTACTTTACTGCCGATGTCGACGGCGTCTTTACCGACTTCCCTGACCGGGCCGTCCAGTTTTTACGCAGGGCTGAATTCCGGGCAAACGGGTACAGTCAAAACTGACCAGGCCCAACGAAAAGCGGGGAGCGTTGCGATTCCCGTGGCGCTTCCCCCTGACCACACTGCCGCAGCTCGCAGACGGTAGGCACAGACTGCTGTTTGCAACTGTCTCACTCCCCGATCATCCGAGCATCCGTTCCCGGTGACGAGATCAAAACGGCCCTCTATCCCGACACCGCCCGTATCGGAAAAATCGGGCAACGATTGAACGGCACACCCGTGCACTGGTATAATCAAATTGTCCTGGCGGCTGATAAAACCAAGATGGAGGACACTCATACATGTTGCGTTACACAGGCATCTATTTCATTCGGATTCGGTAATGGAAGGTACAGAACATGTAGGCTCGGCCAACATTTGACAATGGGTCGGGTTTATTTGTGCTGTACCTTTATTCATTCCCGATTACGAATGAATGAGGTGCTTTTTTGTGTCCAAAAACAGCCGAATATCGCAAAAAAACGGGAACCGAGGAACGCAAGGGACAGGCAAATACGGTCCCAACAGTTCCGGCCAACATTTGATTTGCAGCAAGCGACTGGTTCGCCGCATGATCCAGCTCGCTGAAACCAAGCCGCACTCCCTTGTGCTGGACATCGGCGCCGGAACCGGTGCCATTACGATGCCGCTGGCACAAGAAGGGTTGCGGGTACTGGCAATTGAGAACGACCCGGCATTCGCAGAAAAGCTGCGGAAGAAATGCGGTGAAGCCGACCATATACGGATCATTGAAAACGATGTGCTGAAGTGTACGCTGCCCAGGGAGCCGTTCGTGGTGGTTTCCAACATTCCCTTTTCCATTACGACTCCCATTCTCGGAAAACTGATGGATCAGCCGGCAATGCCGTTCCAACGTGCCGTGCTGATCGTCGAATACGGGGCGGCTCGCCGGTTTACGGCTGATCCGATCACCAACCCGCGGATTCTGGGTTGGCGCATGTGGTTTGATATCACCTTCGTGCAAACCGTTTCTTCCGTTCATTTTTCACCTCCGCCTCGGGTGAATGCGGCCATTTTGCTGATCAGCAGAAAAAGCAGGCCGCCTGTGGCGATCGGGGAACATCGCCGCTTTATGGGGCTGGCCCTGCATGCCCTGCGCTCTCCGTACATGCCCGTGCGCGAGGCCTTGAGCGGCATATTCACGGTTCCCCAAATCACGCGTTTGACGAGAAATCTGGGAATCGATCGGAACGAGCCGATCTGCTCGTTGAATGAAACGCAGTGGGCCCTCACGTATGATGCCATGCGACATTATGTGGACCCGCACCGCTGGCCGAGGGTACCTAAAGCGGGGTGGACCACATGAAAAAAATCGAGCGGGCCGCCCGCCTCTTTCGGCAGCACAGTGAGATGTTCAGGTGTCCCCTGTGCAGCGCCGGCATGAATATGAACGAGTCCAACAGTTTGATCTGTACGAACCGTCACTGCTTTGACCTCTCCAAACACGGATATATTCACTTGCTGTCACGAACGGCAAGACCGTCGAAATACGGCAAAGCAGTGTTCGAATCCAGACAGGCGATGTGCCGAAACGGTTTCTTTGACGAAGTAATCGAGCAGATCCGGGACATCGTCAGCCGTGAAACCAAAGACACCCGCACCCTCCGCATACTGGACGTCGGGTGCGGGGAAGGCTCCCACCTGGCTGGTTTGACAACAAGCCTGGGTATGACGGCGGAACGAGCGATCGTGGGGGTCGGCATGGATCTTTCCAAAGACGGGATACATCTCGCTGCGAAGGAGTATCCCGGCCTGATCTGGTGCGTGGCCGATCTGGCGCGTAGTCCCTTCGCGGACAAGCAGTTCGACGTCATCCTGAACATCCTCTCCCCGTCCAACTATACGGAATTTACCCGGATGCTTCGCGATGACGGTCTCCTGATCAAGGTGGTTCCCGGCCCCGACTACCTCCAGGAATTGCGAGCGCTGTTCTACGAGCAGACAGACCGGCATGCCTATTCCAACGACCATGTGGTCAGCCATTTCCGGTCGCACTTCCCCCTGGTTCAGACCTTTCACATTCGCTGCGGCAAACGGCTGGATCAAACAAGCCTGACGCACCTGATTCACATGACGCCCCTCTCCTGGGGCACGGCGGAAGAAAATCTGGAAAAGGCGCTTCATGCAGGCATTTCCTATGTGACCGTCGATATCGCGGTGCTGGTGGGTAAAAAACAATAACCCTAGGCATGTGATAAAGAAACGGCCCGGATGGCACGATCATCCGGGCCGTTTTTTCATACAAAAGTGGGCATGTTCCTCGCGATGGAACATGCCCTCTTTTCTTCGTGTCATGGTAATGGGAGCCGGGTGCTACTCGACCCATTTTTTGTACAGCTCGTCAAATTTGCCCTGCAGCTTCATTTCGTCGAGCCATACGTCCAGGTAGCTGGCGAAGATGAAGTCGCCGCGCCGGATCATGTAAGCTTTTTCGCTTTTGGTGAACGGATCGTTCACGCGGGCGGCGTACAGACGCGGATCGTTTTTCGCGTACACAATCGCTTCAAAGGTGTCGGTGATCATGACGTCGTAGGTGCCGTTGGCCACCAGACCCGGGATGTCGAGGTTGTTTTGCACCACGGTTACATTTGCATTCGGCAGATATTCACGCACGAAACTTTCGTTGGTTCCACCCGGGTTGACGCCGATGCGGACGTTCGGTTTGTTGATGTCCTCGATGGTTTTGTACTTGTCCTTGTCTTCCGCGCGGATGAGCGGCACTTTGCCGAACTGCACGTACCCCTCGCTCAAGTGGGCAGTTTTCTGTCTGTCGGTGTTGCGGGTCACGCCGCCCACGGCAATGTCAAACTTGTCGGCGAGCAGATCGTTCATCAGTGTCGGCCAGGAAGTTTGCACAAAGCGGGCTTCCACGCCCAGGCTTTTGGCGAACTCTTTCATCGCGTCGATGTCGTACCCTTCGTATTGGCCTGTTTTCGGGTTGAGATATGTAAACGGCTTGTAATCTCCGGTGGTTCCGATGCGGATGTACCCTCTCGCGATGATTTCATCCAGCCGGGATTCGAATTTTTTCTTGGCTTCCTGCTTTGCGGCGCTATCCGCGACGGTCGCCGCCGGTTGGGCCTGTTGGGCACCTGCGGCGGTCACATAAGCGGCCAAGCCCGTTCCCGCCAGGGAAACCGCCACTGTTCCTGCAATCAGCATGCTTTTCCATTTTTTCATTGTCGTTCTCCTCCCTTGTAGCCGTTTTGTCAGTTTCTCTTGTCGATCTTGCTTTGCGGGCTGTCAAGCAGGGGCTCTCCCCTCCCTACATGTTTTGTTACTTTTTTCCGTGTTAAAATATGCGAAAAGATTAACACAAATTGAAAAATGAAGGCCAGCCTCCCCGCCGACGCGGAAGGTCGGGACCATTTCGTAAGAATTTTGTAAGGATTTCCCAAGGTGATTTGTAAAACATTCTCGGTAAGATAGAAGGGGCTCAGGTACACGACACATTTAACCAAGCAAGACGGGTGATGATCATGCCAACGTACAATGTCCTGGTCGTGGACGACGAAGCGGAAATCCGGGACGCAATCGAAATCTATCTGAAAAACGAAGACATCCGTGTGCTGAAAGCAGGAAACGGGCAGGAGGCCCTGGCGGTTTTGGAGCAGGAAGAGGTTCATCTGATCATCCTGGACATCATGATGCCGGAGATGGACGGGATCAAAACGACGTTTGCCATTCGGGAGAGCAAAAACATCCCGATCATCATGCTGTCGGCCAAATCGGAAGACACCGACAAGATTCTGGGGCTGACCGTCGGTGCCGACGATTACGTGACCAAACCGTTCAATCCGCTGGAGCTTGTCGCCCGGGTGAAATCGCAGTTGAGGCGTTACACCCAACTGGGCAACTACATCGCCAGTGAAGATGAAATCCGGGTGCGGGGACTCGTCTTGAACAAGCGGGAAAAAACCGTGTACGTGGACGGCGAGGAAACAAGGCTCACCCCTACGGAATACAAGATTTTGGAGCTATTGATGGAGAATCGGGGCAGGGTCTTTTCGATCGAAGAGATTTACGAAAAAGTGTGGAAGGAGCCGTGCCTGAACGCGGATAACACGGTAGCCGTGCACGTGAGAAGAATTCGCGAAAAAATCGAGATCAACCCGAAAGAACCTCAATATCTCAAGGTGGTGTGGGGCATTGGCTACAAGATTGAAAAATAAATACGGGCCGGTCATCGCGCTGGTCCTGCTTGTCCACCTGTCGGCTCTGGCCTTGCTGGCGACCGCAGATGTGATTCGGCACCGCGAATACCTGGACAAGGATTACTACTTTCGCAGCCCGTCTTTTCACCAGGAACTGGCGGAGGTCGTTCACCTGGCCATCATGGTTCATTTCAAGGAGAAGAATGATCCCTATCTGATCGAAACGGAAGAGGCGGGCACCAAAACGCCGGAGCAAATCCGCGAGACGTTTGCGGCCGATCTCCGGGAGAAAGAAGCGGAAATTGCAGAACGATATGCAGCCGACATCATGGAGGCAGAGCGCAGCGGCAATCACGCCGAAGCCGGCAGACTCGCGCAGGCGCGCGATCAGGAACTGGCCCGAGTGAAGCAGGAACTTCAACAGCAGATGGATGAGCAGATCAAGTCATGGGAAGTGGCCCGGGATCGAGCATATGAACAGGCGAAAAACGCGTTGGCCGCACAAGGCGACACGATCAAATACTACATCAAGGATCGGAATACGGGCAAAGTCTACACCAACCATTCCTCCGACCTCAACATCATCCGGGACCTGCAAAAAAAGGCGGCTTACTCGATTCATTTCCCGCTGGCTTCGCCGAAAAATTGGTCGATACAGCAGGCGAATGAATTCTTTCTCACCAACAATCTCGAAGGGTATTTCATTATCCCCCAGGCAGCCGCGGGGTACTCACGTTTTCAAGACGATTACACCTATGCGCTCGGCATACGGGAGCGACTGCTGAACGAATGTATCCTGTTGGTCGTAAGTGTTATCGCGGCAGTTGGACTCTTCGTTTATCTGCGGAAGCGCAGTCCGTGGGATTTCCCGCTTGTCGACAGATGCGCCTCCTTGTTGCGGCGGGTTCCCCTCGATGCAAGAGTTGCGACAGTTCTCACGGTCGGGCTGGTCACACTGAGCTGGGTCAGGGACGAATCGTTCTTCTATTTTCCCATCGGCCTGAAACATGTGACAACGCTTTCCTTTACGGCGGCATGCATCGCCTATCTGGGGATCAACGCAAGCGAGGCATGGCGTTTAATCAACGACCACACGCTCATTCGGCAGCAGTGGGAGTCCAGCTTGTATCGCAAATTCCGCACGCTACTGGCTGAGAGCTTCGCCAATCGATCCGTATTTTTCAAGGCCAGCCTCATCTTTGTGCTGACGATCGGCCTGGGGACGGGCATGGGTTTTGTTCTGACTAGCCTTTATTATGGATCGAAGCGGCTGTTTTTGATGGGGGCAAGCTGTACGCTGCTGTGCCTTCTATTCGTGCTGCCGTACATCCTCAGCCGGGTCGCCCTGCTGAACAACATTCTCCGGGGAGCGGACGAAATGGCCGCCGGCAATCTGGATTCTCTCATCGCAGAGCGCGGCAAAGGGAATCTCGCCCATCTGGCCCGCTGCCTGAACAACATCAAGCTGGGACTGCGCCACGCCCTGGAAAGTCAGATGAAGAGCGAGCGCCTCAAAACGGAGCTGATCAGCAACGTTTCGCACGATTTGAAAACGCCGCTCACTTCCATCATCAACTACGTGAATCTGCTGAAACGCCCCGATCTGTCGCCGGAAGAGGTCAGCAGCTACATCGATGTGCTGGAACGCAAAACCCACAGGCTGAAGGTGCTGATCGACGACCTCTTTGAAGCATCCAAAATGGCAAGCGGGTCCGTCGAGCTGCATATGGAGCGCGTCAATGTGGCTGCCCTGCTCAATCAGGCCCTGGCGGAGTTTAACGATGCCATTACCGAATCCTCGTTGACGTTCCGGGTCCAGACGGAAAAGCCGCACATCCACGCGCTGGCCGACGGGAAAAAAACCTGGCGAGTCTTTGAAAATCTCATCACCAACGTCCTGAAGTACGCGCTGCCCCACACCAGGGTCTACATTTCGCTGACCGAACAGGAGAACAGCGTCGTGCTGACGATGAAAAACATCTCCGCCTACGAGATTGATTTTGACCCGGACGAACTGTTTGAACGCTTCAAACGAGGCGACCAATCGCGCCACACGGAGGGCTCCGGTCTGGGACTGGCCATCGCCAAAAGCATCATGGAACTGCAGGGAGGGCGGCTGGCCATCGAGCTGGACGGCGATCTGTTCAAAGTGATCGTCGAGTTTCAAAAGGCGTAACGAAGGGGGCACCTGGAATGCCCCCTGCTTGCTATTCTTTCGGATGAATCATGTTCTCCGGCCGAACGATCCGGTCGAACTCCTCCGCCGACAACAGCCCGCTTTTAACCGCCGCCTCCCGCAGCGTGATCCCTTCCTGATGAGCCAGCTTTGCGATTGTCGCCGCCTTTTCGTAGCCGATGTGCGGATTCAGCGCGGTGACCAGCATGAGCGAGCGTTCCAGATTCCGTTCGATCACCGGCCGGTTCGGTTTGATGCCGACTGCACAGTTGTCGCAAAACGAACGCATGGCGTCAGCCAGCAGCCGGGCCGATTGCAGGAAATTGTATATGATCATCGGCTTGAACACGTTCAGTTCAAAGTTCCCCTGGCTGGCGGCAAACCCTATCGCCGCATCGTTGCCCATCACCTGGCAAACGACCATCGTGAGCGCTTCGCTCTGCGTCGGATTCACCTTGCCGGGCATGATGGAACTGCCCGGCTCATTGGCCGGAATCGTGATCTCGCCGATGCCGGAGCGCGGACCGCTGGCCAGCCATCTGACGTCATTGGCAATTTTCATCAAATCGGCGGCAAGTGCCTTGAATGCGCCGTGGACATGAACCAGCTCATCGTGGCTGGTCAAGGCGTGGAACTTGTTGACCGCAGAGACAAATCGCTTCCCCGTCAGCCTGCTGATCTCTTCCGCCACCATTTCGCCGAACCTGGGATGAGCGTTGATGCCGGTGCCGACGGCCGTACCGCCGATCGCCAGCTCCCGGAGGTACTCCGCGCTCTCCGTGATCATCCGTTCGCTTTTTTCCAGCATGCGGTGCCAGCCGCTGATCTCCTGTCCCAACGTCAGCGGAGTAGCATCCTGCAGATGGGTGCGGCCAATCTTGATCACGTCCCGGTACGCCTCGCTCTTTTGGCGCAGCGTTTCCTTAAGGGCGGCCAGGGCGGGCAGCACCTGGTCTTCGACAGCAATCAGCGCGGCGACGTGCATCGCCGTCGGAAACGTGTCATTGGAGCTTTGCGACATGTTGACATCGTCATTGGGATGGACCCGCAGTGCACTTCCCTGCTGCTCCAGCAGCTGGTTGGCCCGGTTGGCAATCACTTCGTTTACGTTCATGTTGGACTGCGTGCCGCTGCCGGTCTGCCACACCACCAGGGGAAAATGCTCGTCCCATCTCCCCTGCAGCACCTCATCGGCCGCCGCCGCGATGGCCTTCGCCTTTTCGATGTCCAGTTTGCCCAGCCGCTGATTGACCAAAGCAGCGCTTTTCTTCAAGACGGCCAACATCCGAATTATTTCCCGGGGCATCCGTTCCGTGCCGATTCGGAAGTTCTGGTAACTGCGCTGCGTCTGCGCCCCCCACAGTTTGTCCGCAGGCACTCTCATTTCTCCCAGGGTATCCCTTTCGATTCTGTACGCCATGCCGCTTCCTCCTTTATGGAATATGCACAGTATATGATGTCCAACGCGCCCCTTTTCACATGTTTCTACTCTTTCATGCCTGCCCGAAATCTTCCGTCTCCCCCGCTACTTCATTACAGTATAATAAGCATAGACGAATGACAGGAGACTTTCGCAATGATGATCTTGATTTTGTTTGCCATCTGGGCCTTCGGGTTATTTGTCCTCTTCACCGATCCGAAAAGCACTTACGCCCGCTGGGGGAGCGCTACAGCGTTTGTCGGGGGAGGCGGCTTTTTCTCCTCCGTGATCGACGAGACGCTGTTTCCCCTGTTGCAGGACTATGCGGCCCGCTATCCGGCACTGGCAGCTTTGCTGCTGTTCACCAGCCGAAGTGCCTCCTTTCTCTGTCAGGTGGGGCTGCCGTACACGTACCTCATGTTTGCCGTCCACTCCGGTGATTGGTTCACGCGCAAGACGAAGCGGCTGATTCAGTACGCCGCCCTCGTGCCCCCGCTGGTCATGTGGGCGATCACGCCGATCTACCCGGTGCTGGCGTTTAACTACTGGATCATGGTCGCCTGGGTCTTTCCCTATTTCATCGCAGCGAGTCTGATGCTCGTGCTGCTGTACCTAAAGGAAAAAGACCCGCTCGTCAAAAAGAGCCGTCTGTTTACCAACATACTCGTCATCATTCCCCTGCTGCTCGTGTTCATCCTGATCTACGTGATGCGGACGCAAAACCTGTACGACGCCTGGCGGTACAACACCCTGGTCGTTGGAATTCAGTTTTTTCTGATACTGTTCATCAGCGTAAAGTATGGATTTCTCGGCGTGAAACTGCGCGTGGAGAAGCGCCGCCTGGACAGCACGCTGCGGGCGATGACCTCCGGGGCGCAGATCGTCAACCACACGATCAAGAACGAAGTGGGCAAAATTCTGCTCTACGCCGACCGGATCCAAACCCGCGCCGCCGAGACCAACCAGCCGGCTCTGATGGAAGACGCGCGGATTTTGTCCCAATCGGCCCAGCATATATTAAATATGGCCAACCGGATTCAGGGACAACTGCAGGACATCGTGCTGCGCGAGGAAACGGTGAACCCCAGCGAAGTGATTGCCCAGGTGCTGCACACGCTAAAGCCTGGTGCCGACGAGCAGCACGTCCAGATCGTCACCGAGCTGGACGAAACACTGCGGCTCACTTGTGATCGCGTACAGCTTCGGGAGATTCTCACCAACCTCTGCATGAATGCCCTGGAGGCGATGAAAGCGGGCGGCACACTCACGCTGCAATTGTTCTTGTCCAACAAACATTTGGTCATCGCGGTGGCCGACACGGGCGTGGGAATTGCCCAGGAGCACCTGCCCTACGTGTTTGACCCGTTTTTTTCCACCAAGAAGACCGGACAAAACTTCGGCCTGGGGCTGTCCTACTGCTACAACGTAATGCAGAAGCACCAGGGCATGATGGAGATATACAGCGTCAAGGACCAAGGTACGACCGTGTTTTTGTTCTTCCCGCGCAGACGTGTCGCGCGAGCCGGAAGAGCGGAGGCTCACTAGGGGGTAAACAACCATGGAAAAAATTCGCGTGTTTCTCGTGGAAGACGACCCGGCCTGGCGAACAGGCCTGGCTGATTATCTCAACCGGCAGGACGACATCACTGTCGTCGGCGAAGCCGGGTCCAGGGAAGAGGCGATCGAGCACTTTAAAAACTGCGAAGCCGACGTGGTCCTGATGGACATCAATTTGAGCGACAACAATCTCGACGGCATCGACACCGCACTTGCCTTCGCCGACATGCGGGAAGACTGCTGCATCATCATGCTGACGTCCCTGACGGCGCAGGACGTGATTGTGGAGTCCTTTTCCGCAGGAGCCGTCAATTACATCAGCAAGGCAAACTTTGACGAGATCCCCGATGCCATCCGGGCGGCCCACCACCGCCAATCGGCGATCCACCCCACCGCTGCCGCCGCATTGCGCAGCGAGTTTCTGCGCTTGAAACAGGATGAGGCCCAAAAGCTGCTCTCCCCGGCGGAGAAAGACATCCTGCGGCTGATCGACCAGGGCCGCACCCAGTCCCAGATTGAACAAACCCTGCACATTACCAGACGGACGATCAAAAATCACATCAACCGCATTTTAAAAAAAATGGGCGTCAAAACCAGCAAGGAAGCGGCCGCCAAAGCGAAACAGAAAAAGATGATCTGAGGCGTTTCCACAATGTCCCAGCAGGTGTTATGACCAGGTACCAATGAAAGTTGGTACTTTTTTTGCCGGGGCCACTCCTTAGAATGAAAGCTAACAGCACTTATTTTTTCGTAAAGGTGTGGTCCGAAATGGCACTCATGTATCATTTGGTCAAGTGGATCCTGGTTCTCTGGTTCCGCCCCCGCTTCCGGGGCCTCGACAAACTGGACGTCTCGCGGCCTTGCATTATCATCCCCAACCACGTCTCGCTCCTGGACGCGGTTCTGCTGGCCTTTGTCTTGCCGTCCAGCACCACATTTGTCGCTAACACAGAAATTGCCAAAAGATTCTCATTTTTCCTCCGATTCCGCAAGCATGTCACAGTCGACCCGCTTAATCCCTACTCGATCCGTCACATGCTGCGGGTGCTCAAAAACGGGGAATCGCTGGTGATTTTCCCCGAAGGTCGGATTACCACCACCGGCGGCCTGATGAAAATCTACAGCGGCGTCGGCTACCTGGCCATGCGCACCGGTGCTCCCGTCTATCCCGTCATCATCCAGGGGCTGGAACGGTCGGTCTTCTCCTATCTGAAAGGCAAAGTGCGGATCGCCTGGTTCCCAAAAGTGACCATTACTGTCGGCACGCCGTTCACCTTGCAAAAAAACGAACACGAATCGATGCGCGAGCAAAAGGCAGCGGCCAGTGACTTTATCCTGCGCACGCTGCAGACTGAGCTGTTCCAGGCGCGGATGAAGCAGGACATCAACCTGTTCGACGAGGCGCTGGAGGCATCCCGCATCCACGGTGCCCGGCAGGTGATCGCCAAGGATCTGACCACCTCCGTCAGCTATCGCACCTTGCTGGTCGCCAGCTACCTGCTCGGCGACAAGTGGAAGACGCTCCTGGCCGGCAAACAGTCCGTCGGCGTGCTCCTGCCCAACTCGGTCGGTCATCTGGTCACCCTGCTCTCCCTGTTCCGGGTCGGGATCACTCCCGCCATCCTGAACTTCTCGCTCGGCATCCGGTCGCTTGTAGACTGCTGCGAGACGGCAGGCATCGACACCGTCCTGACCTCCCGCGTGTTTATCGAAAAAGGGAAACTGGAGCATTTGATCCAGGGCCTTTCCGAGCGCGTCGCGATCATCTACCTGGAGGATGTGAAAGCCTCCGCGACCACCGGCAACAAGCTCACTGCCCTTTACCGCTACCTGACCCGCCAGCGGTCGCAGGCAGGCGCCAACGAACTGATCCTGTTCACCTCCGGCAGCGAAAGCAAACCGAAAGGCGTTGTCCTGACACACACCAATGTGTACGCCAATATCAAACAGGTGACCAGCGTGATCGACATCACCGCCCGCGACAAGATTTTCAACGCGCTGCCGATGTTTCACAGCTTTGGGCTGACAGCGGGCACCCTGCTGCCTGTCGTCGCCGGGGTCCCCGTCTTCCTGTACCCCAGCCCGCTGCATTACAAGGTGATCTCCGAACTGTGCTACGACCAGAATGCGACGATCCTGTTCGGCACTTCCACCTTCCTGGCCGGGTACGGCAAAGCCGCCCATCCCTACAACTTCTATTCGCTCCGCTACGTCTTTGCCGGTGCGGAGAAGCTGAAACCGGATGTACGGCAATTGTGGATGGAGAAATTCGGAGTGCGGATTTTTGAAGGCTACGGCGCGACGGAGACGTCTCCGATCCTGTCGCTCAATACGCCGCTGGCCAACAGGCCGGGCACCGTCGGACGGCTGCTGCCTGGCATCCAATCCCGTCTGGAGCCGGTGGAGGGCATCGCCCGCGGCGGTCATCTGCTGGTCAAAGGGCCCAATGTGATGAAAGGGTACCTGATCCACGGCAAGGGCTTCGTCCCGGCAGACGAGTGGTACCCGACAGGCGATCTGGTGGAACAGGATGCCGACGGCTTTCTCACGATCCAGTCGCGGTTGAAGCGCTTCGCCAAAATCGCCGGCGAGATGGTCTCGCTCAATCTGGTGGAAGAATTGGCCGCCCAGTGTTTCGGCCACTCCGAACTGGCCGCCATTGCCGTCAGCGACCCGCGCAGGGGCGAAAGAATCGTGCTGTACACGACGGACGAATCCGTGCGCATGGACCGGCTGCGAGCGTACCTGGCGGAGAGGCAGTTCTCTCCCCTGCTGCTGCCATCCGCCGTGCAAGTCATCAAGCAGCTGCCGCTTCTGGGCAGCGGCAAAACCGATTACGTCACGCTGAAACAGTTTGCCGAACAAGGGAGGAACGCGTCGTGAAGACGAGATGGCAGCCGCTTCAAGCCCTGTATTTCACACAGTTTTTGTCCGCATTTGCCGACAACATGATTTTGTTCGTGATCGCCAGTCTGCTGCGGGAGAACGGCTTTTCTCCCGCGATGCTCGCACTTGTCTCGATGTCGTTTTTCCTGCCGTACATCGTCCTCGCCCCGGTCGTCGGACCGTTTGCCGACAAGCACCCCAAATCAGTGGTGCTGGTGATCGGCAACCTGATCAAGGCGTTCGGCGTCCTGCTCTTGCTGGTGACCGACCACGCCAGCATCCTGATGCTGATGCTCAGCTACTTCACGGTCGGGGTGGGCGCTGTCGTCTACTCTCCGGCCAAGTACGGGATTCTGCCGGAGCTGACGCATAGCGAAGACGAGCTGTTTCGCGCCAACGCACGAATCGAAGCGTACACGATCTTCGCCATATTGACCGGGATTGGCGGCGGAGGGGCGATCGCCTCAATGACGCCCCCATTGATCTCCTCGCTGATCTGCATGGTCCTGTACGTCTGTTCCGTGGCGCTGACGTTTTTCATCCCGCGCCTCCACGGCAATCCCCGGATTCGCTACGGCACGGAGGCGCGGCGGTTCTTCCACAACTTTCGTCAGTTGATGGGACGGCCTAAGACCAGCTTCTCCCTGATCGGCACCGGCGCGTTCTGGATGATCTCAGCCGTGCTGCGGGTCGCGGTGCTGGCCTGGATTCCCGCCGCGCTCGGCATCCATCCGGAGAGCTTTTCCGTCTCGCTGATCCTGGCCACCACTTCGATCGGGATCATCTTTGGCGCTTTTCTCGCGCCCCGGCTGATCCCGCTGAACCGGTTCTACCGTTCAGTTGTCTACGGATTCGGCATGTTCCTGTTGATTCTGCTGTTCCCCTGGTTTCACGTCACGGCGATCGCCATCCTGTTCCTGCTAATGGTCGGCTTCATGGGCGGGGTGTTTATCGTCCCGATGAACACCGTGCTGCAGGAAGAAGGCAAAAAGGTCGTCGGTACAGGACAGACGATTGCGATCCAAAATTTCGTCGAAAACATCCTGATGCTGGTCGGCTCCGGCATCTACTACGTCATCGTCTACTTCGGCGCCAGCGTATCCGCTGCAATCGTAGCACAGGGGGGCCTGCTGCTGATCTTTTTGCTCTATCTCTACGCACAGACCAGGCAGTTTGCCCGCGGCCGGGTGGAAAGCAGGACGGGCCTGTGATGAAAAAAGCCGTGACGCGCTTCGTGTCACGGCTTCTTGCTGTGTTGAACTGCCGCAGCCGCTCAAGCAGCTGCGTCGGATTTGACCGTCCGCCGCTGCATCAGGAGCAGCCGGTCGAACAAAAACACGGCGCCTGCGGCCAGTCCGGCGATCAGGCCAATCCAATACCCGAACGCGGCCAGGGAGGTGTAGTTGGCCAAGAGATAGCCCAGCGGCAGGCCAATCACCCAGTAGGAGACAAGCGCGGCGACGAACGGGACCGTCACGTCCTTGTACCCGCGCAGAATGCCCTGGATCGGTGCAGCCACCGCGTCCGACAAGAGAAACAAAATGGAGTACATCAAGAAATGCTGTGTAAGCTGAAGCACGTCCGGGTCGGTCGTGTAAAAACCGGCCACCTGTTGGCTAAACAGGAACAGCCCGACGGCGAACAAACTCGCCATCATCAGGGCGATGCCGATGCCCAGGAAGCTGTACTGGCGGGCGTCCCGGAATCGTTTGGCCCCCACCTCAAACCCGACCACGATCGTGAGCGACATGGAGATGCTCAGCGGCACCATGTAAATAAACGAAGCGAAGTTCATCGCCGCCTGGTGCGCCGCGATCGTGACCGTGTTGAATTGGCTCATCAGCAGCGTGACGGCGGCAAAAATGCTCACCTCGAAAAAGATCGAGAAGCCGATCGGCACGCCCAGCCGGAGCAGTTCTTTCCACGCCGGCAAGGACACGCGGAACATCCGCGAAAACATCCTGTATTCGGTAAACGGCTGGACGCGATGCACCACGTACAAGCTGATCAGGGTGATGCACCAATAGGTGATGGCCGATGCCACCCCCGCACCGACGCCCCCGAGCCGGGGAAAACCGAACTTCCCGAAAATGAGCAGGTAGTTCAACGCGACGTTGATTGGCAGGGAAATCAGCGTAATGATCATCGTCACCCGCGTCATGCCGAGCGCGTCGATAAAACAGCGCAGCACCGTGTAGACAAACATGGGGACGATGCCAAACGACAGCGCAATCAGGTATCGCCTGGCAATCTCACGTACGTCCGTCTCCAGGCTCATACTGTTCAAAATCGGCTCAAGAACCAGCGCACCGCACAGGATGACAGCGACGCCGATCACGACGGACAAATAGAGCGCCTGTATGACTGTAAACGGCACCTGATCCTTCCGCATCGCCCCCACCAGTTGGGCCACCATCGGCGTCACCGCCAGCAGGATGCCGGTCAGCCCTGACTGGATCGGGACCCAGATGCTCGATCCGATCGCCACGCCCGCCAGGTCGACGGGACCGGCGTGGCCGGACATGATCGTATCAAAAAAAGTCATGGAAAACAGGGCCAACTGCGAGACCAGAATCGGCAGCAGCACGGACAGGAACTGACGCAATTTTTCTTGGAGCGTGTGCGTTTGATACATGATTTGTTCTCCTCCGAATACGGCAAATACAGCGAATGTGAATGATTCGTCCCGCTTTCACCCAAGAGATGCTCCGTCTATTCTACCATGTGATCTCGTTTGCGTCCGCATATGGATAACTTCGCGAGCACACAATATCACTGGAAACAATGACAAGGAGGGCAAACGATGAACGTACAACGGGCAAAAGAAATTGCCGCTTCCCCCGTCATGGCAAACGTGACCTGCGACGGCATTCCCGTCTACATCCAACATGTCGATGAGCAAAACGAAACGGCCCGCATCTATCCCCTGGGTGAGCCGGAGAAAGAACGGACAGTGCCGTTGGATAGCCTGATCGAGCACTAAGACAAGAAACGATCAAGAAACCTCCTGATAAAGGAGGTTTTTTTACACTGTGCCCGGAGACAGTGTCCCTGTCTTCTCGCCCAATGACACCCGCTCTCCCTGCTGCAGCTGATACATGTGATAATAGCGGCCGCCCAGCTTCATCAGCGTCTCGTGGTCTCCCCGCTCCACGATTTCGCCCCGGTCCAGGACGAGAATCAGATCGGCATGTTTGATCGTCGACAGCCGATGGGCGATGATAAACGTCGTCCGCCCCTGTTTCACCACGTCCAGCGCCTCTTGAATAATCGCTTCTGTCTCCGTGTCGATGTTGGAGGTGGCTTCGTCCAGGATCAGGATGGCGGGATCAAATGCAAGCGCGCGGGCAAACGAGATGAGCTGCCGCTGTCCCGCCGACAGGGTGCTGCCTTTTTCCACCACGGGCTCGTCGATGCCGTTGGGCAAATGCTTAAGCAGGCGATCCGCTCCAATCTCGCTCAGCACCTGTTCCACCCGCTCCCGGGAGATGGCAGGGTCACCGAGCGACACGTTGGATGCGATCGTTCCCGTAAACAGGAACGGGTCCTGCAGTACGATACCCATGTGCTCCCGCAGCGTCTGACGGGGTATCTCGCGAATGTCCCGATCGTCGATGGCAATGCGTCCGCGGCTAGCGTCGTAAAAACGAAAAAGCAGGTTTAGGATGGAGCTTTTCCCGGACCCCGTATGTCCGACCAGCGCCACCGTCTGTCCCGGCATCGCCTCAAACGAAATGCCCTTGAGCACGTACTCGTCATCCTTGTAGGCAAACCAGACGTCCTCGAAGGTCACTTTCCCCTTGAACCGCTCCATCTTGTCGTCCGAGACATCTTCGCCCTTCTCGTCCAGCAAGACGAATACCCGCTCTGCGGAGACAAGCGCGGTCTCCAGGTTGGGCAGCTGATTCACAATGCCGACAATCGGCTGAAACAGCCGGTTCAGATAATCGACAAACGCATACAGCACGCCAAGCGAGATCGCTCCCTCCACTCCGGAGATGGAGACGCCGCCAAAATACCAGATCAGCGCCACAAAGGCGATCGTCCGAATCAACCCGACTAGATTGTGGCCGGTCAGGGCGTTTAAGCTGAGCAGCTTGTTGCGGTACGTGAAGTGGCGGGTATTGTGCTCCTCAAACTCCCGCTCTGTCTGTTTTTCCCGGCGAAACGCCTTAATCACCGCAATGCCCTGGATCGATTCGTTGATCATGGCGTTGATTTCGCTGAGGGTGGAGCGAATGACACGGTTGTACCGCTTGGCATACAGCCGGTAGACATACATCCACACCGCCAGCACGGGCACGATGAACAGGCAGATTGCCGCCAACCGGACATCCAGCACGAATAGCGCAGCAAACACCCCGATCATGTAAATTGAACCGGTGAAAAAGTTGGCCAATACCGACACGTACAGCTCTCGTATTGACTCGGTGTCGTTGGTGATCCGCGACACGACCTTCCCCGCCGGCAGATTGTCAAAATAGCGGATCGGCAGCCGGTGAATGTGAGCAAACACGTCCGTCCGCATTTTGCGGATGATGCGGTTGGCCGTGGCCTGCAGCAGGTATCGCTGACCGTAGCTGAACAGCGCTGACAAGACGACCAACCCGAAATAGATCTGGCAGAGGTGAAGCAGCCCGTTCATCTCCGGTCGGAAAAACATGTACATCTCCCCGGCTGTCAGCCTGCGTGCTTCGTAGGTCTGCCTTTGCTCCCCATTTGTAATCAGCAAGCGCCCGTCTTCCGTGATGGATCGATCACCGTCAAAAGCAAGCGGGCTTTCGACAAAATAGTAGTCCCGGTTCACCTGCAGGACCCTGACCTCCGCACCGCGCGGCTCGTCTGCTGCAAAGCGGTCCGCCCGTTTGTACAGCTTTTCGCCGTACGCGACCGCATACGCCCCTTCCGCTTTCGTCTCGTACCAGGGCTGCTCGATGCCGGAAATGTGCACATCGATCATCCGCTTGGCGATCAGCGGCCCGGCCAGATCCGTGCCCACGGCCACGGCGAGCATGAGCAGCGCCAGGATCAGCGAGGTCTTGAAATGCAGTGCGTATCGCATCAGCCGCCTGCCTGTTTTGGCCAGGCTGCCAGCAGTCCGGTCCATCTCCAAATCAAACGTTTCCCTCTCCATACTCACGTTTGGTTCACCCTGCTTCCGGTCAGTATTGCTTCCACCTGCTGGCGTTCAAACTGCTCTTTGTACCAGCCGTCTTGTTTCATAAGCTGATCGTGCGTCCCCCGCTCCACAATCCGCCCTTCGTCGAGCACCAGGATGAGATCGGCGTGTTGAACAGCGGAGAGCCGGTGCGCCGCGATGATCGTGGTTTTGCCGGCACGCGCCCGGCGGATGTTGGCGATGATCTCCGCCTCTGTCCGCGCGTCCACCGCCGACATCGCATCGTCCAGGATGAGAATGGGCGGATCGGCAATCAGCGCCCGTGCGATGGAGACCCGCTGTTTCTGTCCGCCCGAGAGCGCGACGCCTTTTTCCCCGACAAGCGTTTCCAACCCGTGCGGCAGGTAAGCCAAGTCCTTTTGAAACGCCGACGCCGCGATCGCCTCGTCCAACTGCTCCGCTGTCGCACCGCCACTGCCAAAAAGAATATTGTTTCTCACCGATCTTGAGAACAAAAACTGCTCCTGCGGCACATACCCGTACCACGATTTCAGCTGATCCATGTCAATCCGCTCGATCGGGATGCCGGAGATGGTGATGAATCCTTCTCCCGGCGGATATTCCCGCAGCAATTGCTTGATGAGCGTCGTTTTGCCGCTGCCGGTGCGTCCCACCAGCCCCAGCGTCTGTCCTTTTTCCAGGGTAAAGGTCACGTCCTCCAAATTGTTGACGGCAGACGTCGGATACCGAAATGTCACGTGCTTAAATTCGATTCGTTCGGGACGTTCCACCGCGATCGTCTCCTTTGGTTCGGGAACGTCAGGAGGACAGTTGAGCGTCTCACTGACCCGGTCCAGAGAGGCATTGCCGCGCTGCATGATGTTAATCATCTCGCCGATCGCGAACATCGGCCAAATCAGCATGCCCAGGTAAACGTTGAAGGCCACCAGACCGCCGATCGTCAATTCGTTGTGAAAGACCAGGGAGGCCCCGTACCCAAGCCCGATCAGGTAACTGGCCCCGACAAATATCTTGATCGTCGGCTCGAACAGGGCGTCGATCCTGGCCACGGCCAGATTCTTCTCCAGCACGTTCCGGGTCACATCGGCAAAATGCCTCTCTGCCGCCCGCTCCTGCACGTACGCCCGGATTACGCGAATGCCCGAGATCGTCTCCAGTACGCCGTCATTCATCTCGCCAAACGCATCCTGCGCCGCCGTAAACCGCGCATGCATCCATTTCCCGTAAAAACTGATCAGCACCGCCATGATCGGCATCGGCAATACAGCCGCCAGCGTCAGCTTCCAGGAGACAAACGCAACCATCGTCACCAGGAGCGTCGCCATCCACACCGTGGAGTCAATGAACGTCAAAATCCCAAAGCCGGCCGTCTGCGAAATCGCCTGCAGGTCGTTCGTTGCCCGGGCCATCAAGTCACCTGTACGGTTCCGTTCAAAAAAGGGCGGGCTCATCTTGAGAAAATGGCGCATCAGCCGGGACCGCATCAGCCGCTCCACCACAAAGGCCCCTCCAAACAGATGATACATCCATACGTAGGTGATCAGGTAAACAGCCACTGCGATTACACCCAGCAAGATCAGCGTCCGTGTCAACCCTGCCCACGTCAGCGTCCCGTGCTGAATGGCGTCAATCGAACGGCCCACCATCATCGGCGGCATCACCTCCAGGATGCCGGCAAAGATGAGCAGCGACACGGCAAGCGTATACCGTTTCCACTCGCGCCTGAAAAACCATCCCAGCTTTTGTATGACCGACAGCATGTGGTTTCCCCTCCTCTTCTCATGTCAAGACGAAAAAGCACACCACTCGGGAGCGGTGTGCTTGTCACAACGATTGAAGTTAAGAAAATCGCATGCCACGAGGGTGCGTGACCTGCGCCTGCTTACGCATATGCAGCAAAAATGATACGTGTGCACTGTACTGCTCTTGGCGTCAGAAGGGAGGTCACATCATGAGCTATGGAATTGTGACCGGCATCAAACGAAATCCAATTCCGGATCATGACAGACACCCCTCCTTTTCAGAAAATTTTATCGTTGCGTATACTGGTACGGTAACATGAATGGATACCACTGTCAATTCCTTTTCCCGCGACGGGCCATCGCCACTGTCCTCCCTGGTTCGTCCAGGGGAAGCCGTCAGACGGTTAATGCGTGAACGCCGATCCTTCCGATGTCAGCATTTGACAGAACCATCTGTTCTGGCAAGCCGCAGCAAAAAAGAAAAACACGGTGCGACCAACCGTTCTCCGTCGCTTGTACCGTGTTCGTTTTGATTGAAAATCAGGTTCATGCCCCTTTTTCATGCGTACGGGCTCGTTCAACCGCTGCATGCGCCAACCCATACGGCAGACACAGCGGCACCCCTGTTCGCGGGTCGGGCACAATATCCGCTTCGATCCCGAATACTTCACGCAGCACGTCATGCGTCATCACCTGATCGGGGGCGCCTTCGCATACGACCTTGCCCTTTTTGATCGCGATCATGTGCTGGGCGTAACGCGCCGCATGGTTCAGGTCATGCACCACCATGACAATCGTGCGCTGTTCCTCTTGATTCAGCTTGTGCAGCAGTTCGAGCACTTCCAGCTGGTGAGCCATGTCCAGGAACGTCGTCGGCTCATCGAGAAACAAGAAATCGGTCTGCTGGGCCAGCGCCATGGCGATCCATGCCCGCTGCCGCTGCCCGCCGGACAGTTGTTCGACCGGACGGTCATGAAAATCCACGATGCCGGTGACCTCAATCGCCCACTGTATGATTCGCTTGTCCTCCTGCGTCAACGAACCCAATCCTCTCTGGTGAGGAAACCGCCCGTAGCCAACCAGTTCGGAGACGGTAAGCCCGTCGGGGGCCGTTGGATTTTGCGGCAAAATGGCAAGCTGTTTGGCCACTTCCCTGGTCGACTGGCTGTGAATCGCTTTGCCGTCGAGGAAAACAGCCCCGTTTTTCGGCTTCATGATCCGCGCCAGCGTCTTGAGGATCGTAGACTTCCCGGAACCGTTGGCACCCACCAGGGCCGTGATTTTCCCCGTGGGAATGCTCAGATTCAACTGTTCCACAATGATGCGATCACCATAGGCGATATCTACCTGCTGTGCATACAGACGTCCCATAAACACTTACGCCTCCATTCATCAGGTCTTCATCAGCAAATAGATGAAGTACGGTGCGCCAATAACGGCCACGACAATGCCGACGGGAATCTCCGAGGGCTGCAGAATCCAGCGAGCCAGTGTGTCCGCCACGATTAACAGCAGTCCTCCCGTCAGTGCGGAAGCAGGAATCAGATACTGGTGATGGGGACCGACCAGCCGCCGCGCCAGGTGAGGCGCAATCAGACCGACAAAGCCGATGCCGCCTCCGACCGACACGCTTGCGCCCGCTAACCCGACCGCTGCGGCAAGCAGTCTGATCCGTTCCCGTTCCGTGGACGTGCCAAGACCAATCGCGAGCGGTTCTCCCAAGCGCAGGATATCCATTACCCGCGCTTTCACCATGACATAGGGAAGCAGGATGATGAGCCAGGGCAGCAAAGCCAGGACAAAGTGCCAGTTCGCTCCCCAGATACTGCCCGCCAGCCACACGGAAACAAACTGAAATTTTTCGGGATTCAGCTTGATCGTAAGCACGATCATGGCGGCGCTAATGCCCGCAGAAACGGCAATCCCCACCAGAATGAGCCGCGTCGGCGCAACGCCCTGTCCCTTTCGGAAGGCCAGGGAGTAGATGAGTGCGGCAGTCAGGGAAGCGCCTGCAAATGCACACAACGGCAGCAGGTAAACAGGCGCGCCTTCCGTCATCGGATAAAAGGAAATAACCAGGATCACCGCGAGGCCTGCCCCTGCGCTGATTCCCAACAAGCCCGGATCAGCCAGTGCATTCCGGGAAACGCCCTGCAATATCGCCCCGGAGACAGCCAACCCCGCTCCCACCAGCACAGAAAGAACGATACGAGGCAGCCGAAAGTCAAACAAGACAAGCTCCTGTTTCTCGGTGCCTGCGCCTGCCAGCGTCTTCATGACATCCCACGGCGAGAGTTTGATAAACCCCGTGTTCATGCTGATGAAAAACGACGCAAACATCAATACGCCCAGCACGGCCATAACCTTGGCTGCGCGGATTTTTCGCCGGTTTTCCACGGACCCTGCCATCGCTTTCATCCCAATTCCCTCCTTTCCCTGCGGGCCAAGCAGAGGAAAAAGGGCACGCCGAGCAGGGCAATCAGGGCGCCTACCGGCGTTTCGTAAGGCGGATTGATCATTCTCGCGCCAATATCGGCAAACACCATGAGCACACTGCCTAGCACGGCAGAGCACGGAATGATCCACCGGTAGTCTACGCCTACCAAAAAACGAGCCACATGCGGGATAACCAAACCGATAAAGCCAATCATGCCGACCGTAGACACCGCCGCCCCCGCCAGGATTAAAACGATCACGGCACCGGCGAGCTTGACGCGACCTGTTCGCTGCCCCAAACCGGCTGCCATTTCTTCTCCCAGACTAAACACCGTGATGGAACGGGAAAGCATCAGGGCCGCGACCAAACCAGCCACAATCCACGGGAACATGATCCTGATGTGAAGCCACGTGGCTCCCGCTACGCCGCCTGCGTACCAGTAGGCCAGTTCCTGCCCCACCTGGTAGTAGATCGCCACGCCTTCGCTGAGGGCCACGAGCAGGGCGCTGACGGCTGCGCCAGCCAAAGCCAGCCTGACCGGAGTCAATCCTCCTTTGGCCAGGGAACCGATCCCATACACCAGCCCCGCCCCCAGACCGGCGCCGAGGAAGGAGAACAGGATCACGTACGGAAAAGGCAGGCTGGGCCACAATGCAAAACAAAGCGCCAACACGAAGCCCGAACCGGCATTCACGCCGAGAAGGCCGGGGTCTGCCAACGGGTTGCGGGTCATCCCCTGCATGATCGCGCCCGCCACGGCAAAACCGGCGCCAACCAGCGCTCCGCACAACGCCCGAGGCAATCGCAACTCCTGAATGATTTGGTGCTGTGTCACATCTGACTGAAAATGAAAGAGCGCTTCCCATACTGTCAGCAGGTGAATGTCAGCTGTCCCAACGGAAATCGAAAGGGTCAAACCAAGCACAAGCAGTATCAACCCGGCGAAGAGAATGAACAAAGCCAAAACGGGCCGAGTTTGCATGGGGGGTTTTGGTTTGGATGCTGCTGACATTTGTGAAACCCACTTCCATTCATTCCGTAATCATGATTGTCGCTGCCACATTTAGACAGGTTAATGATAATGGTTTTCATTTGCATCTGTCAATAATCAAGCCGTTACTTGCCAGTACCTTTCTTTCCGAAAAAAATACAGCGAGACCCTTGGAGGATCTCGCACGGGTGAAGCCGTATGGTTTACTCAACTGGAGCCATGCCGAATGAAAAGGTTAATTTCAGAGGAGAGTACGATTTGTACGGACTCATTGAAAGGGGCGGAATGCACAATCGTGAATTTCTGGGATATGGAGCGCGTGTTTCGATTCAAGGATGCAGAAGCCTGGGACCTGACAATCAACGAGAAGCGCTGCAGATTAATGATTATGGATCTGCGCAGACCCCCTTCTCAAGAGGATTATCCATACCTGAATGAAGACATAGAGAGTCGAGAGAACCACATCAAATGCCATATTGTAACACCGCATTCACTTGATGCTGCGGAAAAAGATGAGCTCTGTTCCATCATTGGTGTGTTTCTGTCTCACGTGGCACAAGCCCATTGCAGTTGGAATATTGAATTCTATGAAAATCAACGTGTGGAACACGTAACAAAAACGCTTCTATCAGCAATCACCTCTCATTCGCCAGATGAACTGAACTTCACCTTCTTCTCCCAAGACTAGAGAGCATCAGCAGAATGGAAAACCCCTTCCCGCCGTACGTTCGCTTCCATACGGTGGAAAGGGGTTTTGTCAAATCTTATTAATTGAACAGAGCCATTACTTTGCCCAGGATAATCCCGACAAACCCGAAGTCGGCATCACCAAACGTGGTTCCTTCAACCCCCAGCGAGCCGAGCACCGGCAGCAGCATCGCCGGCAAAAAGCTGATCAAGAGGCCGTTGACGAATGCCCCGGCGATGGCGCCGCGCCGTCCGCCTGTCGCATTGCCAAACACGCCGGCCGCAGCCCCTGTAAAGAAGTGCGGGACAAGACCCGGCACAATGATTTTCAATCCGAACAGGGGCAGCAGGAACATGGAGATCAGTCCCGCAATAAAGCTTACGAAAAATCCGATGACAACCGCATTGGATGCGAACGGAAAGACCGTTGGGCAATCCAGTGCCGGAATGGCATTGGGCACCAGTTTTTCCGCGATCCCTTTAAATGCGGGCACAATTTCCGCGAGCAAAATCCGCACCCCTGCCATGACAATGTACACACCTGCTGCAAACGTAATCGCCTGCATGATGGCATACACCACATAATTCTGGCCAGCGCTCAAATTCTCTTCCACAAAAGCAGGCCCCGCTGCAATGGCCACGACGACAAACAGGACCGTCATGGTTAACGAGACGGACACCGATGTATCCCGCAAGAAACCGAGCGATTTTGGCACTTTGATATCTTCTGTCGATTTTTCCGGGTTCCCGACGACTTTTCCGATATAGCCTGCCACCAGGTAACCAATGGAACCGAAGTGCCCCATCGCAATGTCATTGTTCCCCGTGATTTTCCGCATAAACGGCTGCAGCATGGCAGGAGACAGGACCATCACGGAGCCAAGAATCAGCGATCCAATGACCACCAACGGGACTCCTTTGACACCGCCCGTAGATAAAATGACGGCAATCAGACAAGCCATAAACATGGTATGATGACCGGTTAAGAATATGTATTTAAAAGGAGTCAAGCGGGCAAGCAAGATGTTGACGATCATCCCAAACAGCATGATCAACGCCGTTTCCGCGCCAAATGTTTGCTGCGCCAGGGCTACGATAGCCTCATTGTTGGGAATAACCCCCTGGATGTGAAACGCTTCGTCAAACATACTCCCGAAAGAACCCAGTGCACCAACCAAGATTCCTGCACCGCCTGACAGGATCAAAAAGCCCATGACGGTTTTCAAGGTTCCCGATACGACGTCTGCCACGCCTTTACGCTGCAGCAGCAACCCGATCAGGGCAAACAAGCCTACCAATATGGACGGTGAGCCCAGGATGTCTTTCATGATCAAGTCGAGCATCCATACATCATTCCTTTGCGAAGTATTGTTGTAAAGCTTCCTTGATTTCGTTCTGGTCCAAAATGTTTTTCAGGCCAATCACGTAACGTTTGCCGTTTTCCAATTGACTGACAATATCTTTTGAACCCATATACACATCAGCCTGTTCCGTTTTGCTCGTAGCCAGATCGGTATGGGATACTTCCGCCTGAATGCCCATTTCCCCCAGAATTTTCTTTACATTCATCTCCACGATAAAGCTGCTGCCCAATCCATTTCCGCATACAACCAGAATCTTTGTCATGCTTCTGTCCCCCTGTTGTTGGAATACTTTGAGATATAGTGAAGAATGGTTTCCTTGTCTTGCGCACCAATGATCCTGTCGATATTGTCTTCTTCCGACAGCATCATCGACAGTTGGGCCAATGCTTTGAGATGGGTCTCATTATCGACGGCAGCCAGGACGATGATGAGCTGTGCATCACGCTCCTGCGTGTTTGAAAATGAAACCGGCTGTTTCAACCGAAGCAGACTCATGCCGATTCGATTTACCCCCTGCTCCGGTCTCGCGTGCGGCAGCGCCACCCTGGGTGCGATCACGATATAGGGACCATTTTCTTCTACATTGGCAATCATCGCTTGCACATACGCTTCTGTGATGGACTGGCTTTTCAGGAGCGGCTCGGCTGCCAGACGAATCGCTTCCTTCCAATCGCTCACGGAGTCTTTTAGCTGGATGTATTCTTCTTGCAACAACTCGTCGAGCATCGGCTTTCTCTCCCTCATGATCTGTTTCTGCTGGTGCAGTACTTGCCTGATTTCCTCTGCCAACTGTTCTTCGTTTTCCACGACCGCATATTTTTTCACAATATCGACGATCGTTTGCGCCGTTATATGCGAGGGCGCACGATGGGTAACCGCTTCCATCTCATTTAGTAACTGCAACTTGTCGCGATCTGTTAAGATCGGGTTCACCAAGATGATCCGATGACGCGGGTTCGCAATTTTGGTTGTGGACACAACCAAATCCACGTCTCCCCGAAAGTCATCATACTCCCTGAGAGTGATCGGCCCGAGCAGATCGATGTTGGAAAACAACCCGTCCAACTGCTGTACCAGTATGCGCGACGTGCCGACCCCGTTTGCGCATACCAGCAGCACCCGCCTCAGGGTGGTTGCGGCGATACCTTGCCGGCGCATCCATCCCCCAAAATGGACCGTGATATAGGCAATCTCATCTTCGCTGATGGATTTGCCGACCAACTTCTCCAAGGGGGAAATGCTTTTTTTCGTAAGTTCGTAAATATCACGGTATTGGCGCAGGATCACGTCCTTCAACGGGTTGGTGACGTCCATGTCGTAAAGAAACCGATAATAGGCTGGCTGCAGGTGAATATACAAATTGTGTTCCAACTGAACACGCTGATCAAATACAACACAAGCCCGCATCTCAAACAGATCAACCATATCGGTAATCGCCTGTCTTAACGCGGGAATTTCATACGCTTCCGCCAATTTCCCGAAGCGGTGCACCTTTGCGCTTAACAGCAGTGTGGCCAGATAACACTTTTCATCCTGCGGGAGCCGCAGCGGCAAGACCTTCTCCAAAGTCTGCACAACCTGGTAATGTATAGTATCCATGATGCGCTTGATCCGCCTCTGCGGAAAAGCAATCGCATTTCCGCCCATCACCCGCTGCACGCAATACGTAAAAAGGTAGCTAAGTGACTTCACCGTATCTTCGGCAAACTGGACCTGCAAATGCTTTTCGCAATCGTTCAACCACTGCATGATGATGTCGGGAATCGGGACGTCGGGATCGTCCTCATGGAGATCCTGCAAAAGCAAGTCTTGACCTTCATGCAGCAGGGAATGAACATGGTGACTGATCAGATTGCGAATCGTCAATTCATCGCCGGAAATTTTATACCCGCAAGCGTAGGAGTACGAGAGGCGCAAACCGTGCTTTTTCACTTCTGCTCTGACCTTTTTGAGATCGTTCAGAATCGTATTGCGGCTGACACCTGTCTTCTCCATGCACTCGTGCGTGGTAATGCGTTGATTTGCCAGAAGTATATACAACAGCAAATAGATTTGCCTGTCTTCCGGTCGCAGGGCATACACATTCGGCTTCTTGTCCCCGATGATCCGGGCTGCTGCCTGTCTGCTGCTTTCATCCAAATAGTAGCCTTTTGCATAGATGTACTGGACTCGCGGCAGACCTGCTTCTGTAAGCCATTCATTGATTTTATGGATGTCGTAGTACAACGTTCGTCGCGAGATCGAGAAATGCTCCATCAATTCCTTGACGGACAGGGAATGACGAGACTGCACAAGAAGTTGCAACATTTGCATCGTTCTTTTGTCTAACATGGCGGCCACCTTTAGCACAAAATCATGCACAAATTGCTGCACTTACTGATTGATTGTACGTCTCTATGGTTCTACTTTACATCAAATCTGCTTGTACAGTTAGACCGAATTTACCCCACGTGAATGTGCAAAAATTGTGCTCACAGCACAAAAAAGCCCGCCTGTCGCGGCGGACGACAAAAAAAAGAACCTTTAATCCGCGCGAAATTTAGCAGATTAAAAGTTCGAAGATAGGCAATGGCTTGTCTGTTGCGTCTACTTTCAGCTGTAGACCAGTTCTTTTTCGACCAGACCCAGCGTCTGCTCGGTCGACTTTTGAATTTCTTGCAGCAGTTGCGGGTTATCTGCAAGCGACACCCCATAAGACGGAATCATTTCGGTTATTTTCCGTCTCCACTCATTCATTTGCTGCGGGAAGCATTTTTCCAATACCTCCAGCATCACATGAACAACCGTAGAAGCACCCGGAGAAGCCCCGAGCAGCGCAGCTACCGAGCCGTCAGCAGCCGTAACCACTTCCGTACCGAATTGAAGGGTGCCTTTGCCGCCTTCCTTGGTGTCCTTGATCACCTGCACACGTTGACCCGCTACCACGATATCCCAATCTGCGCTGTTGGCAGTCGGAATAAACTCGCGCAGTTCTTCCATGCGCTGTTCATTCGACAACAGAACCTGCTGGATCAGATACTTGGTCAGTGCCATTTCTTTTACGCCTGCTGCCAGCATCGTCAGGACGTTGTCCGGTTTTACGGATCGGATCAGATCAAAATAAGAACCCGTTTTCAAAAACTTGGGTGAGAAGCCGGCAAACGGTCCAAACAGCAGCGTTTTTTGATTCTCAATATATCTGGTATCCAGATGCGGAACAGACATCGGTGGAGCGCCAACCTTGGCCTTGCCGTATACTTTTGCATGGTGCTTTGCGATCACGTCCGGATTTTTACATACCATGAACAGTCCGCTTACCGGGAAACCGCCAATGTGTTTTGCCTCCGGAATCCCCGTTTTTTGCAGCAGCGGCAGGCTTCCGCCCCCTGCGCCGATAAACACGAATTTTGCCGTATGGGTTTCGATCTGACCGCTGTCGAGATCGTGCACCTTCACACTCCACGAACCGTCGCTCGCACGTGTAATATCCTTTACGTGATGCTTGTAGTGAATCTCGACGTGCTGCTTCTGCAAGTGCTCAAACAGCATGCGCGTCAACGCACCAAAGTTGACATCCGTTCCTGAGTCAATTTTCGTGGCCGCGATCGGTTCATTCACGGTACGGCCTTCCATGATCAGCGGGAACCATTCCTGCAATGTAGCCGGGTCATCGGAAAACTCCATTCCTTCAAACAGCGGGATGTTCGACAGCGCTTCAAAACGTTTTTTCAAGAACGCGACATTTTTTTCCCCTTGTACGAAACTCATATGGGGAATGGGCATGATAAAATCTTTCGGATTCCGAATCAGATTACGTTTGACGAGATAAGACCAAAACTGTTTGGAAAGATGAAATTGTTCGTTGATTTTAATCGCTTTGGTAATATCGACAGACCCGTCCGATTTTTCCGGTGTATAGTTAAGCTCACAAAGAGCAGCATGGCCCGTCCCTGCATTATTCCATTCATTCGAGCTCTCATTACCTGCGACCGGGAGTTTCTCAAACACTTTGATCTCCCAATCCGGTGCTAACTCTTTCAGCAATGTTCCCAAAGTCGCGCTCATGATTCCGGCACCAATCAAGATAACGTCTGTTTTCTTCTGGATATTGCTCATGATACCCCTTCCTTTTAAAAGAGTAGGCGCTCCTGCATAGACATTACAAAAGGAAGGCCCCCCACCTCGGAACACACCGTCAAAATTCGACCATCATACTCTATTATGATACCTATGGTTGCAAATATCTACTATAAACTGATGGGGATTCTCCATTTGGGAGCTGGTAATGATGGGTAGTTGCTTGCGAGAGGCTGAAAACACCTGAAAAAACTAAGCCTTACCCCGGCTTCTGACAAGGGGTAAGGCGAGTAAGTTTGTGCGAATGTTGTTTTGCCTGCCAACTACTTTTGAGCATCAAGAATAAACAGTGATGCATCCTGACCCATGAATATGTTGCTTCCGGTGTTTTTTGAATGCAATCATCCCCCATTTAAGCTGGACAAGTACAGAACCATTCGTCATCCAGTTATACCTTTAGATTGTGTTCTCTAAGGTCGTGTTCCTTTCCTCACTGCTTTTGATCTCATACGCACGAACGTTGGAACGTGCAAGACAAATGGACACGATTAGCAAGATAAAGGCAGTGCACATGAACGCGATCCTCGTCCCGTATGCATCGGCCAACCCGCCAAGCAGCAAGGCCGATAACGGGAAAGATACCGTTAAAATCATGCGAAATGCAGCATTAATCCGTCCCATAAATTCATTTGGTATTTCCAACTGACGGATCGTAAAAGTATAGACGACGCGAATCGTTGCAGCCATGGTAATAATGCCGTAGCCGATCAAAGGCATGAACCATCCTGTCGGGATTACCATGATGCAGCCGCCGATAAACATTGCATTCGAGACGTGGATAATCGCTCGGCCGATCGGCATGCGTTTTAATAACAGCGGCGCGCAAACAGACCCGATTGTCGTCATAATGCCAATAACCGAATACATCGTTCCCACCAACAAAGCGTTATGCAGTTCGTTTGCCAAATAAAATCTCATCACCGTGTGCAGTGCTCCGACAGCCAAGTTGCTGAGCCCTCCAATGAAGGCCAACACCCAAAGAATCTCCGAGCGGAATAAAAACGTGATCCCTTCCTTAATGTCAAGGAAAACGGTTTGCCATGTCATGCGTGTCCTGGCTTTTTCGTTCTGCAACGTGATGGGCAGGATGGTCACGACAATCAATGTGAATAAATACGAGAGACCATCAATATACAGCGACTCAACCGTTCCGACCAATCCCACGAGCGCGCCTGCGATAACCGGTCCCAACATGGTCGTGATATTGTCCATTGACCGATACAAGGAGTTTGCAGCGGTAAGTTGTTCTCTTGCTACCAATTGCGGAATGACTGAAAAGTCTGACACCAAATCAAACATGATCATGAAGATCGACAGACAAAACCCAATTACAAAGAGCCAGATAACATTCAGCAATCCCACCTTATACAACAAGGGAATCAAGCAGACCAAAATCATCCTGGCAAAATCGGACCAGATCAATACTTTTCGACGATCCCATCGATCAACGAAGACCCCCAAGAATGGACCGACCAGGACAAAAGGCAGCATTTCAACTGCCCACATCGTACTCATCCAACCTACGGAACCGGTCATTTCAAACAACAGCCAGGGCAACGCAAACAGGTAGATTTGACTTCCGATCTTGGAAAAAAATGAGGCGATAAAATATATCGCAAACCATTTATTTTTAAATAGATGCCCTTGTTTAACTGCACTCATGAAAGGAGTCTCCTTATAATCTAATTGCCGACTGTATTCCTATTTTTTCCTTATAATTTTATTCTACCCAAATCCCTATGACATTGGAAAGATGTGCCCCCCTGCGAGACACCTCTTTCCTGACGGTCTCGGCTTTCGAAACCCTCCCGGATTTGAGCCCAACCGCCTTATGACGTTTGCTGTTTTTGGTATTTTCCGTCAGCTTTCCGAAGCCCTTCATCCCACGATTCAGCGGGAAGCGATTCTATCAGTTCAATCAGGTTTCCATCCGGGTCCCGCAGGTGTGCGGTGCGAATTCCCCAGCCTGGACGGTCCTGAACGTCTGTAATCATGGAGATGCCTTCCGCTTTTAAGCGGGCTGCGGTTGCGTCAAGATCGTTCACCCTCACAATCAACGCAAATTGATCCTGGGCATCCGAAGCGGCCGGGAGATGGTCTGTACCTACAGCCTCAGCCATTTCGCTGCGAGAGAAGATCGCGAATTGGCTTTCCGCCGTGCCAAAACTGGCATATCCCCCGCCCAATTCGCCCCACAGGACCGGGAAACCCAGCTTTTCGTGATAAAAGGTAAAGCACTCATCAAAACGGGTTACCAGCAATCGTACGTTATCCAGTTTCATTGGCAAACTCAGCCTCCTCACTCGTTTCAATACGATGATAGGCCGGAAATGACCTGTCCGTATTGAACAAATCGGACATGCTCGCTCGCCTGATGTAATGTCCGGGAGACATGCCCGCGAGTGCGCGGAAATCCCGGACAAAGTGCGCCTGATCGGCATACCCGCATTGATACGCCAAGTCAGCCCCCTGGATCTGGCCTGTGCTTTTGGCGATCAAATCAACGGCTCGTTGAAACCGTACGACGCGACAAAACTGTTTGGGGCTGCAGCCTGTCCACATTTCAAACCGCCGCAACAATTGCCGGGGGCTCACCGCTTCGCGGGCGGCCAGTTCATGAATCCGAACATTCCCGGAATGGCGGTACATCTCATGCAACACGTTGGCGACCAGCGGATCGAACGGTTCGTCAGGGGAAACCGAAAGCCGCTGCTGCAAAGCCGCGTCCAACACCCGAATCCGTGTCGGCAGGTCCTCCGCGTCCGCCAGCCGATCCAACAGACGCAGCGCACCGTCTCCGAACAGTTCGGTCAGGGACGGGGAGCTCCCGCCGCGATACAGGGACAGCGGCGAGCGAAGAAATGGCACGGCTCCTCCCGGACGAAAGCGGACCCCAAACCATGCGGTGTCAGGACCCGGATAGATGGTGAAGGCGGACTCCATCACCCCGGACAGATGTCCGGAAACCGTACGATGACGGGATACGGTAAACACGAAGTCAAAACATCCGTCAGGGATGACGAGAATGTCGTCGAATTCACCTGTGTCATCTTCAGCACGTGTTGTCACACTCCAGTAGCAGGCAATATGCGGCCGTAAAGACGGACTCGGCGAATACTCCCGGTACTGGACGGAACTCCGGCCGGATACCGGCAGTCCTTGCGATGGAGTAAACCATTTCACCAGGTGTTCATGCATTTTCTCTCCATCCTCCTCACGTCCCACTCTTCTTCATTCTATCCAAAATTTTTTGACAAATGAAAGCAGAAAAAAGAGCCGCCCCTTAGAAGGCGCCTCCTTTGTGGAAGTCCTCGTTCATTTGGCAATCTCGTCGCGGTGATAGGGGTTGCTCCGCTTATGTTGACGTCAGGAAGTTGGTAACAACTGCAGCTGTTTCTTCAGCTGATCGACGCGCTTTTGGTCTTCCTCCAGCACCGTATCCACAATTCGCTTGCTTTCCTCATCCAGGTCACCGGCTACCATTCTGTGCGAGAAGTGAATGCCGTATTTGTTCTCACCGAGCAGCGCGTCATGCAGAATGTCCCTTGAATTCTGCGGTGGCTCCCGAAATGTTTGCATCCATTCCCTCAACTCGCCCATAACGCCCACACCATCTACTGCCTGACCGCCCAAATCCTGAATGCGTTTGGCAATTTTCTGCGCGCCCAGTTTGGCATGTTGCTGGAACTCTTGCAGCAGCTCCCTTACTTTCGGCTCCTTGGCATGTGAAATCAGGTACTCGTATTGATGGATGCCCATATACCTTCCTCGCAAAAACCTGTTCAATTCCCGGATGACGCGTTGTCGCTGTTTCTCGTCCATACGTTATCCCCCCTTTTTTGGGAATAGTATGTCCAACAGCTGCTCAACTGCCTCCTCGAAAAGAAACAAAAAAGAAGAGGCATCCAAACGCGGTGCCTCTTTTCAGGCTGATATGCAGTGCCTGCGTACCATCGTAGTTTTATTGACTTGATGCGGAAACCTTTTTGCGCAAGGGTGCCAAGATAAGCGAAACGAGGATGACGAGCACACTTAACACCGCCGCAGACCCGTACAGCCCACCGTAACCGATCTCTGCAGCCCTTTTTGTCACTTCCGACACACTGGCCAGGATCACTTCCTGTAATGCTGGATCTTGGATGGAGCGAATGATTTCATTCAATTGATTGGCGTCGAATGAATCCGCTTCGGAAGCCATCCGCTGTCCAATTTGCGCCAACTCGCCAAGTGCCTGCTGTGACAAGCTGGCCTTGGCGATGTTGTCTTGCAGGATATCGGGAAAATCCGTTTTGAACAGTTCTCCCATATTGTTGTAGCCGCGGGCAATAAAGCCTGCGTAAACGGTTGGCGCTATGGTCATGCCAACCTGGCGAAGCAGTGATAAGGACGCAAGCGCCGAACCTTTATTGGATCGTAACCCTTCTGTCGCCAGAATGTTTAACGGTGCGCCTAAGATGACACCGATTCCGATACCGGCAATCATGCTGGATATGACAAACTGCCATTTCGTTTCAATCCAGAAAGGAAACAAGGCAAACCCGACCGATGCGAGGAGTCCAGAGATGATCACCGTAAATACAGGACCTCGTTTCGATACGAGTGCACCCCCCAAATCCGGCACCTACACCTGATGCCAGTGCCAGCGGCGTCATCCAGTAACCCGATTTTTCCGCCGGAATGCCCAGTACATTTTCTGTGAAACCAGGGATGAAAATCATCGCTGCCAAAATTCCGCCAGATAATGCACCAATGACAAGGACCAGCAAGAAGCGGAGCTGCTTGATTAAATACAATGGTAAGATCGGATCGCCATTTTGCTTGCGCGCGAATGCGGCCTCATACATGAACAAAACGACAAACAATCCGATTCCGGCACCGAGAAAACCGAACACTTCCGGTTGGGCAAGGCTTGTCCAGAAATCGATTTCGATGTTTGTCAAGCCATACATAAGCGACAAGATGGCAAACGATAAAATGACAGTTCCCACCAGATCCAAACGGCCAGGACTGGAATCAGACGATTCCACCAGCCGCATGATTGCCAAAATGAACAATCCAATGGCAATCGGCACGTTGATGAGAAATAAAATATGCCAATTCCCTGTTACGTCAAGCAAGAATGAACCGATGTTCGGTCCCAATATAGCGGCCACCCCGTTCATCGCGCCTAACAGCCCCAAATATTTGGCCTGCTTCGCCGGCTCAACCGTGCTTAAAATATGTGAGTTGCCGATAATGAAGATGCCGCCGCCGCCAAGAGCTTGAATGAAGCGCGCAGCCAAATAAAAGCTAAACGAGGGGCTAAGCGCTACCAACAACGAACCGATGCCGAACAAGGCGATTTCGATAATAAATAGTTTTTTTCTGCCATACCTGTCGGAAAGTTTGCCCACAATCGGCAAGCTGATCGCTAAACCCAGCGTGTAAATGGTAATCCCCCAGGCGCCCCAGTTATCGCTCACATCGAAATGACGATTAATGGTGGTAAGCGCTGAACTGATAATCCCGTTATCAAGCTGTGCCATAAATACGCCGATTGAAAATAAAATCAGCGCCCAATATTGGGAGGATTGTTTTGCCAACAGGATCACCTACTAATGATTTCATGTTGTTTTGATTTTGGTGACAGACTACATTCAGCTTGTCCGGAAAGGCTGATATTTATTCCATTTCTTTCCATCCATATCACATTACCGTGAAACGAGAAAAACAATGGCTGCCACAGGTTGCTTGCGGCTAAACCTGTCGCAGCCCTCAAATCCCTTGCCCTCTAACCCCTTGGCGAGAAGGGAAACATTCATCAATTTGAAGCTATCCGAATGAACGGCGTTCAGGCTTAAAAGCGTAAGTCTTGCCTTTCCATACCGTGAACAAGGTGATCAGGCTAAGCAGTGCAACGGCCCAAGGAATTGATCCCGCTCCTGTGTGATCCAGCAGGAGACCGCCAATGACGCCACCTCCGGCCACTGCAAGGTTAAAGATGGTCACCAGCATGGATTGCGCCACATCAGCTCCCTCCCCTGCTGCATCCGCTATGGCCGTCTGCAGTAACGTCGGTGCGCCCCCGAAAGTCAAGCCCCAAATAGATACGCCTAGATAGGTTATCGCATGTGCTTCGCCAGCAATCCCCATTATGGTTGATACCAATGCGAACCCAGCAAGGCTAATAAGTGTCAGGAAACGAAGCCGTACGTCTATAAACAGGCCGATAATCCAAATCCCGATTATAGATGAGCAGCCAAAGATTAGCAGGATGAGGTCCAAACGATCCACGAGCCCGACGTGAGCCATAAATGGCGCAATGTAGGTATAGAGGATGTTGTGAGCCAAAATCCATACAAAAACGACAAACAATACCGAGCGGATCCCAGGAAGCATGAAAACTTTGCGAATGGGCTGCCGTTGTTGGTACGCTTGCCCTGGATAATCGGGCACTGCAGCAAGTATCCATACGAACAGGGCAAGCGTAAGCATTGAAATCATTCCAAAGATAACCCGCCAATCGAGTAACGTACCAAGCCAGGTACCAAGCGGCACGCCTAGAGATAAGGCGATAGGCTGACCGACTCCCACAATCGCCAATGCACGCCCCTGTAGATGATACGGCACCATTCTTCGCGCGTAACCGGCAAGCAGTCCCCAGGTCAACGCTGCGGCCATGCCCGCAACGAATCGAGCTCCTAATGTCACGAAATAGTCAGTGGCCAATGCAGTTACAGCGTTGAAAAGAAACAAGCCTCCGACTGCCAGTAACAATGCATGTTTTCTGCGCCAGCTGCGTGTCGCGGCTATAATCGGAATTGCCGCCACCACCGAGCCAAAAGCATAGAGCGACACAAGTTGACCCGACAACGCCTCTGAGATGCCAAAGTCCCTGCCGATTTGCGGCAGCAACCCCGCCGGCATCGTTTCGGTCAATATGGCGATAAAACCGGCCATTGTAAACGCCAGAAGTCGCAAAACGGGAAGCTGATCTGCAGCAGGTGCATCCTGAAAGTCAATGCCAGTACATTCATTATTTTTGACATTGTTCATAGCTCTACTCACACCAATCCGGATGCAGCCATATCCTTCTCTGAATGGCCCGCTTCGAACGCGCGTCGGAATCTCTCTAGCCCGGCAGCGGCAACATCCGCAGTGATGCCAGCCTGCTCAACAGCTTCCATAACCAGTTGGGCGTCTTTGAGCGCATTCGCAATCGAAAAACTGACAGGGTAATCATCTGCAAGTATTAAAGCAGCTTTAGACTGAAAAAATGCGCTGTCCATAGGTCCGCCTTTCACGACATCCACTACCAACGCCGGATCGACGCCAAGCCCCTTGGCTATTGCCAAGCTTTCAGCGACACCATGCGTCAACGCAAACGCCCAGCTGTTCAATGCCAGCTTGAGACGGCTGGCCGCTCCAATCCGCTCTGACACCCACACTGTCCGTTTGCCGATCGCGTCAAACACCGGCTGTACGGTATCCCGATCTTCAGTTGGTCCGGATGCCATGATGACAAGTTGTCCCTGTTCCGCTGGTTGACGGGTGCCCTGAATGGGGGCGTCAAACAACCTGAGCCCGCGCTGCTCGGCGAAGACCGCCAATTCATCGATCGCTTTGATGCCGACCGTACTCATCTGAATCCAGATAGCTCCTTTGGACAAACCGGAAGCAGCGCTTTCCATCACATCCAGCACGGACGCCCCATCCTTAAGCAGCGTAATGATAATATCCGCATCCTGCACAGCTTCCCGTGGCGATTCAAATACATCCACACCGGCTGATGCAAGCGCCTCTGCCTTGCCACGTGTCCGATTCCATACACGCACGGAAAAACCATGCTTCTGTAAATTACGAGCCACTGGTGCACCAATGATGCCGGTGCCAAGTACGGTGATCGTTTTTCGATGTAATTTCATTTTAAAAACCTCCTTTTGGGAAAAAGGGCTCCGCATGTCGAACATGCTTCACGCCATTATGTTTTGGAACGATCATTACAAAACGTTGCAAAAAAATTCCTGCAAGGTAATGCAGGTTTTTCCAGTTGGATGCAGAGATGCTCTGCTCAATCCGCCTTTAAAGCGCCTGAATTGCAACATCCACCACATCAAGCAACAGTTGACGCCGGTTATGCCCAATATATCCTTTGCTTAATACGCGCAACCCTTGAATCGTATTCAGTATGAAGCGAGACAGTGCGCGAGCATTCTTGTCTGAAGCAATTTCACCGTTTTCTTGGGCACGAGAAAATGCCTCGTATAATGCGGATTCCAATTCTTTAAAGTTTTGCGCCACAATAGCAGCGATTTCCGAATCATGACTTGCAAGCTCTAGTGCTGCGTTGGCAGTCATGCATCCGAGTCCTTTTTCTTTGCCAAGCTCTTCCTCGACGACATCCATCAATAGCAGCCTAACGCGCTCTTTAACTGAACCGGGTCCGGACAGCACCGCAATTTGCGATGCCTTCAACTCCTGATATCGGCGAAGCGTATGCTTATAAAGTTCGTGTTTGCTGCCAAAGGCATTATAAATACTGCTTCGTCCCAGTTCAGTGCCTTCCACCAAATCTTGAATCGAGGTCGCAGTATAGCCTCGTTGCCAAAAAACTTGCATGGCTGCATCCACTACATCATCTGGATCAAACTCTTTTGGGCGCAAATGCTCACCTCCTGTTCTGTTTTGAAACGTTCATTCCAAAACAAACATAAATCTTTATCGTCTTTCTGTCAAGATTGTGCAGGATCTCCTGTGTGGTCTCACTTTGAAGCTCGGCTATCCAGTGGTGGATTGGGCGGCGTCTTTATCGGGCGGTCAATTCGTTTAACTGAATCTCAACAGTGCTAGAGATGGCTTGGATACATTTAACGTAAGTAAAGCAGGCGCAAAAAAAAGTAGTAAATCATGTAAATTATTGGTATTATGTTGAGGGTGGTCACATTTTATTGGTTTTCACCAATTTACCGCACTATCTCATGACCACTGATAAGGCTCGTCGCTCCATTTCATAAATCCCCATATCAAACATATCCAGGTGATAAATCCATGAACCATGACGAACGGTATTTTCATCATCTGGTCCAAATACTGCGATTATTATATTAATAATTTTGAATCCCTTATCAATTGTATAAAACGAATGTTCCGGGATCAGGACGAACCATGCGAATAAATGTTGTAAACTATTTTGCTTCCACCACCACTTATCCGCATCCTCGCGTCATGTAGTTAAAATGCATCATCTTCCGAAAACCAGAAGATGATGCACTACAGTCATTTAGACTTCATCCAGGATACTGTCCGGCACCTTGACTGCCGGCACTCATTCGCATCCTTAAGAACGACACCACCACGATCGCAATCGCGACTCCGACCATCCCCGCCCATGTAATGGACGACAGAGACACCCGGTCGACCATAACGCCTCCGATTGCAGCACCCGCAGCCATGGACAGCTGCATCATGGATTGGTTCAGGCTCAGCATGATTCCCGAATAATTCGGTTCAATCCGCACCAGATTGACTTGTTGCGTTGGACCGGAAGACCATGCCGAAAACGACCACAAGATCAGAAGGATGACAATCGGCAGCCACGAGTGCGTGTAGGTAACGGTTAGCGAGAGGAGAAGCAGCGCTATGACATGCAAGAGCATTCCCCCTGACAGCGTCGGGAATACCCCCCATTTGTCCGCACTGAAGCCGCCGAATTTGGAACCGACCAGGCTAGCGATGCCGAACGCCAACAGCACTCCGCTCAGCATTCCTTCTTTCAATCCAGCCACATCCAGCAGATACGGTGAAATGTAGGTGTAGGCGACCGAGTATCCGCCGAGCCAGAAAAAGGTAATCGTAAGCCCCAGCGCTACGTTTCCGTTTTTCAGGAAGGCCAGTTGCTTGGACAGCGGCATCGGTTTATCTCCCTGAACTCGGGGGAGGATGGCATACAGGATGAACATCGCCACCAGACCGGCCAGTGCCAATATGCCAAAAACAGACTGCCATCCGAATTGTGCTGCAACGATACGTCCAAGAGGCACGCCGATAATCAGGGAAGCGGTAAAGCCCATGACCACGGTAGCAATCGCGCTGGCTTGTTTGCCTGGGACAGCAATTTTCGCGGCGATGTCCAAAGCGGTTACCACAACCATTCCCGCGCCCAGAGCCATGATGACGCGAGCCGCGAGAAACGATGCATAGCCAGACAAAACGAAAGAGAGAATGTTCCCGATTACGAAGGCACCCATCGCCCAAACCAGCAGTTTTTGCCTTTCCACCTTCGCCGTCAACGCCATCAGGATCGGGGTGCCGATGGCGTACACAAGGGAAAAGATCGTGACCAACTGCCCCGCAGAAGTAACGGAAATCCCCATCGTATTCGAGATCTTATCCAGGATGCCGGAAATAACATACTCGGATGTCCCCACCAAAAAAGTGACCAACGCCAATAAATAGACTCTCCACGTGTTAGACATTGCGTTCACTTCTCCTTTTTTGTTCGAATAGGTACCAATGCAACAACTTTTATCGAATATACATATCGCGATATGTCGATTTGTTTGGCCAAATAAAAACTGAATACGGTTGAGGTATTCAGTTCAGACTAGAGCGTCTGATGTAAGTAATCAGCTATTTCTTTTATTTTCTCTTCGTTTCGTTTGTAGTACGTGTATTTGCCGATCCGATTGGTTCGAATCAGTCCGGCCCGCTGCAGAATGGACAAATACTGCGAAACCGTCGACTGTGTCATGTTCAACTTCTCCGTCACTTGACTGACACACACCCCGACTTCCCTCATATCCACTCCTTCGTGGGGCACAAAATGTTTTTCGGGCTCCTTCAGCCACTGTAAAATCTGTAACCTCGACTCGTTCGACAACGCCTTGAATACTTCAATTGGATCCATGGCTTTTATTATATCTACATTTTTCGATATGTCAATATCACTCAAGCACACAGGCGGGTCAACAAAGCCGGCAGCAAAAAAACAGCCCCTGTAACGGACCTTCATCCGCAACAAGGGCTGTCTTGCATCACGATTTGCACAAGAGGAGCTAGTCTAGCCGCTTCATCGTTTGGTATAGACGTCTTAAATTCATCAACAAGCTTTCTTTATCCTCCGGAGTCCATTCAGCCAAAGCCTCTTGCATCATGCGCTCACGGGTACGGTTGATGATTGCAATGATTTCCTCCCCGTGTTTTGTCAATTCAGACACGCGTATGCGCGAATCCGAACGTGACGGATACGTATGAACCAACCCGGCATTCTCCAACTTGTCAATTTGCCGACTGACACTCGAATAACTTTTCCCCATCATGGCAGCCAATTCTCCAACACTCGTTGATTGGAGATGGGCGATCCCCACCAGGACGCGGAAGGCAGCAGCCTCCAGATTCACACCGGCCTTGGCAATCATTTTCAGATCACGATCCGGCCGATTGAGAAGGGAAACGATATCGATCAGCGCTTTAAAAATTTCATGTTCCATGCCATTTATTATACCGTAACCACCGGGCGGGGCGTCAATGGAGCGTTCCAAGCAGCTTCGATATCTTCCAAAGCAAACTCCGTTGTGGAAATGGTTAATTTGCCCGCGGCTGCCATCTCAAAAACCCCTTTTACCGCAGACAACATATCTGCTTTCGAAACGCTCTTGCCCCCGCTGCCTGCCAGTTCAATGGTTGATGCACGCAGAATTGATGAAGGCAACGGTATGCTTTCTTGACCAGATGCAGTGCCAATGCTCACGAAGCGGGTTGCACGATCCGTATTTACCTTGGCAACAGCTGACATGATGGCGATTGCACTGTCGCCCCAAAGGTAATCCAATACAACATCAACGCCTTCAGCCATAACGGGCATGAGAGCATGTTCAAAGCTGGTTTGTCCGTTCTCTGCTGTCATATCAAATGAAATGACTGTATCGGCTTCAAGCGCTTGTAATTTCGCTTCGCTGCGCCCGGTTGCAATAATCTTCCTGGCTCCCAGCCCCTTGGCTATCTGAACCGCCAAGCTGCCTGATGCCCCCGTGGCTCCATTAATCAAAACCGTTTGCCCGGACTTGAAGCCCGCTCGAAATACCAACGCCGCCCATGATGACATCGCCGGGTTCGCGATCGCGGCGGCAGTTACGTCATCAACACCGTCCGGCAAATGGACAATCAGCTTTTCACTCACCATGGTTTGTTCAGCCAAACTGCCATAAGGCCATGCAGGCATTGCAAAGTAGACACGAGTCCCATCTTCCAAGGTCCCAACGCCATCCATACCGGCCACCATTGGAAAGTTACCTTCAGAGGAGTAATGCATGCCGAGTGAACGGAACTTACTCACTCGACTCAAGGCTGCTGCCGAAACGTTAACGACAACGTGCCCCTCTGTCACAACGGGGGGATCAAAATGGCCCAGTACAGGAGGTGTTCCCTTCTCCTTCACGATCGCTGCCCTCATCGTAATTTCACCCTTCTTTCGCTCAAATTATGTGCGTTTTGCACATAATTGAGTATAGCACGAAATATGTGCATGATGCACATATTTTTCTGCCCAATGTGAAGACAGCTCCTGGGCAAGGGGCCGTACAATTTTATCCATGTATGCGAGCGACACCTGCGCTGCTTACACCCGTGGCACAAGATAAAACTCCCCCGCCGATTGTTCGGCGAGGGAGTTTATCTGCAATCTTCGGCAAGCTATTGATCTACACACGTCTCATTTTCTGCCAGATTGCTGCGCGTTTTCATATAGCTGAAACATATCCATCTCCGCGTCCAGAGACTTGGCGTTTTGGAAAGCTTCCTTTACGCTTCGATTGTTCTGAATGAGATCGTAGAAAAGCCTCAGCACAAACATGAGCGCGTCATTTCCATCCGGATAATCATTGGGCCCAATATAGATTTCGCAACCGCTGTCGAGAAATGCTTGTGCCGTCTCTACGTTTCCTGCTGAGCACCCTGTGCTGATTACTGTTTTCCCTGCCAGTCTGGCAAATCGTCTGATCTCCTCCGGCCCAAAGTTACCCTTGGGTTCTCCTGGTTCATAGACGCTTTCTTCCAGCTCTGGCATAATCAATTGGCCTTCCTCGCCATGAAAGCAAAGAACGATCGTATCCGTATTCGGATACAGATCCTTACCGGACAGAATATCAATCAGATCATATGGTCTGCCGACCCAATACGTAAACACTCTTGCACCAAAATACTCCAGAGTAGCTCGGATTGCGTGGACTTCCATATCGCAATCAGGTCCGCATACCAATGCTACGTTCATTACAGGCTTACTCATCTTTTCATCCTCCATATGCTCTCAATTTTTTGCATTAAGATATAGAGTAGAATCATATGGAGGTCCTCGGGCTTTGGGGCGAAAGGCTATTCGTTACATCTGATCCCGAATCAAACTCATTGAAGAAATCTCCTTTTTTAACATTTCTTATATTTATTTTACCAATAGACAATACGTGATGCAATTTTCGATAATCTCGTTTCAGGAACTCGGTATATACCATCACTTGAGATACGCCTCAGCGTCTCACACCAAAGCAATAAAGAATGGCGCCCGATTGGACGCCAGCAGATATTAGTGAGTTTCCGTATATTTTTTAAAATTGTCCAGAATCGATTGCCAGCCTTCTTGCTGATACTCAACGGGGTGAATGTCTTCCGCATCGAACGTTTCGACGACCTCGGTTTCGTTTCCTCGGGCAGTGAAGATGATCTCAACTTTTCTCCCATCCCCCATTGTGTATGAGATTTCCTCATGTAATTTCACGACATCGTATGTTCCCCCAAAATCAAAGCCCATACTGCCATCTTTCGCTTCCATCCTGGTAACAAACTTGCCGCCGACCCGCAAATCATTTTCCGCTCTTGGCGCATGCCAATCATCCGAAGCCTGATTCCACTTCGTGATGTGTTCCGGCTCGGTCCAATACTTCCAGACCTTTTCCACCGGCGCCTGAATGACTGCCCGTACGGTTGCTTTCTTTGGTTTGCTGGTTCCCATTTTAACGTACACCTCATTTCATCAGAATCGGATTTTTGTTTCTCATATCATTAGACGAAATAAGCTTCTGAAATTCATCGGTGTATTTGTTCGGGAAGCCCAAAGCGAGTAAATAATTTTGCGTGAATAAAATTTTGGGTGTGCAAAATTTTACCCTCTTTTATTACCAGAACATGAATGCCCCAGGGAACCAGGACGGACTTATTGTCACTTGGCATATATTGCGCAAATGCAGGATAACCGCCATTCACCGTAATCGGCAATAGTCGGGAGCCTTCGCAATGCCAACGAGTTGCGGTAAAAAACTTGAACAGATTGTCCTTGCCGCGGACCCACATCTCGAAAGGCGGCATGGACAGGCACCCGTCTTCATGAAACAACGCCACCAGCGCATCAATATCAAATTGTTCAAAAGCATCCACATACCGCGAGAGCAGCTCTTGGTCCGGTTCAGCATCCATCATGCAGAGCTCTTCGGAGCGAAGCTCGGCCCGGTCCATCGTCTCTCTCGCTCTTTGCAAGGCACTGTTAACGGCTGCAGGTGTTATCCCTAGCGCCTCCGCAATCTGCCTTGCAGACCACTCGAATACATCCTTCAAAATAAGTACTGCACGTTGACGGGGAGGTAGTGTTTGCAGAAGGGCAAGAAAGCAAAGTTGAAGCGTATCTTTCCGCAGCACAACATGTTCCGGGTCACCTGCAAAATCTGGAGCAGGCCAGATCCATGACGATTCAGGCAACGTCTCGCGAGGCTCGATGATCGAAACAGCCGGGTCAAATATGTCAACAGGAAGGGCACGGCGTTTGGCTTGCCTCAGCTTGTCTATACATACGTTTGACGCGATGCGGTAGATCCACGTTTTGCGCGAAGATTGTTGTCTGAATGAATCCCAACTCCGCCAAGCGCGAATGTAGGTTTCCTGAACTGCATCATCCGCGTCTACGATCGATCCCAACATCCTATAGCAGAACGATGTCAACTCCGGCTTTAACTTCTCAAAGAGTTCAAGATCAAGTGAGGATTCGTTCATCTTAGGCCTCCTTTTGAGTGATTGCCTGATGACGATCTAGGTCCATGCTACATTCGATAATCTGGTTACTTCATCGTAACCGCTTCCGTTACTTGTGGTAAGGCTCTCCCCGGTTGATCCGATACGCCCGATACACCTGCTCCAGCAGGATCAACCGCACCAGTTGATGGGGAAACGTCATCTTGGAAAACGACAGCAGCACGTCCGCCCGCTTCAGCACCTCCGGCGAGAGGCCCAGCGAGCCGCCGATGACAAACGCCACCTGGCTTTTGCCGTACGTGGCCAGGCGGTCCAGCTCGCTGGCCAGCTTCTCGGACGACCACATCTGCCCTTCGATGGCGAGCGCGATCACGTACTGATCTGGTTTGAGCTGGGCGAGGATGCGCTCGCCCTCCTTGCGCTTCACCTGCTCCATCTCGACTTCGCTGAGCACTTCCGGCGCTTTTTCGTCGGCCACCTCCACCACCTGCAGCTTGCAGTAGGCGGAGAGGCGCTTGCTGTATTCATTGATTCCTTCACGCAGGTATTTTTCTTTCAGCTTGCCCACGGCGACCACGGTAATGTTCATGGGCTACATTCCTTTCACGCGCAGGAGAGCAATTTTGCCCTCGGCACCGCACACCCGGCAGCGCTTGTCCAGGGGGCCGCCTTCCACTTCCTCGGCCCGATACGTATCCGGCGCCGCCTCAAATTGATCCACGTACTCGTCGATCTCCTGGTCGACGTGCTCCATGCAGGCAAACCGCACCGGGTGTGCCGGATGCAGTTCCACCTCTGTTCCCGCGATGCGGATCGTTTGTGCGGTAGGCTGTTCGTTTGTGTTTCTGGTCTTCTGCTCCATGTGTTTCCGCTCCTTTTCCTGTTCGTTACCCGTCCTTATTCTACCCCAGTTCCAGGAAAGGTCAAATGACGCTGTCCGTTCCGGAAAAACGCCTCTGCCATTCCCCGCGAAAGGAGGCGGGCCGACCGGATCGCCAGGTATGGTCCGGAATCCCGCCCGCCTTTCCTACAGAATCGGCGACAGCAGCCGCGTCAGCGACTCTTTCAGCCGGACGACAACCGGCCGCTGCTCGTACGCCTCCAAGGTCACTTCCGTACAGACGGCCAGGTCCTGACGGAAAATCTGTTCCAGATGGGTGGCCAAATCCGTATCAAACAGAAAGGCATTCGTCTCAAAATTGATCTTGAAGCTGCGAATGTCCAGGTTGGCACTGCCGACCGAGGCGATTTCGCCGTCGACGACCATCATTTTGGCGTGCAGGAAGCCCTTGTCGTACCGGAAGCAGCGGACGCCGCTCTTCAACAGTTCGCCGATGTAGGATTGGGACGCCCAGTAAACCAGTTTGTGGTCGGCGCGGCCGGGGATCATGACCCGGACGTCGACCCCGGACATGGCCGCCATCTTCAAGGCCGTCAGCAAGCTGTCGTCCGGGATCAGGTAAGGTGTCTGCACATAGATGCGCTTTCTTGCCTTGTAGATCATTTTCAGGTAGCCGTGCTTGATTTGCTGCTTTTCCGAATTGGGACCGCTGGACACGATCTGGACGCCCACGCTGCCGGCCGGGATCGGTTCGGGGAAGTACCGCGGCCGCTCCTCCATCCGCCGCGTCGCGGACAGGTTCCAATCGAGAAAAAAGCGGGCCTGCAGCATGGGAACGGCACCGCCGGTCAGCTTCAGATGGGTGTCCCGCCAGTAGCCGAGCCGTTTGTGCAGTCCCAGGTACTCGTCGCCGATGTTGAATCCGCCGATGAAGCCGGTCCTGCCGTCGATGACGGCGATTTTCCGATGGTTGCGGAAGTTGACCCAGATATTCACGTAGGGAATCCGCGACGGGAAGAACGCGGCCACCTGTCCGCCCTCCTTCACCAGCGGTCGGAAGAAGCGAGTGGACAAGTGGGAGCCGATCGCGTCGTACAGCAGTCGAACCTCCACTCCCTGCCGCGCCTTGTCGGCCAGGGCCCGGATGAGCCGTCTGCCCAGTTCGTCATTGCGAAGGATGTAGGTCGTAATATGGATATGGTCACGCGCTTCGCCGATACTCTGAAACAGCGCGTCAAACAGGCTGCTGCCGTCGGTAAACACCTCGACGGCGTTGTCTTGGGACAGCAGCGCGGCGTCACTGGCCGCATTCATCAGGATCATATCCCGATGATCGCGCATGGCCGGATCGCGAAAGGACAGCGTTCCGTTTTCCAGCTGCCGCATCTGCTGCTCCACCGCCTCCTGAAACCGGGAAAACTCGCCTTCGCGCAGCCTGTACAGCTTCCGCCTCGTCAATTTCTGTCCAAACAGCAGGTAAAACACGAATCCCAGGCCGGGCAAAAACAACAACACCATCAGCCACGCCCAGGTGGCGGCAATGTTGCGCCTCTCCATAAAGATGAGAATCGCCGCCAGCAGCAGGTTGGCAATCGTCAAGAGGGAAACGATTTGTTGAAACAGTTCCATATCCCACATCCGTCCCTTTGGCTCAAGCGGTCCCGTCTGTGCGTGGACCGGGCAAAAGGTGTCTCCTTTTCGCTCCACATTTCTTTCATTGTAACACGATGTACGGTGCTGCATGCACTTGGTCACAAGCAGCAGGCTACGGAGAGCGGATGGTCACGCAAAACGGGTGCCGATCCGGTCGACACCCGTTAGGGAAGAACGTGCTGTTGGTTTTTTAGGAAGCAGTTGCTTGAGCAGTCCGGTTGGAACTACGTCACCGCTCCGGCGTATTGCCCAGAGTGGCGGTCGTTGTTTTCAGGAAGCCGTCCCGGTAGTAGGTGATTTCGATCTTGTCACCCGGCTTCTTGTTCAGGGTCAGGTATTTGCGCAGTTGGGCGGCGTTGTTGATTTCCTTGCCGTCCAGCTTGACGATGACGTCATACATGCGCAGGCCAGCTTGACCGGCCGGCGAGAATCTGGTCACTTCGTCGCGAATGACGACGCCTGCTTTCACGCTGTCCGGCAGATTCAGCGTCTCTTTCCAGTGATAACGAGGAACGTTGGTCAAATCGTAAGGCGCAATGCCCAGATACGGTCGTTTCAATTGGCCGTACTGCATCAGTTGGGCGACAATCGTCTTCACGTCGTTGATCGGGATGGCAAAGCCCAGACCCTCAATACCTTCCTGGGAAATCTTCAGCGTATTGATTCCGATTACCTGTCCGTAGATGTTGACCAGCGCACCGCCGCTGTTCCCCGGGTTGATCGCCGCGTCCGTCTGCAGGACGTCCAGCTCCCAGTCATCCTGCCCGTCCTTGTCCACGTCAATCGGCATGGAGCGCTGCAGCGAACTGATAATGCCCTGTGTAACGGTGCGGGAGAACTCCATGCCAAGCGGGTTGCCGATGGCGATCGCCGGTTCGCCCACTTTCAGCGTGCTGGAGTTGCCCAGTTCCGCCACCTTCGTCACCTTGGAGCCGTCGATTTCCAGCACGGCTAAGTCTGTAAACGCGTCGGCTCCCAATACTTTTGCGTCCACCTTGTCCCCGGACGGGAGGACGACCTCCACTCTTTCTGCATTGGCAATCACGTGGTTGTTGGTAATGATGTGCGCTTTGCCGTCTTTTTTCTCAAAAACAACGCCAGATCCTTCATCGCGCTTCAGCGACTCCTGGTTGAACCAGTTGACCACCCGGCGGACGTTGATCACGCCGACGACCGCATCTTCCACTTTTTCCACGGCCTGCACCGTCGCCGTGTTGACCTCGACGGAAATTGGCTGCGTAAACAGATTGGCCGCTGAATTGGTCATGGCATTGGCCGTGCCTTTCTCCACTGTGGAGAGGTATCCCGATTTGGAGAGGGTCGGGAGCATCAAGAGGACGACCATCCCGCCGATCACAGCCGAGGTGATCGACGTCATGATCAGCCGCCCGAGCCCCGCCGGCTTCCGCTTTTTACGCTCCACATGCGCTATATCATCATAAAAACCCATGGTTCTCGCTCTCCTTTCTCTACTTACTAGCTTAGCGGCTTTTTTGCCTACGTATACATACGATTGCGACACTTTCAGTATACGATCTGTTTTCGGCAAAGTCGCGTGAGAATTATGGAAAGATTGTGGAACGACACCGTAAAACCGGCATAAATCGCAAGCGGCGCGGATATGCTGGAGGTAACACTTTCCACAGAGAAATCCCAGAGCTGCGAGAAAGGATTGATAGGCATGAAAGACGTAAACGTCATCGCCAAACTGGCTGACCTGCAGGATGTAGGATACCAGAACGCGCTATTGCTGCACGCGTTGGTGGACCTGCTGGAGTCCAAGGGTCTGCTGAACAAGGACGAGCTGATCGGCAGCATGCACGAGTTGGACGCCAAACTGCACCACCGCATCCAACAAATCGTCCGGCTCTCCCCCGCTCCTCAAGAACCGTGAGTCACGCCAATATCGGCTCATTCGTTACTATGCGTGTCTACAGCACTTCCAATCGGGTCGGCCGGTCGGGGTAGGTCTCCCGCAGATGGACGTCGTCGCCCACTTTCAGTCCCCGCTCCTCCAGGACGCTTTTCACCGTGAGCCGCGCCAGATCGATCATGTTGTTTTCCTTGCTCAGGTGGGCGAGGTAGACTCGCTCCGCACGGCCGCTCAAAAAGTCTCCCAGCGCCTCGCCGGCCGCCTCGTTGGAGAGATGCCCCACGTCGCTTAAAATCCGCTGTTTGATGCTCCACGGATACTGCGACATGCGCAGCATCTCCACATCGTGGTTCGCTTCAAAGATGTAAGCGTCCGCGTCGCGAATCGTCTGCTTGATCCGATCACTGACATAGCCCAGGTCAGTGGCGATACTCAGTTTTTTTCCGCCGTGGTAAAAGCAAAACCCCATCGGTTCGGCGGCGTCGTGGGAAATGCCGAACGACTCGATCCCCAAATCCTCCAGTTCCTTCTTTTCCCCTACTTCAAAGTAGCACCTTTGGTCTTCCCGGATGGTGCCGATCTGTTTGTCCAGTTCGGCCCACGTCTTTTGGTTGGCATAAATGGGCAGATTGTAGCGGCGGGCCATCACGCCAATGCCTTTGATATGGTCCACATGCTCGTGGGTAACCAGAATGGCATCCAGCTCACCCGGATTGACCCCGATCTCCCGCAAGGCCGCCTCTGTCTGTTTTCCGGTAATGCCCACATCAATCAACACGGAAACACGGTCGGTCGCCACGTAGATGGCGTTGCCCGTGCTGCCGCTTGCCAAAACACTGAATCTCACTGCATATCCCTCTTCCTTCACACGTCACGTTGCAAAAATGCAAAAGCTGTCACTCACGATTTGGACGTCACCAGCGGCCGTTCCAGCGCGCCGGTAAACGCATTGACAAAATGCTGCTTGCCGTCGTGGATGATGCGCCACACCGGGGCGAGCACCTGGACGTCCGCATCGTACGAACCGTAGTATCCAAGACGGACGCTCTCGATCCGCTCACCCGGGGTAATGATCCGCTTGTCCACCAGTGAGCGGATGGCTGTGTACGGCGATATGACCTGCCGGGACGCCCCCTGGCTGCGCAGGTTTAAGTAAGTTTGCCGGTACCCGAGGACCGCGCCGTCCTCCAGGTAGATTTCCAACGGAGCCACAAAGAGCGGCAGCTTCTTGTAGGTCTGCCAGTACAACAGCCGTCCCTGGCTTGATTGATACAGATCGGCCGTGTATTGGTCGGCGTACAGCATGCGCGGGCCGAGCTGACGCAGCAACTCGCCCGGCGTGAACTGTCCGCGGATCTGCAGCGGCGGGTCCAGACGAGCAGCCAGCGCCATTTTTTCCATCGTCACCTGTATCCCAGGTATTTCCTGCAAACCGATTGCATTGATGCCAGCGTACTCTGCGTTAAGATATGTCATCGCCGGCGTCTCCTGCGGCACGTCCGCTTCCAGCGAGATATTTTGCTGATTCAGATACATCTCGATGTCCCATCTGTCCGCCTGCACCGCCAACGGGCTCTGCCAATGGCTGAACCGGGTCTGGTACACCTGGTAGCCGAGAAACAGATCGAGGAGAAGAAAGGCCCAAATCAAAATGGTTTTGGCTCTACTCCAATCCATGTACCTGTCCTCCTCCCCGCTGCACCCGGGCGGGAATGTACAGATTGGCCCGATTGGCGATCTCCACGACCCAGACTGGCGTCAATTCGACGTAATCGGGAGTCGTTCGGGTCTCGTACGCCAGGTACGCGTTGGTAATCTGTTCGGTATCCGCCAGCTGTTTGTCGCGGATATACTGAAACATCTCCGGTCCGGACATCACAATCCACTCGTGGTTGTCGATGTAGCGCTCCAGGCCGAGCAGCGAACGATCCAGCGTCACCACCTGCCCCGCCTCCGAGGTGATGCGGATCACGTCGATTGGATAACCGTCCTGACTGACCAGCGGATAGGCGCCGACGTACTGCCGGAACGTGATCACGTCTTTTTCGTTGTAGCTCCTTTTGATTGTCTCGAAGTGAAAGTCGCCTGTCCAGCCCACGTGTTTGTTGATAAATGAAACCGCCCCTTTGACCTTTTCCTCATCCGACAGTTCCTGATCGCTCGGTTGAAAGACAGGGTCGGTAAAGGTGATTGCCTGCTGTTCGGAACGCAGCTGGATCGAGCGGCTGCCGTCGGTAAAAATCAGTGTTTTGTCCCGCTCCATGATTTGGCGGACCAGCGTCCGGTCGAGGAAGTAGGCGTCAATCAGCTGGTCGTTGGTCAACGTATGGTAGCTGTAGCGAAACGCCTGCATCCTCGTCCGGTTTTTGGGCAGATAGTACATGTCACCGAGAGCATATTGCTGCTCCACCGCAGGCAAGTTGCGCGGCGGCCCGACCATTTTCATGATCTGTTCCGGCATCGCGTTGCCGGTCGGCAGGTAAGACTGGCGCAAATCCTTGGGACTGATTGACGTGCGCGCCCGCATCACCCGCTCTTCTTCCGTGGAAATGAACAGGGCGTACACGACATCTTCCAGTTCCTCGTAATACAGCCACAAACGGTCGATGCTTTTCAGCCTGGTTTCGTTCTCATCGCGGATCGTCACCAAACGGCCTACGACGGACATGGGAACGCTGCTTCGAAAGCGAATCTCCACGCCCTGCTTTTCCCGGGCAATTGTGCTCCATTTGTCTGCCGTGAGTGGATACGAAGCGAAGTCGAGGAAGATCCACTTGGGCATTTCCATTTGAACGATGATGCGATACTGCCCGTCCGTCGCGTTCGCCTTTGTGTGCCGGTTCTGCCCGTAGTGGAAAATGACTGACTCCGGCGTCACCAGCTCTTCCAATTGTTTTTCCCGGACCGGCTTTGACTCCTTGTACTGGGCCGGCTCGATAAATTGTAACTTGGGCTGATTGCTCCACAACAGCGCGGTCAAACAAAAGCTGGTCAGCACCAGGAGGTTGAGCAGCACGGTTTTGGCGGGTTCCTTCCACTTTTTCATCCCGCCTTCCCCCCTTTGGCATATGGCACCCAGAACGTCACCGTGGTTCCTTGATTCAACTCGCTCGTTATCTCAATCTCAGCTCCGTGCGCCTGCACCAGTTCGCGGGCGATCGCAAGGCCGAGCCCGGTTCCGCCCTGTCCGCGCGAACGCGCCTTGTCGACGCGGTAAAACCGCTCAAAAATGCGCTTCAAATCCCGGCTGGGAATGCCGATGCCGGTGTCAGCGATTGAGATGTACACCCGTTTTTGATGCCGGTTGGCGTATGCCCGCAGCACCACCGAGCCGCCTGCGGGCGTGTACTTGATCGCATTGGACAGCAGGTTGTCCAGCACCTGATTGATCGCGTCCTTGTCGATGTATACCTCGGGCAGCGTTTCCTGGATGTCCAGGCTGAGCTGCACACCCTGCTGCTCGCCAAACAGGGAAATACGGTCCACCGCGTAGCGCAGCAGTTGGTTGGCATCCACATCCTTGCAGTGCAGACGGACGCCCTGCGAATCAAAGCGGGAAAGCTGAAGCAAATCGTTGACGAGCCGGATCATCCGTTCCGTCTCCGACATCGTGACCCGCAAAAAGCGGTTGGACAGCTCCGGCTCCTCGACCGCTCCGTCCAAGAGCGCTTCCACGTAGCTTTTGATCGTGGTCAACGGCGTGCGCAGTTCGTGCGACACGTTGGCCACAAATTCCCGGCGCTGCTGCTCCAACCGCTGCTGTTCGGTCACGTCCTGCAGCACGGCGATAATCCCGCCCTTTTTGCCGCTGTCATGCTGCAGCGGGGTAAACGTCACGCGCAGAATCAGCACATCCTTGTTGGGCAGCACCATCTCAATAAACAGCGGTTCGTTTTGAGCGTACAGCGGCATCTCTTCCTCCGGCGGCAGCCGCAGAAGGTTGTGCAGGGTCGTCCCTTTTTGCACGCACTCGTTCATCGTCACCTGCAGCATTTCTTCGGCCGATCGGTTTAGCAGAATGATCTGCCCATCCCTGTTGGCCGCGATCACACCGTCTGACATGTTGGTGAGAATGCTGGCCAGCTTCTCGCGCTCTTCTTCCTGCTGCAGGATGGCCTCCTTCAGCCGCCGGGTCATGTGGTTAAAGGCCATGCCCAGCTGACCGATTTCATCTTCACTGTACACGCGTACGTTTCTGTTAAAATCACCGTCCGCGACGGCTCGCGCCTGGCGAGTCATCTCCTTGACCGGCGTCGTTATCGTCCGAGCCAGTACCACGCCCAATCCGGCCGTCAAAAGCAGCGCGATCATCGTCCCCGAGGCGAGAATCCCGTTCATCTTGCGAATCGTCATGTACGTGCCTTCCATGGAAGCGACCATGTACACGGCCCCGTACACGATGTTGTCTCCCTTGACCGGAAGCACCAGCATCTTTACCCGGTCTCCGGTCCGCGGGTCGATCCGCATCGACTCGCTGCGCGTGCCCAACAGCGCGATCGTCACTTCCGGCTGGGACGTGCGCCGACCGAGGATGCGCTTGTCTTCCGTCGTGCTGATCACCGTGCCGCTGGAGTCGATGACCTGGACGTTGGTTCCGTTCAGTTTCACCAGGTTGTTGATCAAATTGTCGATGCCCTGCCTGACTTCTTCGGCGCTTTGTTCCTTGGCGTCGCGCGGGCGCAGGTAGCCCTCCAGATGGGTGGCCAGCAAACTGGCCTGGGCATTTACCGTCTCCGAGAAGTTGTTGAGGTAGTAGCTCTCCACTTGCCGCGCAAAATAGGCGCCGATAAACTGCATGGCCATCAAGATCAACAGCATGTAGATGACGACCACTTTCCACTGGACCGTGGTAAACAGCCGGAGCGGTCTCATCCGGCCGTTCCTCCCAGACCCGGATTGCGCATGGTGTACCCCAGACCGCGCCGCGTAATGATGTACTTCGGTTGGCTGGGATCGTCCTCAATTTTTTCGCGCAGCCGGCGAATCGTCACGTCGACGGTGCGCACATCGCCAAAGTAGTCAAATCCCCATACCGACTGCAGCAGGTGCTCCCTCGTCAAGACCTGTCCCTGATGGCGCGCCAGGTATGCGAGCAGTTCGAACTCGCGATGCGTCAGGTCCAGCGGCTCTCCTGCCTTCTCCACCGTGTACGAATACAGGTCGATCTCCAGCTCGTGCACGCGGATCTGGCGGATTTCCTGCTCCTCGTTTTTTGGTTTCTGCCGGCGGAGGTGGGCCTTGACGCGGGCGACCAGTTCCCGCGCGCTGAACGGCTTGGTCACGTAATCGTCCGCCCCCAGCTCCAATCCCAGCACCTTGTCCAGCTCTGAATCTTTGGCCGTGAGCATGATAATTGGCACGTCGCAGGTTTGCCGCACCACCCTGCAGACGTCCATCCCGTCCCGGCCGGGGAGCATCACATCCAAAAGGATCAGGTCCGGCTTTTCGTTTTCCACCTGCAACAGCGCTTCTTCGCCGTCATAGGCGCAGACCACCTGATAACCTTCTTTTTCAAACGTAAACTTCAATATATCGGCAATCGGTTTTTCATCGTCCACAACCAGGAGTTTTGCCATTTCCGCTCCCCCCTTCTTTCTATTGGATTCCACTCGATCTCGCGTTTTTCCTCCACAAGCGCCTGGTAATCGTTGTCACCCGCTGTTTACGGATGCCCCTTCACAACAAGAAAAGGGCTCCTCCATTTTCGGAGGAACGCCCTTTTTTGCAATGGATGTGCTAATTCAGGAAACGCAACGGGTTTTGAACTTGTCCACCTTTTATCACCTCGAAATGGAGGTGTACCCCGGTGGAATCTCCGGTAGAGCCCATAACGCCGATCGCTTTGCCCTGTTCTACCACTTGGCCCACCTTTACACTGATGGAGCTCAAGTGGCCGTAGCGGGTCTTCATCCCGTTTCCGTGGTCGATCAGAATGCATTTGCCGTAATCGCCATCCCATCCGGCAAATACGACTCGGCCGTTGTCGGCCGCCCGGATCGTACCGGAACCTGCGATGTCGATACCTTTGTGCAGTTTGCCCCAGCGCATGCCAAAGCCGCTGCTGATACGGCCTCTGGCCGGCCAGGTAAAACGGCCTGTCCCACGTGACGGTATCACCTTGGTGCCCCGTTCCACAATTTTGGCCACGGGCTGGACCAGCACCTGCTGGTTGAGCACCCTGCGGTTAACCACCTGTCCGTTCTCCTTGATCACTTCGTAGCTGACCAGCTTGCTGCCGTCGCGTCCTGCCTGGACCACTCTGGTTTCCCCTTTGGGCAGCTTGTCGTTGTTTTTGATCTGCGTAGTGAAGGGGATCGCCTCTTTTTGCGAGACTTCCTCCTTTACCTGTACGGTGACCAGGGGACGGAGTGCTGTCACGTTGATCTTTTGCCCCAACTGGAGCACGGTGTCTTCCGTAATCCCCGGGTTGTTGGCGTAAATGTCCTTGGAAGTGATGCCGTACTTCTGCGCGATGCAGCCGATGCAATCACCCGGCACAACGGTATGGGTGACGGTTTTCAACGTGCCTTTGGAGAGCAGTACTTCCAGCTCGTCCACCGGAAGCACCTGCGCCGCCGCCACCGAGTCGCTTTCCAGCTTCACGTCTTCCTTGAACGTCACTTCCTTGACCTTTTCAGGCGCCGCCAACGGCATGGACGCGGCCGCAACCATCGCTTGCTTTCCTCTCAAGGCGGGAATGCCGGAGAACTTTTCCTTCACCTTGGCCAGCGCTTCCTCCGCCGATTCGCGATCAGCGGCGTAGCCGACCACTTTGCCGTCAACGACCAGCTTGACCGCTTCCACCTGGACGCCGGCAACATCGGCCAGTTTCTCAATCGCCGCGGCATTGTCGTATGTGCCTTTGAATACCTTTTCTTCCGTAAACGTTATGTAATTGGAAAGTTTTAGGTTCAGGCCATGCTTGTCCTCTTCTTCCGCCAGCTTGGCCTTGAGCCAGTTGTTCACCACGTCCGGACTGTTCACCACGCCGATTTCCTGTCCGTCTACACTCACGTGATAGAGCGTGATGACGTTGCTCGTATAGTAACCGTAGGCTGATAATCCAATTGTAGTTGTAAGGAGCAATCCTGCCGCGATGGACAGGGTTTGCTTTTTATGGGTGCGGAGATACGCGTTTGTGCGTGTCGCCGCGCTCTTTGCCAGTTTACTGCCGTTCTGGATGAGGCCGCTCATCCGCTTCAGCAGCTTGGCCTTCCATTCGGCCCATTGCATACCTTGTCCCTCCTGAAAACAGTGCAGCTTTTCCAAGCACCGGTACTTGCCGAATATTTGAAAAATACCGACCAGGTCAAAAAGCCTATCCTCATGTTTCCAGTTGCCTGTCAAATTGCCTAAAGAAACCAACTATGTCGACTTTACCACAAAAATAACGACAACATCAAGTGTAAAATATTGTCGAATAAACGCACCGACTAACAGGAATCATATGGATACCAGAGCGGCAGTGCTCACTTAGAAAACGTTGAGAGGAGCAGCACACGTGAAGGAACGCAACATTTTGGCCGGTTTCAAGACCGAGGAAGCGGCTGTTCAGGCACGCGACAAACTTCGTCAGGCTGGTTTCGACATCGTTCAGATCGACAGGATCGGTCAGTTTCCCGGCGATGGCGTGGAAAACGTTCTCAATCCGATTACCGGAGAAATCCCCAGTCTGGCAAAGATGACCATGGCAGGCGATTTTCCCAGCGGCCGTGACGCCAGCATTCTGGCAGCGGCCAACCCGGATGCGAGCGGTATGGCCGACCGCGGCGACGACGATCTGGAAGCCAGCATCCTGCTCACTGCTGTCGTGCCGGAAGAACGGGGCGACGAAGCGACCGACATCATCCGCGCCTGCGGCGGCATGGTCTAGCCGTATAACGCAAATGAAGCCACCTTCCCTCTCATTGGGCAGGTGGCTGTATGTTTATACGCATCGGGACGTCACACCTCGACCATCGACGTGATGTCCTTCAGCGCCAGGCGGCGAATCGTCGTTTTCCCTTCATCCCGCTGTTTGTATGTGGTGATGAAGCAGAGATACCCGTTGTCAAAATGAGTCATGGTTCCTTTGATGACGCAGCCGTTGAACATTTTCACCTGGACGTTCTTGCCCAGGAGTTTCATTGCCTTTTGATCAAATCCCATCATCGCGACCACCTCATTTTTCCCTTGGTATGCCATACCATATGCCCAGACAAAGTCGGTTTGTGTCTGTCCGCCACAAAAAAATTTTCCCCTGCTTATCCTCCTGGGCACAAACGAAGACGACAGGACAAGAGTGCTCCTTCTTTCCGACCTGAATGGGACAAACAGACCAGGACGTTTTGGTCAAACGGGGGCAAAATCCCTTCCTCCGCACTGCGAAACCGGTCACAGAAATATCAGGTGACAAATGAAAATAAAAAAGCTGCCCGAAACGGCAGCTTTTTCGTATGCAATTTGCCTGATACAAAATTGATTATCCGTAGATGCCGCGGACAACCACGGTCTGTTCGCGGTCAGGACCCACGGAGAAAATGGAGAGCGGAATGCCGGTGAGCTGGGTGATGCGCTCCACGTAGTGGCGGGCATTTTCCGGCAGATCGTTGAGACTGCGCACTCCGGTAATGTCTTCCTTCCACCCCGGCAGCTCTTCGTAGATCGGTTTGCATTTGGCCAGCATATTCAGACTTGCCGGGAACGACTCGATAATTTGCCCGTTGTACTCGTACGCCGTGCAGATGCGCAGGGTGTCGATGCCGGTGAGCGTATCCAGCTTGGTCACGGCCAGTCCGGTGATCCCGCTGACGCGGCGGGCATGGCGGACTACCACGCTGTCAAACCAGCCGACGCGGCGCGGACGTCCGGTGGTTGTGCCGTACTCGAATCCCGCTTCGCGAATATAGTCGCCGGTTGCGTCGGTCAGCTCGGTCAGGAACGGGCCGTCACCTACGCGGGTGGTATAGGCTTTGGCGACACCAATCACCTGGTTGATCTTGGTCGGACCGACGCCGGAACCGATCGTGACCCCGCCGGCAATCGGGTTGGAGGAGGTGACGTACGGATAGGTGCCCTGATCGATGTCCAGAAGTACCCCTTGCGCGCCTTCAAACAATACGCGGTTGCCGCGGTCGATCGCGTCGTTCAGCACCACGGAGGTATCGGTGACGTACGGACGGATGATCTCCGCATACCCCAGGTACTCTTCCAGTATTTCGTTCAGGTCAAAGCCGCTGGTATTGTACATTTTCTCCAGCAGGCGGTTCTTCTCGGCCAAATTGCGCTCCAGTTTGCGCGCAAACTCATCCTTGTCCAGGAGATCGGCGATGCGAATGCCGATTCTCGCCGCCTTGTCCATGTACGCCGGACCGATTCCCTTGCGCGTGGTGCCAATCTTGTTTTGGCCGCGGCTCTCTTCTTCCACGCTGTCCAGCTTGATGTGGTACGGCATGATGACGTGCGCGCGGTCGCTGATTTTCAGGTTTTTCGTGGAGAACCCGAAACCGTGCAGGTAATCCAGCTCCGCCACCAGCGCCTTCGGATCGATCACCATCCCGTTGCCGATCACGCAAATTTTATCTTTATAGAAAATCCCGGAAGGAATCAAATGCAGCTTATACTTGTTTCCATCAAAAATAATCGTGTGCCCCGCATTGTTACCCCCTTGGTAACGGGCCACGACCTCTGCGCTTTCTGCCAGATAGTCTGTAATCTTTCCTTTACCTTCATCGCCCCACTGGGTTCCGACGACAACGACCGTTGACATCGAAAAACACCTCCTGCATTCGTCATATCCTTGATTGGGCCTGAAACACCCTAAGTGTACTAAACCAATTCATACCTTGTCAATGAAAATACGAACGTTAGGAGTTTGGTTAGTTTATACGTTCGGTATTTTTATCTTATTCAGAAAAACAGCCGCTGATCCCTCTTTTGCCGCTATCATGCGGACACAGCAAAAAAGCCGGACAGCTGTCCGGCCTTGCACCTGCCTGTGCCGCCTTCGCTGACCGCGGTGCGCTGCTCAACCCGCCATGTCGCGAAAGCGGTTGTCCAGGCTGACAAACTTGTTGTATTCCTTTAAAAACGCCAGCTCCACGGTTCCGGTCGGGCCGTTCCGCTGCTTGGCGATAATGACTTCGATCACGTTTTTGTTCTCGGTTTCCTTGTCGTAGTAGTCGTCCCGGTACAAAAACGCCACGATATCCGCGTCCTGCTCGATGGAGCCGGATTCGCGGATGTCGGACATCATTGGCCGCTTGTCCTGGCGCTGCTCCACGGAACGGCTCAGCTGGGAGAGCGCGATGATCGGCACGTTCAGCTCGCGGGCGATCCCTTTCAGCGTACGGGAGATTTCCGATACCTCTTGCTGCCGGTTTTCTCCGCGCCCGCGTCCCTGAATGAGCTGCAGATAGTCGATCACGATCAGCCCCAATCCTTTTTCCGCCTGCAGCCGCCGGCATTTGGCCCGTATGTCCTGCACGGTAATCCCCGGCGTATCGTCGATGTAGATGGGGGCCTTGGCCAGCGTTCCGATCGCCATCGTCAGCTTCTGCCAATCGTCCTCTTCCAGCCAACCCGTCCGCATCCGGGATGCATCCAGGTTGCCTTCCGCGCAGATCATCCGCTGTACGAGCTGCGATGCCGCCATCTCCAGCGAAAAGATCGCCACGGTCTCTCCCGCGCGGGCCGCCACGTTTTGCGCCACGTTCAGCGCAAACGCAGTTTTCCCCACGGACGGACGGGCGGCCAGGATGATCAGGTCGCTGCGCTGAAAGCCGGAGGTCATTTTGTCCAGGTCCGGGTAACCGGACGGAATGCCGGTCACGTCCCCCCGTCTCTGGCTGAGAAATTCAATCCGTTCGTAGGTTTCCAACAGCACGTCGCGAATCGGGACAAAGCCCCCGCTGTTGCGATTCTGGGCAATTTCCAGGATGTATCTCTCGGCATCCGCGAGAATCTGCGTGACGTCGTCTTCGCGCGAATAACCGTCATTGGCAATTTTGGTCGCCGTGAGAATCAACCTGCGCAGCAGCGACTTTTCCTCGACGATGCGGGCGTAGTATTCGATGTTGGCCGCCGTCGGCACGGATCTGGCGATTTCCGTCAGATAGGTGACGCCGCCCACTTCGTCCAGCAGCTTGTGGTCCTGCAGTTCCGCCGTCACCGTGACGAGGTCGACCGGTTCCCCTCTTTCGTAGAGGTCCTGCATCGTTTTAAAAATCCGCTGATGCGCCGTCTTGTAGAAATCTTCCGGTCGAAGAATCTCGATGGCCGTGATGAGAGCTTCCTTGGATAAGAACACTGCCCCCAGAACAGACTGCTCGGCCTCGTTGTTTTGCGGCGGCACACGGTCCAAAAACAGGTCGCTCACGTCACACCCCCTCGCTTGCCTCGATTATTCTTCCACCACGTGCACTTTGAGCGTTGCCGTCACTTCGTTGTGCAGCTTAACCTTGATTTGCGTCACACCCAGCGAACGAATCGCTTCCATCTCCAGTTTGCGCTTGTCTACCTTGATGTTGAACTGCTCTTCCAAGGCTTGCGCCACCTGTTTGCTCGAAATGGCGCCGAACAGGCGGCCGCCCTCTCCCGCTTTTCCCGCTACTTTCACGGTCAGTTCGTTCAGCCGTTTTGCCAGTTCCTGAGCTTCCAGCTTCTCCTGCTCCTTGCGTTTTGCCTCGCTGCGCTTCTGCGCTTCCAGCGTCTTCAGGTTGGCCTCTGTCGCTTCCTTGACCAGTCCGCGCGGCAGCAGGAAGTTGCGCACATAGCCTTCCGACAGGTCTTTCACTTCGCCTTTTTTGCCTTGTCCTTTCACATCTTGCAGAAAAATGACTTTCATCGTCGTTTCCCCCTTTTCATCGAATACTGGTCGAGGGCAGAGCGTAACAACAGTGCCTTACGCGCGCCTAGACGACCTCATCGATTGCTTCTTTCAAGCGTTTGACCGCCTCTCGCAGGGAAATGCCCTCGATCTGGGTGGCCGCGCCGTTCAAGTGGCCGCCGCCGCCCAATCGCTCCATGATGGATTGGACGTTGATGTCCCCCAGGGATCGGGCGCTGATCAGCACGGTGTCATCGGCGCGTCTGGCGACGACAAACGACGCGGCAATCCCGGACAGCGACAGCAGTTGCTCCGCCGCCTGGGCCACCTGTACCTGTGTAAAGTCCTCGCTCGGATCGCCCACGGCAATCGCCATGTTGTCGCGGTACGTCTCCGTGTTCATGATGACGCGCGCCCGCTTTACGTACTGCTGCAAGTCTTCTTTCAGCAAGCGCTGAACCGCCGCCGTGTCTGCCCCGTTCCGGCGCAAAAACGACGCCGCTTCAAAGGTGCGCGAACCGGTGCGGAATGCAAAACTCTTGGTATCCACCACGATCCCGGCCAACAGGGCCGTCGCGATCAGGTTGTCGATGTTTAACCGTTCGCTCTGGTACTGCAACAGTTCCGTCACCAGCTCCGACGTGGAGGAGGCGTACGGTTCCAGGTACAAAAGCACCGGCTCGATGAACTCTTCGGAGCGGCGATGGTGGTCGATCACCACGATCCGGCTGGTTTCCTGCAATAGCTGCGGTTCGATGACCAGCGACGGCCGGTGTGTATCGACGACGACGAGCAGCGTCCTGCCGGTGACAAGACGAATCGCCTGCTCCGGCGTAATGAACGAGTCGGCCAGCTCCGGATGGGCGTAGATCTCCTTCATCAGCCGCTCCACGGACGAGTTGCCTTCGTCCATGACGATGTAGGCCTCTTTGTTGTGGACCTGCACCGCCTTTAACACCCCGAGCGACGCGCCGATCGAGTCCATGTCCGGCTGCTTGTGTCCCATGACAATGACGTGCTCTGCTTCGTGGATCAGGTCGCGCAGCGCGTGCGCGATCACGCGGGCACGGACGCGCGTGCGCTTCTCCACGGCGTTGGATTTGCCGCCGTAAAACGTCAATTTGTTGCCCACTTTGACCGCGGCCTGGTCGCCGCCTCGACCCAACGCGATATCCAGGCTGGATTGGGCCATTTGTCCCAGTTCGATGTACGTGTCGGCTGCCGCTCCCACCCCGATACTGAGTGTCAGCGGTATCTTGTTGTCGGCCGTCATCTCCCGCACGACGTCCAAAATGTCGAAACGGCTTTCTTCCAATTTGTCCAGCGTCTCTCGCTCCATTAGTCCCAAAAACTTGTCGGCCGTGAGTCGACGCAGGTAGATGCCGTGCTTGTTGGCCCACTCCGTAATGACCCCGGACACGCTGGTGGATAACAGGGTGCGGCTTTGTTCGTCCATGACCTGCCCCACTTCGTCCAGATTGTCGAGGTGAATGATGGCGAGCACGGCCTTTTCGCGATGGTAGCGAAGCGACAGCTCTTTCATGTCGGTAATGTCCGTGAAGTAGAGCAGCCGCTCATCGGGCCGGATCAGCACTTCATAGGTACGTTCGTTGTAGGTAAACTCCAGCCGCTTCTGCTCCGGTTTCCAGCTCAGATGCGGAAAAACGTCCTGGAGACTTTTCCCGATCATCATTTCGTCTCCCGACATGTTCGTCATGAACGGGTTTACCCACTCGATTACCTTATCTTCGTTGTACAACAATATGCCGATCGGCAGTTCCTGGATGACGCCTTCTCCCGCTTTTTTCACCCGGTGCGTCACCGTAGCCAGGTATAGGCGCAGATCCCGTTGAAAGCCTTTTTCCGCTTGCAGGGCATAAAGAACCAGGCCAATCAGACAGATAATCCCGATCGCCCCGTACATCCAGTGATGCAGCGTCAAAATCCCCAACAGCAACAAGCTAAAGCTGAGAGCCAGGACCATATGCAGCCCGTACCAACGCTTTAACAGGAATTTGGGCATTTCCTCAGCCCCTCTTCACTCTTGTTTCCAGTTTTTTGCGCAATTGCAGCCCCAGATCTAAAATGCCTAATAAGCTAAGTATAGTAGTTAGGAACGGAAAAATAAATAGAGAGACAACAAGCGCCGGGGCCAATCGCTTCCATCCGTACAGATGACAGGCAAACAGAACGAAAGCCAATCCCTGCAGGACAAAGACGCCGTCCAGCATCACCTTTACGTTGAGAACGGCGCTTGACCAGAACGTTTCCTCCATCTCCTGTCCTACCACGAACAGACCGATCAGGGCAGCAAAATAGTAGTACAGCAGGGAGCGGGGAAAGCTCCACTCGCGCACCGGCTTCAGGGCGGGCACGGGGTACCCCAGCCGCTTGCCAATCAAGCGCGCCAGCCCGTGTGTGATGCCGCTCTGCAGGTAGCTGAACATGACCAGAAACGCCGGCAATACCATTTTGCCAAGCGCAAGGGACTGTTCAAACTGCTCTTTGGTCATAAACGACGGCTTGAAGGCTGCCGCCTCCCGCATGACCGCCTGGAAGTCGACATGCAGGACAAACGTTGCGAGAGCCAAAAAGGAAACGAATCCGAGAAACACCACGCCGGCTCCCGCCGTAATCGCAGACAGCGCCGTCCCGCGCTTGGCGTACATCACGCCCATGACGCCGCCCCACAGCCCGGACAAAAGCGCGATAAAGCCGGTCGTCGGCCCGATCAGCACTCCGCTCAACAAGGCAAAGCCTGTCACGATCCAAATCATGTTCGGGACCGTTCGTCTCATGCCCAACAGCACGAACGGCAGCGGAAGCAATAAGCTGGTTACGACGCCGAGCACCGTGTAGAGGCTGACAAACAGCAGCACCAGCGCGATGGCCAACAGCACGGCGTTCTCCGCCAGTTGTTTGGTTTTTGAAGGCATGGCGACACCTCACTGAAAATCTGGCAATGACAACAAATATGGAAAAAAGAGGGCCACACAATTGTGTCCCCCTTTTGCATTGTGTCAATTATTCAGCCGTGTACTGCAGCAGTGCCACTTGACGTGCACGTTTGATGGCTACGGTCAGCATGCGCTGATACTTCGCAGAAGTGCCGGTTACGCGACGAGGCAGGATTTTGCCGCGCTCGCTGATAAACTTCTTCAGCAGATCGGTGTCTTTGTAGTCGATGTGCTTGATTTTGTTAACCTTGAAGTAGCACACTTTGCGACGCTTGTTCGGACGTCCTTTGCGCGCCATGAAAAGTCCCTCCTTTTGCAGGAAATGTGAAGTTCTACGATTGAACGCAACCTCAAATCAGAACGGCAAGTCATCATCCGAAATGTTGATCGGCTTGCCAGCATTGGCAAAGGGATCTCCAAATGGATCAAAGTCGTCACGTTGGCCGCCGGTCGGTTTCCCGCCGCCAAAGCCGGGATCGTAACCTGCGCCTTCACTGCCACGCCCGCCCAAAAACTGGACGTTTTCCGCCACAACTTCCGTCACGTACACCCGTTTGCCTTCCTTGTTGTCGTAGGAACGCGTCTGAATGCGCCCTTCGACAGCCGCTTGTCTGCCTTTGCGCAGATACGTGGCGCACAAATCGGCCAGCTTCTGCCAGGCGACAATGTTAATGAAGTCGGCTTCCCGCTCGCCCGCCTGATTGGGGCGCGGACGGTTCACCGCGAGGGTAAAGGTGGCAACAGCGACACCGTTTGGCGTATAGCGCAACTCCGGATCTTTCGTCAGGTTTCCGATGAGAATGACTTTATTCATCTTGGGTCCCCCTCTGCCCGCGACGACGATTACTTCTCTTCACGAACAAACAAGTAGCGAATCACGTCGTCGTTAATTTTCATGAGACGCTCTGCTTCCGCAACAGCATCGGGATTCGCCTTGAAGTTCATCAAAACGTAGTAACCCTCACGGAACTTTTTGATCTCATACGCAAGACGACGCTTGCCCATCTCTTGAAGATTGGTCACTTCGCCGCCGAAGTTGGTGACAACTTCCTGGTAACGAGCAACGTTGGCTTTTACTTTCTCCTCTTCAAGGTCTGGACGCAATACGTACATTACTTCGTATTGACGCATACCTTTCACCTCCTTATGGACTTAGCGGCCCTGTACGGGCAAGGAGCGAGTGCAGATAGATAAGCATGGGACATGCACTCCATAAATACTCGCATTTTTGTATTATAGCAAAGCGCCTTCTGAGAGGCAAGGTTGAGTTCTATACGTTGAACCGGAAATGCATGACATCGCCGTCCTGGACGACGTACTCTTTCCCTTCCAGACGGTACTTGCCCTTTTCCCGGGCGGCCGCCACGGAACCGGCTTCCACCAGGTCGTCGTAGGAGATCACCTCGGCGCGGATAAAGCCCCGTTCAAAGTCGCTGTGGATCACTCCCGCTGCCTGCGGGGCCTTGGTGCCCTTGCGGATGGTCCACGCACGCACTTCCTGCACGCCGGCAGTGAAGTAGGTGATCAGTCCCAGCAGGTCGTAGGCGGCGCGAATCAGACGGTCGAGACCGGACTCCTTCAGCCCCAGCTCTTCGAGGAACATCTGCTTGTCTTCGCCTTCCAGCTCGGCGATCTCCGCCTCCACCTTGGCGCTGATCACGACCACCTGCGCCCCTTCCTCTGCTGCCTGCTTGCGCACCGCCTGCACGTGCGGATTGTTGTCGGCGTCAAGAATGCCGTCCTCCGCCACGTTGCACACGTACAGCACCGGCTTGATGGTCAACAGATGCAGATCGCGGATCAGTTTGCGTTCATCCTCGTCCAGCTCCACGCTGCGCGCCGGCTTGCCTTCTTCAAATGCCGCCTTCAGGCGTTCCAGCACGTCCAGCTCCTGCTTCGCCTCTTTGTCGCCCGCTTTTACCTTGCGGCCGATCCGGTCGATGCGCCGTTCGACCGACTCCAGGTCGGCAAAGATCAGCTCCAGGTTGATCGTCTCCATGTCGCTCAGCGGATCGACGCGCCCAGCCACGTGCGTGATGTTTTCGTCCTCAAAACAGCGCACCACGTGAGCGATCGCATCCACCTCGCGAATGTGTCCCAGGAATTGGTTTCCCAATCCTTCGCCCTTGCTGGCCCCTTTGACCAGACCGGCAATGTCCACAAACTCAAATGCCGTCGGAACCACCTTGTTCGGCACCACGATCTCCGTCAGCTTGGTCAGGCGCGGGTCCGGCACCTCGACAATACCCACGTTGGGGTCGATGGTACAGAACGGATAGTTGGCCGATTCGGCGCCCGCCTGCGTGATCGCGTTGAACAAAGTCGACTTGCCTACGTTGGGAAGGCCTACAATGCCACAAGATGCACCCATCTATATACACTCCTTGTTTTCATCCTCATATCCTTTTCAGTATATAGATTTGGCTGAAAGAATACAATTGTCTCCTTGTGGCAGCATATCCCTGCATGCGGTTGCGTCTGTGAGCGTCTTTTACGCTACTTACGTTAGCATCCTGTGCTGGGACAAAAAAAGCTCCCTTTCTTGCGGGACAGGGGCTATTTATACTTGTCCTGTTTGATAAAACTAGTCCCGAACACAACACAAAAATGAAACGCCTCCGCTGAATACGAGGGCGCACGTTACGTCATCATTTACTGTTTTTCATTTTCATCCTTTTGCTGCATAAAAGAACTCAATGGATCTTTGCCAACTCGACCGGACATCATATCGTCAAAAGGGGTATAATCTGTCCTGCTTGGCAGCTTGTTTTTTTTAATCGACTTATAAATCAACCACAGTAATCCTGATGCGATAACGAAGGTAAACAACAACGGGATTACACTCATTTGTTTCACCCTTTTACTTTTTCACTGCTTTTGCAATCCTGTCGGCTGCTTAACTACGAAGCTTTATTGAATAATATATCAATTCTGTAATATTTTATACAACAAACTCCCTTCACTGCCGAAGGGAGTCAGACTAAAGACAAACTGTTTATTTATTGAGTGTCCACAAGGAAACGATCTTTCATCGTTTCCAGGCTGAAAGGCCTGCATATTCATCAACCGAAGCTGAAGACAAAGTACATGGCATGGAGTGATGGGCCAAGCGAGCTCCTTTGACGACCTGCTCAGCGGAAAAACGCTAGACGCAGGGAAAAACAGGGGGCACAAGTTTCCTTTCGTCGAAACACCCAGATGTTTGCCCCCTGCCCGCGTCGCGTTTTGAAGCGGACATCATCTACTTCTTTGCTGGGCGTCAAGAGAGCCAGCGGGCCCGATCACCCATGCGCCACCAACTTTGTCTACACACGGAAACTCCCTTCACTGCCGAAGGGAGTTTCTCCTGCACTAATTCTTTTCGTTGACCAGCTTTTCCAGCTCGTTGAGCGTCTCCTCGAAGATCTCCATCGCCTGTTCGATCGGCTTGGAAGTGGACATGTCCACGCCTGCCGCTTTCAACACCTCGATCGGCGGCGCGGAGTTTCCTGCTTCGAGGAAGTTTTTGCGAATGCGGTCGACTGCCGGTTTGCCTTCGTCCAGCACCTGTTTGGCCAGAGCCTGGGAAGCGGCGAAGCTGGTGGAGTATTGGTAGACGTAGTAGCGGTAGTTGAAGAAATGCGGTACACGCGCCCATTCCATGGCGATTTCCTCGTCCGAGACCATGTCCTTGCCGTAGTACTTCTTGTTGAGGTCCAGATAAATCTGCTTGAGCGCTTCGGCGTTGAGCGATTCACCCGCCTGTTCCTTCTCGTGAATCAACCGCTCAAACTCGGCAAACTGGGTCTGTCTGAAAAGCGTGGAGCGGAAGTTCTCCAGGTAGTGATTGAGCAGGTACATTTTCTCTTCCTTGGTCTTGGCCTTTTCGTACATGCTCTTGAACAGCAGCGTTTCGTTCATCGTGGACGCCACTTCCGCCGTAAAGATCGGATAGTTCGACGTGATGTACGGCTGCGTCTTGTTGGTGTAGTACGACTGCATCGCGTGGCCCATTTCGTGGGCAATCGTAAACACGTCGTCCAGCGTGCCCTGGTAGTTGAGCAGCACGTACGGGTGCGTGTCATACGCTCCCCACTGGTACGCCCCGCTGCGCTTGTCGTCGGTGGAGTAGACGTCCACCCAGCCGCCTTCCAGGCCCTCGGCCAGCACCTTCACGTAGTCGTCCCCCAGCGCCTGCAGTCCGTCGATGACCATCTTCTTGCCTTCCTCGTACGGAATGTACTTGTCGTCAGACGGCACGATCGGCACGTAAATGTCGTACATGTGCAATTCCTTGACGCCGAGCATTTTCTTCTTGAGCGCGATGTAGCGGTGCAACAGCGGCAGGTTTTTGTTCACGGTTTCGATCAGTTCGTCGTACACTTTCGTAGGGATGTTGTTGGGCGTCAGGCTGGCCTCCAGCGCAGAGCCGTAATTGCGCGCCTGGGCGTAAAAGTTGTCCGCTTTTACTTTGGCTGCCAGCGTCTGGGCAAAAGTGTCCTGGAAGTCTGTCAGCGCCTGATAGTATGCCTTGAACGCATCTTTCCGCACCCGCGGGTCCTTGCTCTCCAGATAGGAGACGAAGTTGGCCCGCGTCAACTGCACTTCATTCCCCTTTTCGTCCTTGATTTTTGGAAATTTCACGTCCTTGGAGAGCATGCTGTAGATGTTGGTCGGCGAGTTGCCCAGCGGCGACGATTTGGCCAGCAATTCCTCCATCTCTTTGGGCAGCGAGTACGGTTTGGTGCGGATCATGTCCTCCAGCATCATTTTGTACGGCGCCAATTCCTTGGCTTCCAGGAAGCTCTTCATCTTGCTGTCCGGAATGGCGACGATCTCCGGCTGCATCCACGAGGTCTTTTCGGAGACCAGCGTGTTCATTTTTTCCGCCCGGTCGGCCAGCTTTTGCAGTTCGGGATTTGCCGAGTTGACGTCCAGGGCCATGTTGGCGTAGACGTACGCCTTGTCGTTCAAGCGCATCAGCGCACTGTAGTCGTCCAATGCCTGCAGCAGCGATTGCACCGATTGGCCCAGTTTGCCCTGATGCTTGGTAAACGCATTTGCCAGCGCTTCCACCTTGGCGACGTCCTTCTCCCAGTCCTGAACGGTCGGGTAGATATGATCCAACTTCCATTTGTACTTGTCGGGAATTTCGGCGCGGGATTTGTAAACGGGCGCTTCAGCCGCAGCCGCCACCGCCGCCGTGCTGTACGGGATAAACGGGGAAGATACGGTCGTCAACGCGATTGCCAGCGCCGTCAAAGATGCCAACGCATGCTTTTTCACACAGAATCGCCCCTTTTCTTTATGTTATATCTTTGCTAAATACTGTAATTATATCCCTCCCCCTAAATTCCTTCTTACTAATAAAAATATTTAAAATATTTAATACTATTTATCCAAAGATTTGCATTGTTTGTGAATAAAACTGTGTATAATATTTGGCGAATCGTATGGTTATCCACAGTTTTAGCGGCAAATTCCCGGAAAAACGACCTGGTTGTCCACATTTTTGTGGATAGTGTTGTGTATAACTTAATTTCCGCGCAGCGTGACAAACGCCCATACCGCCTCCTCTCCTCTGACATAGCATAGGTAATGAATCCAGGGTAGGAGGTGTTAGCTAGTGGGTATCTTCAACGGCCGCTTCGACGGTTTCGCGCTTGTGCTGGTTCTCTTCATCCTGCTTGTTATCGTTGGTTGTGACTGCGAGTAACGTTCCCGCGCTATCCAAGCTATATAAGGTGTACAACCGTTTGAAGCGAGCATATCCATCCCCGGCATCGCTTCGACAGCGGCTTTGCCTGAATATCGAGAGGGTAACCACACGAGGTGTTGCGCAAGGCCAGACGGCAACCGACCGGGTCCCTTGCCTTTTGCCATCATTGACCAAACGAAAGAGGATGCAACCTGTGACGCGTCGCATCCTCTTTCCTTGTGCTCGCTTGTTCGATTTTGCTGTGCTTGCCATCGTTTTCGCCGACCCGGCATTCCAGTCGTGAACGGTTACGATTCCGGCTGTTCCTCTGCCCGAACCAGCACTTTTTTCATTTTCCGCTCAAATTCCAGACGCGGGATCATCACGCTGTGTTCGCACCCGGTGCATTTGATGCGGATGTCCATGCCCATGCGGATTACTTTCCAGGCGTTTGTCCCACATGGATGGGGCTTTTTCATCTGCACGATGTCCCCCAGGGCAAACTGCTTACGTTCCATGCTTCTCCCTCCTTTTCCTCTTCCCTCTTGTCAGGCTTGTCCTTTTGGCTGGAACACCAACCGCGGATACGGAATCTCGATGCCGCGGGCGTCGAACTCCCGCTTGATCATCGCCCGCAGCTTGCGGCTCACACCGTGATGGGTGTTCGGTTTGCATTCCGCCGTCACGCGCATGATCACTTCCATCGGACCGAAGGCGTGAACGCCAAGCAATTGCGGTTCCGCGACGATATCCGGCACTTCGTCCTGCGCCTTTTTGATGATCTCTTTCAGGACGCGTTCGACGTTGTCCAGATCCTCTTCATAGGCAACCGATACGTCCACGACCGCCAACGTGTTTTGCAGCGAATAGTTGGTCACCTGCGTGATGCTCCCGTTGGGGAAAATGTGAACCTCCCCCGTCCAACTGCGAATCCGGGTGATCCGCAGGCCGATCTCCTGCACCGTACCCGTCATGTTGTTGATCGTGACCACATCGCCCACGGCGAACTGATCTTCAAAAATGATGAAGAAGCCGGTGATCACGTCGCGCACCAGGCTTTGCGCGCCAAACCCGACTGCCAGCCCCAGCACCCCTGCGCTGACCAGCACGGGACGCAGGTCGACGCCCAACTGCTGCAGTGTCAGCAAGATGGCCAAAAAATAGATCGAGTAACGAGCGACGTTGTTCACCAGCACCCGCAGCGTGTCGACCCGCCGCTGCTCGATCTGCAGCTTGCTCCCCCGCCGATGTTGAAACACCCGGTTTACCGCCGCCTGGACGAGCGCCACCACGATGCGGGACAAGATGATAATCAGCAGGATTTTCAGGACGATCGCTCCGATTGTGATCCATGTGTCGGGATTGGTCAGGTAAGCGCTCGCTTGCGCATACAACGTCTCAAACCATCGCTCCTGTTTGGCAATTTCCTCTGTCACGTTTACTGCTCCTTCCTGTTTCCGTGTTCGTCGATTTCGTGGTAGCAGTCGGAAAACAAGCGAAAGTAGCCGCGAATTTCTACATGCTGCCCTTCGATGATTTCTCTGGCCTGCCGGTAATCAGCCAGCGGGAACTCAATGGACAAGGCGCAGCCGGCCGTGATTTCTTTCGGGGTCGGACGAGTGTCAATGTCGATATCGGCATACTCCAGCAGCATCTCCGCCCGCAGTGCCTGCTGGGTGGAATCGAACGCGATCAGTACAGTCTCGCCTTCCACATCGAGCCCCTCCCTCCACTTTTTCTGTTCCCATTGTACCTGTTCGGATACAACCGCGCCAGTTTCCCCGGTTGTAAAGAATTGCTTCTGCGGGTAATGCGTCAAGGCATAGAAATGAAACAGGCCCATCACGCTTTGCCTGTCGTTGTTTCACTATCCAGAGCGTTCAAAACAGCCGCAACCTTTGTATTAGCTGGTATAAAAAAACCCGTCCGGTACTATACTGTGAATACTTTTGGTGTGAACCGCATTCGGTGTTATCGGCCTTGAACGACGCGAGACTTGGGGGTAGTCATGAACCTGTTTGATAGCCAGCGCAAGGACAGCTCCTTGCCACCGTTTACCGTCGAGTATCGAAATGAAACCGCCGCAGATCAGTTGGCTCAACACCTGGCGCAGCGCATCCTCCTGAAAACGCAACGCGACGACATCGTCATCCTCTGCATCGGAACCGACCGTTCTACCGGCGACGCGCTTGGGCCGTTGGTCGGCAGCAAATTGAAAGCCCGCACGCACCACCTGTTGCACGTATACGGAACCCTGGAAGAACCCGTGCACGCCATGAATCTCCGCGAAAAACTGGATGAAATTAACCGGACCCATCCACAGGCACTGCTCATCGCCATCGACGCCTGTCTCGGCCAGTTTAGCAATGTGGGCAATATCAACGTGGCGGACGGGCCCCTGAAGCCAGGCGCCGGCGTAAAAAAGGACCTGCCCTCGGTCGGTACCTTTCACATTACCGGCATCGTCAACGTCGGTGGTTTCATGGAGTATTTCGTCCTGCAAAACACCCGGCTCTACGTGGTCATGCGCATGGCGGAGATTATCGCCAATGCCCTGTTTCAGGCCGCGCTGATTGTTTCCGGGGATCAAAACAAACTGGGCACGGCGCTGCAAGAGTAAGAAACGCTTCAACCATTCTGATAAAAAAAGACTTGTTTCCTTACGGGGAATACAAGTCTTTTTGCTGTTATGACAAGATGGTCAATCGCCGCCTGGCCACATTCACGGTGATCGGCGTAACGCCCGCCATTTCGCCGTCGGCATGCACCACCATTGGTCGTTCCGATTGAATGGTGATGGTAGCGCCGCGAAAAAAGCGAGCCGCCGGATGATGTACATGTTTGCCCGTATAAATCAGCGGAAAGGCCCGAAGCAGGCTCCAGCGGCTGGCGTGGCTGACCACACAGATGTCTGCTCGGCCGTCGTCCGGAACCGCATCTGGACAAATCTGCATCCCTCCACCGTAACTGGATATGTTTGCAACAGCGATCAGCCAGACGTTTTCCAGCGTCTCCTGACGGTCGTCGATCACAACCGTCACCGAGCAGGGCTTGTATGTGAGCAGAACGCGCACAACTGCAAGGAAATAAGCCAGGACTCCCAGCTTGATCTTGTTCAGCCACCGTTTATAGCGCGCCCGGTTTGCCGTTACTGCCACCTGACCGTCCAATCCGGCGCCAACGGAATTTATCGCCACCATTCCGTTGAGCTGGAGCACATCAATCGTTTTGGTTACATTTCCTTGCAAAATCTTCTCCAACGCCTGGAGCGGATCGCGCGGCAAATTGTGTCCGCGGGCAAAGTCGTTCCCCGATCCCGCCGGAATATGGCCAAACGCACAGGCAACCTGCGATTCGTGAATTCCGTTTACCACTTCATTGACCGTTCCGTCACCGCCCACTGCCACAATTCCGGTTACGCTTCCGTTTTGCAGCACGTCCACGGCAAGCTGCTTCGCTTCGCCCGCCATGGACGTCTTACGCACCAAGTACGCGACGTTCCTCTGCCTCAATTCCTCCTCCAGCTGCTTCCATACCATTGCTCCCCTGCCGTTCCCCGAAACGGGATTCACAATGAATCCAAGCATTCTGCCCTCTCCCCCGCGAAGTTACTTGAGTTTATGACTGTATTATCATATGATCCCGTTCATCATCATCATAAAACAAAAACCGAGCATGTTATCAGGGATTCACCCTGACACCGCTCGGCTTTAGCTGGATTAGGAAGTTAATGACCTGCCTGTCTCGATCAATGTTTTCATACCGGACAGAACGATCGGCAATCCCTCTTCCAATACACGGGATGTATTTGGTGCTTCCTCAAACTCGTCGTGCACGACAGTCACCAATGTCACTCCGGCAAACTCAGCATGCGGCTCGATCTCCCAAGTCAAACGTGATGGCTTCTCCTCCGCGGTGTCGGCTTGCACAAGCAGTTGCCATGTCATCACCAGCCGACGGGGCGGCTCCACGACAAGAAACTCCCCTTTTGCCTGCAGCTGCCCTTGGGGATTCCATATCTCATACGGACAGCCTGCTTTGAATTCACCTTTAATCATTCCATTATACCAATATTGAGAAGTCAGCGAAGGATTGGTCAGCGCGTTCCAGACCTGTTCCGGATTTGTTTTGATCGCAATGCGGTTAATATGCCTGGGCTTTTGTTCCATGGCGGGTCCACTCTCCATCTCTTTTTTTAGCAGGCTTAATCCCGACACCCACGGTTCGGCGTACTTGCTTACCCACCTGTCGTAGATTTGGCGAATGGCTACAGGGTTCAAGTAGTGGTACTTCTCCCGCCCTACCTTACACGTAGTAAGCAGGCCCGCTTCCTCCAGAATGCGAAGATGCTTCATAACGCCGAATCGGGACATCTGCAGATGAGTGCAGAGATCATGTAATGTTCGGCCATCCTTTTCATACAACAGGTCCAACAGTGTTCGCCTGCTGGGATCGGCCAGTGCTTTAAATATATCGTCCATATGGAAATGCCTCCATGATGTCCACGAACTAGGCAATGGTAAAACATATCAATAACCATTGACATGTTACCATATAGTAACATATATTAAAAGTGACCATTTGGTCACATATTATGACGCACGGGATGTTCTGCCGGCAACCATCACGTTGCAACTCCTGGGGGTGATTTGGCAGCTGAAACTTGCTTATTTCGTTGCCATTCTGAATGCGGCGGTGATTGGCGTAACGTTTCTGCTTGTCAAACTGACGTTGACCTTCGCTACTCCTCTCGATACGTTGACCTACCGTTTCGCCGTCGCTTTTGCGGTCATGATTGTCCCGGCGATCTTTGGATTCTTCAAACTGGGCTACCGCGGCAAACCGCTGTTTTCCTTGCTGCTGCTGGCCTCCTTATACCCAATCGCTTACTTCGTGCTGCAAACATATGGGCTCCAGCATGCTGCGTCTGCGGAAGGCGGCATCATCAGCGCCATGACGCCAGCCGTCACGATGATATTTGCTTCCGTCTTTTTAAAAGAAACGACCACCTTGATGCAGAAGCTCTCTCTTCTTCTGTCTGCGAGCGGCATTGTGTTCATTTATACCATGAATGGCGCAAGCGACTGGTCGCGGACCACCGGCATCGCCTTGCTCGTTCTCGCATGTGTCACATTAGCCGGGTACAACGTGCTGGCCCGATTGGTCACCAGACATTTCAGTGCTATGGAAATCAGTTTTTTTATGGTGGGGATCGCATTCGTCTCATTTTTGACTGCATCCCTTGGCATCCATGCTGCGGCAGGAACGATTGATACCTTTGTCGCTCCTCTTTCCAGCGGTGTCTTTATCGCCTTGATCAGCTGTCTTGGCTTGATTCAAGTGGCAACTGCCTATATGGCCAATTTTGTCTTATCCCGGATGGAAGCCGCCAAGATGAGCGTATTCTCCCACTTGTCCACGATTATCGCCATCGGAGCGGGTGCGTTGATCTTGGAGGAGAGCGTTACTTGGAGTCATCTATGCGGCGCTGTCCTGATTATCTCAGGGGTCATTGGAGTGAATATGCCGTGGAATGTTTCTAGCACATCAGCAAAGCAGCTGAAAAAAACAAGCAAAGCGAGGTCATAATGATGCACATTGCCATGATCGCCGGGAGCAACCGGCAAAACGCGACAAGTACAAGTGTGCTTCGTTATATCGAAACCATTCTGAAAGCCCGAAACATCCAGGTCTCCTTTATCGATCTGGCGGTTGTGCGGCTGCCGCTCTTTTCCCCCGATGCGGAAGATGTTCACCCGGAAGCAGATTTTATGATCAGATCAGTCAAACAAGCTGACGGCCTCATCCTGGCAACTCCCGAATACCATGGTTCCATCTCCGGTTCGTTGAAGAATGCGCTGGATTATTTGGATAACAGCCACGTAGCGGGCAAGCCGGTATTGACCGTAAGCTCGGCAGGCGGGCGTCTCGGTGTGAGTTCACTTGTCCATTTGCAAAGCATCATCCGGAATCTTCACGGTATTCTAAGTCCGGAATGGATCTCGATCGGGGACGGTCACCCCCTCTTTGATCGGGATGGGGCTCCTCGAGATCCGGAGATATTACAGCGCATTGATCAAGCCGTTGAACAATTTATCGAACTCGTGAGGAAGTTGGGAAACGACACACAACCTAGGAAAGTGATGATGGAATCATGATGACCCCCGCTGAAATCAAAACATACTTGAAAAGAATCGGCATTGAGGACATACAGCCGCCAACCTTGTCTTACCTCACGCAGCTTCACAGAGCGCATGTGGCATCCATCTCCTGGCAAACCATTGATATCGTCGCCGGCAGACCGGCTCCGATCGATCTGGATGAGTGCGTCCGGCTCATGCTGAGTAACCGCAGCGGTTATTGCTTTCACTTGAACGGCGCATTCAGTGTGCTTCTTCGTTCGCTTGGCTTCCGGGTTTTTTGGCATAGAGCCGGCGTCCAGCCTCTGGGGCAGGAACCTCGGATCAATTCCTTTCACCTCGGGTTAACCGTCAGCCTGCCGAATGAAGAGCAACAAGAACAGCGATACATCGTCGATGTGGGATTGGGCGATATGCCCTATGAACCAATCCCGCTGCAGATCGGCACTTACGAACAAGGGCCGCTGCGCTACCAGGTTGAGAGCTCCGGCGTCGTTCAAGGCGGTTGGCGGCTTGTTCATGACCCGAACGCATCGTTTGTCGGTGTAGATTTTGCTCCTGATGACTTGGAGGACCTGGAAGAGTTCAAACCCAAACACGAATTTTACAGCACGTCGCCGGAGTCACCCTGGTATAAGCTGTTTCTTGTTCGGCACAGACACGCCACGGGCAGTAATGAATTGAGAGGCTGTATATGGAACAAGCGGGGAATCGATGGGATTGAGAAAATCGAACTCCGTACAAAATCGCAATGGCTGGAAGTGCTGGGAGATGTGTTTCAGGAGCATTTGGTCAATTATAGCAAGCTGGAGCGTGACGATCTATGGAATCGGGTATGGAACTACCATGAGGAATGGAAAAAAGCGAATCAAAAATAAACGGGGACCAATCCAGTTTCGTTGCAAAAAAACCGTCAGGGATATGTTTCGTTCCCTGACGGTCCTCTATTTGTGGTCATGGTTGCCATGCAATTGCCCGCACGGTTTTCTACACACATATTGACTCTGCATTTATTTGCGGCCAAAGGAATAATTCGTCCACGTTATTTGAAGAAGGTGTCCAACCACTCCACAAGCGGAACACTCACTGCCGCAATTACCAGTGCAGGCAGCATATTGGCGACATTGATTTTCCGCAATTCCAAAATGTTGATGCCGATCGCGATAATCATCAATCCCCCTACCGCCGTTACCTCCGCCAGGATGGCCTCCAGCATCGCCGGGCTGACCAGACTGTTGATTTGTGTGGCCAACAGGGCAATCGTTCCCTGATAGAGAAAGACGGGAATCGCGGAGAAGATGACGCCTATGCCCAATGTCGATGAAAAGATGATCGCCGACAAGCCATCCAGCATAGATTTCGTGTACAAAATGTCGTGGTTGTTGCGCAAACCGCTGTCCAACGAACCCAACACGCCCATGGCACCGATGCAGTACACCAGCGTTGCCGTTACAAACCCGGTAGCGATTGTCCCCTGTCGGTTTCCCCCCATCTTTTTCTCCAGCCATTGGCCCAAGCGATTCAGGTTTTTATCGATGCCCATCAGTTCTCCGATGATCGAGCCCAGCACGATGCTGACAATCATGATCAAAATGTTGTTCGTATCCAGGCTCATTTTCACTCCCAGCACGATAACGGCAAGAGCAATCCCCTGCATCACCGTCTGCCGGATTGATTCCGGGATGCCGGACAACAAGCGCCCCAGCAATGCTCCCGCCGCAATGGCAAGCGTATTTACCAGTGTCCCCAACAAAAACACGTTCTCCACTCCTCTGTGATCGCAGCTTTTGGAAGAACTCCGTTTTGCCATTTCTGTACGCGGTGCTTTTACCGGGGGCTTTTACACAGGGCATTCGAAACAGCCTCTTCTGCACATATGTACAAAGCTGTTTTCACTCTGCCGTTATTCCCTCTTTCGCCTTTCCCTGCAAAGCGCTGCCGCGAAGGCACAGCCGCCTTCTTATGTTCCTCCTCAAGCGTTCTCTCCTTGCTGTTTCATGCCGTTCGCGGAATTTCCATCTGGTTGTTGCCGGTGCAATCATGTCAGAATCTCTGTCTCACCAGGGACTCTGCCGGTCATCACCTGAGCAGGCAACGTGGCCTCTTCCGCCTACGCCGGGTTGAACGCGGACGCAATCTCGCGGACCGCTTCCAGCAGCGCGTCTACGTCTTCCTCCGTATTAAAGACGCCAAAGCTGACCCGCACGGCTCCTCGCTGTTCCGTTCCTGCGGTCTGGTGTCCCAGCGGCGAGCAGTGGTAGCCGGCCCGCGTCGCAATCCCGTACTGCTGATCCAGGATAAAAGACGCCTCCGCAGCATCAACGCCTGCGATGTTAAAGGAAACGACGCCGACTCTTTCCGTTTCAATGCCCGGTCCGTACCATTCCACTCCCGGAATCTCCTGCAGTCCCGATATCGTCCGCTTCGTCAGTTCCCACTCATGTGCACGAATGGCTTCCACGCCTTTTTCCATGACAAACGTCACTCCGGCCAACAGACCAGCCAATCCCGTCGTGTTGACTGTTCCGCTCTCATAGCGGTCCGGCCTGGTCGTCGGCTGTTCGATTGCTTCTGATTGACTGCCTGTCCCTCCGTGGATCAGCGGCTCCAGATCTATTGACTCGTGAACGTACAGGCCGCCGGTCCCCTGGGGCCCGTAAAGTCCCTTGTGTCCGGGGAATGCCAGCATGCCGATGTTCATTTGCTCCACGTCGATCGGCAAGACCCCTGCCGATTGGGACGCGTCCACAAGCAATACGACACCGTGCCGCTTCGCCACTTCCCCCAATTCGGCGACCGGCAGAATCACCCCGGTCAAATTGGAAGCGTGGCTGACCACCAATAGTTTCGTTTTAGGCGTGATCGCCCGATCAAAATCTTCCGCGTGAAACCGTTGGTCGTCTCTCGGTTCCACATAGGTTATTTCCACCTGTTTGGTCCGACGCATGTACTCCAGCGGACGGCGCACGGAGTTGTGCTCAATCGACGATGTGACGACATGGTCCCCTTCTTTCAAAAACCCTTTGATCGCTTGATTCAGCGCCTGGGTCGCATTGAGATAAAAAAAGAGGTTATTCGGGTTTTGAATCCCAAACAACCGAGCCAATTGCACCCGCGTCCGAAACACGGTCTTGCTCGCCTTCATCGCCAACGCGTGCCCGCCTCTGCCCGGATTGGCCGCAAACTCATCAAGCACCTCAGCCATCATTTCCTTTACCCCGGGCGGTTTGGGCCAGGTAGAAGCAGCATTGTCCAGGTAAATGATCCGCATTGCTTCCTCCTTATGGGGTTACTCCACATACAAAATGTCCAATATGCGCTGCAAGTCTTCCTGCGAGTAGAAGTCGATCTCGATTTTCCCCCGTTTGGTTCCCTTTTTAATCTTCACCGATGTGCCAAGACGGCTGCGCAAACGTTCCTCCAGTTCCATGAGCTGGGGTTCCTTTTTGGGCTTTTTCTTCTTCGGTGTTTCACGTGAAACATTCAGTTGTTTCACCATTTCCTCCAACTGCCGCACACTCAATCCCTTTTTGACGACATCATTGGCAAGCTGGAGTTGTACCGTTTCCTTTTCCACGGACAACAATGCACGGGCATGTCCCATCGACAGCTCTGACGCTGACACCATTTCGCGAATCTTTTTGGGCAGCTGCAGCAGGCGCAGCATATTGGCCACGTGCGGTCTGCTCTTGCCGATCTTTTGGGCCAACTGTTCCTGCGTATACGAATGATGAGCGATCAGCTTTTCGTACGCTTCCGCTTCTTCGAGCGGATTCAGGTCTTCCCGCTGAAGGTTTTCGATCAGGGCAATCTCCATCAACTGTTGGTCGGAGTACGCCTTGACCACGGCGGGCACTTTTTTCAATCCGACCGATTTGGCTGCCCGCAATCGCCGTTCTCCCGCCACCAATTCATAGCCTTTGATGCTTTTTCGCACAATCAGCGGCTGAATGATACCGTGTTCCTTGATCGACTGAGCCAGTTCTTCGATCGCTGTCGGTTCAAACTCTTTCCGTGGTTGATACGGGTTGGGACGAATATCTCCGACGGCGATCTCCGTTACGCTCTCACCCTCTTCAATGAGATTGGACGTGATCAACGCGTTCAAACCTTTCCCTAAGCCCCTGCTCATACCCCTACCACTTCCTTCGCCAAGTCGGTATACACTTCCGCTCCGCGAGAGCGCGGATCATACGTGATAATCGCCTGTCCGTGCGACGGCGCTTCACTCAAGCGCACATTGCGGGGAATAATCGTCTTGTACACCTTTTCCTGAAAGTACTTCTTCACTTCTTCAATTACCTGCAGTCCCAGGTTGGTACGCGCATCCAGCATGGTCAGAACGACGCCTTCGATCGTCAGCTGAGAGTTCAAATGTTTCTGAACCAGGCGGATCGTGTTCAGCAGTTGGCTCAATCCTTCCAGCGCATAGTACTCACACTGGATCGGAATCAGCACCGAATCCGCCGCCGTCAGGGAATTCACCGTCAGGATTCCGAGCGAAGGCGGACAATCGATAATGACGTAATCGTATTTGTCTTTGACGACTTCCAGTGCCTTTTTTAACCGAACCTCACGCGAGATGGTTGGGACGAGCTCAATTTCCGCACCGGCCAATTGAATGGTAGCAGGGATGATCATCAGACCATTGATGTCAGTGGGCAACGTGGCATCTACGGGGCTGACATCATTGATGAGCACGTCGTAGATACAGTAGCGCACATCCGCTTTGTTCACACCAATCCCGCTGGTTGCGTTCCCCTGCGGATCAATGTCCACCAGCAGCACTTTCTTTCCCAACGTAGCCAAACAAGCGCTGAGGTTGACGGACGTGGTCGTCTTTCCTACGCCACCTTTCTGGTTTGCTACCGCAATGATTTTACCCAACTTCTCCACCTCATTTTTACACCATTCTACTAACCATGTTACCAGATTTAATCCAGAGTCGTACGCTGGAATTTAGAATTGAAACATTTTTCCACCCAAGGGCCCGAAGTGCCTCTTCGTCCTCCCAAATCATCAAAATGGGACGAGAGCCAAAAAGAAAGGCGGCTGTTGTCCGCCACCGTGTTCCTGCTTTACGGAACGATTCGATCATCGTGTCCTTTCCCCATTGGAAATCCGTGTGTACCTCTATTAGGTCTATTTCCCTTCCATCCGTTTGGGAATGCGAATAGTAAATTGATAGTATTCCTCGTGGTCCTCTTCATTCGTCTCGACTGCCAGACCGGTCTGCAGCACCATGTCAATGGACTGACGCACCGTGTTGATAGCGATGCGCGCATCCCGGGAAAAAGCTTTCCACTTGGGCTTTGCCTCTTTTTCCTGTTTGGGTTGTTCTGCTGCCTCCAGGAGCTGCTTTACCCGCGTCTCCGTCTGCTTGACGTTCCATTCCCGCTCCAGAATTTCCTGCAGGACTTTGCGCTGCAAATCGGCATTCTTCAACGGAATCAAAGCGCGCGCGTGTCTCTCCGTCACTTTTCGGGTGAGCAGGGCATCCTGAATCTCCTGCGGCAAATGGAGCAGCCGCAGCTTGTTGGCGATGGTGGACTGCCCTTTGCCCAAACGCTGCGCCAGGCTTTCCTGCGTCAGGTTGTGCAGGTCAATCAGCTTCTGATACGCGATGGCTTCTTCAATGGCCGTCAAGCCTTCGCGCTGCAGGTTTTCAATCAAGGCGATCGAAGCTGTCTGGGTATCGTTAAAATCCTTGATAATTGCCGGAATACGCTCCATCCCCAGCTTTTTCGTCGCACGCCAACGCCGCTCCCCAGCGATCAACTCGTATCGGTTGTTTCGCAAGCGAACGACAATCGGTTGAATCAATCCATGCGTGCGGATGGTTTGGCACAGTTCATCGATTTTTTCGTCATCAAATACCGTCCGAGGCTGATATGGATTGGGTACGATTTCATCAACGGGTATTTGTCGTATTTCTTCATTGTCTGTTTTGTCCGTCAACCCGAAAATGCGAGAAAATGAATCTTTAACTGCCATGGTTTGCATCCCCCACTTCCAACCGTTCCATCAGCCGCTGTGCTAAACAAGACGTGACGATTCCCTGGTTGACAAAACTTCCGCCTGAGCCGTTCGACGCAGCCGTCATCATTATTGGATTTCGGAACATTTTCTTCCCGTATCGGTCTGGCGAGCTCACACGTTGCTGGGTTGGGTGATACGGTCGAAAGAAAAACTTTTGATCGTCTGATCGTCGCTTTTTAAAGCTGTCGATCCTTCTATTGTGAATGGTTCATCCTGCTGTTTCAGGCTGCGCATCACTGAAGCATTTGCGTGTTGAAACAGGAAGAACACCTGCTGGAGTAGTCCTTCCAAGAATGATCATGCTTCATCAGCCAAGCGTATATCTACTGCTCCAGGCAAATCATCGTGACGTGTGTTTATCTTTTTTCTGAAACAGCAAAACAGTCGACGTCGTCTCTGTGATGCAGTCGAGTGCTTTTCCTGCGGATTTTTTACCAAATCGTTGACGCCGTGGCACATGCGTATCTGTCTTACAGTCTTCTTCTTTCCTAATTATTCTGCACGGTCCGTTTAATTCCTGCTGCGGAAACGTGTTTCACGTGAAACATCAATTACTGTCTTGCTTGTTACCTTCCTGTTCCTGATGTTCGTATTCATAATCGTCATCTCCTGGCTCCTGCCGGCTCCGGAAGTTGAACAAATGGGGGAACAAGCGGTGGAAATCAAGCGTCAGATAAGCAAAAAATGCCGCAATGATTGCCGTGATGTACATGCCGGCACTGAACATCAAACCGATGGCCGAAGCCACCCACATGCCCGCCGCCGTCGTCAGCCCTTTAACCGTACCGTTAAACTTGATAATCGCCCCTGCGCCCAAAAAGCCCATGCCGGTAACCACCTGGGCGGCTACGCGGCCTGGATCGTTGTTTACACCACTGCTCGAAAAGCCGTAGATGGAAGCAAGTCCAAACAGGCATGAACCGAAGCAGACGAGACTGTACGTGCGGAATCCTGCTCCCCGCTGCCGATTGGCTCCTCTGATGAAACGCTCTCGTTCCAATCCCATAATGGCTCCGGTCACAAACGCCAAAAACAGTCGAAGCAAAATCGTAGGCAGTTCCGGCGGGAAAAAAGTTGCATGAAGCGTATCCATTTCCCTCTCAACCTCCCGTTCATGCTATCGTCTCTTGCGAAAAAAGACTGCTTTCTTTGAAAGTATGCGGACTAATCGGCTTTTATCAATGAACGGCTGTCCGCTTTAAAAAAGCACTGGCGGCTCACTGGGCCAAACATGTTTTTTTCAGTACAGGCGGAGGCGATTCCGGTGTCCCCAACGGTGTTCCCAAGCCTGCCAGCAGACAGATTCGATTCGGCTGATTCTTCACCATGCGTTTGCCGCTTGGGCAGCTTGCAATCATTCCCCTCTGCCAAAAAAGGGCCACAGCGTTGTGCCATAGCCCTCTGGTCTCCAATAACGTCGGTGATCCCGCAGCCGCCCCGCTGCCGCCTGCTTCTACAGCAGCGGTTTTTTGGCAGGGGTGCCCGGCTTGCGCGGATAACCTTTCGGGGTGGCGCCCAGTTTTTCAATGATGACGATGTTGCGCTCCCCCGCTTCCTCCACCAGTTGAAACGTCTCTACTTTTTTCGTCTTGCCGCCCAGGGTCTTGATTGCCTTTTTCGCCTCGTTCAGTTCCGGCGAGATATCGGCTCCCTTCAACGCGATGAAATGACCGCCGACGCGGGCGAACGGCAGGCAATACTCGGCCAGCACGTTCAGACGAGCGACCGCGCGGGCCACCACGAGATCAAACGACTCCCGATACGCCGCTTCCTGTCCGCGCTCCTCCGCCCGGCCGTGGACCGGATATACGTCTTCCAGACCAAGTTCGGCGGCAACGTGATTCAAAAAGGTCATCCGTTTGTTCAGCGAGTCAATGATGGTCATCTTGAGATGAGGAAAGCAGATTTTCAACGGGATGCTGGGAAATCCCGCCCCTCCGCCGATGTCTGCCACAGACTCCACCTGATCAAAGGAAAAGTAGAAGGCAGGCGTAATCGAGTCGTAAAAATGCTTCACGTACACCTGTCCTTCTTCGGTAATCGCAGTCAGGTTCATTTTTTCATTCCACTCCACCAGCAGGCGGTAGTACGCGTCAAACTGCTCCAACTGGCGGGCGGACAGCACGATGCCCTTTGCTGCCAGCGCCTCGGCAAATTGCTCCTTGTTCATGCCTTCGTCTCCTTACTCGGCCGTTCTCACGCGATTGTACTGCTCCAGATATATCATCAATACGGAGATGTCTGCCGGGTTTACGCCGGATATGCGGGATGCCTGCCCGATATTCAGCGGACGGACTTTGCTCATTTTTTCCTGCGCTTCTTTGGACAAGCCGGAGATTTGATGGTAATCAATGTCGTCCGGAATACGGCGTTCCTCCATCTTTTTCATCCGTTCCACCTGCTGCAGCGACTTGCGGATGTAGCCGTCGTACTTGATTTGGATTTCCACCTGCTCTGCCACATCTTCCGGCACTGGTTCCGAAGTCGGCACCATTTGGATGATGTGCTGATAGGTGATTTCCGGACGGCGGAGCAGTTGGGCCAGATCGGTCACTTCCGTCAATTCCGGTGTACCGGCCGCGCGCAGCACTTCCTGCACGTGCGGCATATCCGGACGGACGCGGGTGTTCATGATTCGTTCCTTTTCCTTCTCGATCAGTTCCCGTTTGCGGCAGAACTTGCGATAGCGCTCTTCGCTGATCAGGCCGATCTCGTAACCGATGTCGGTCAGGCGCAGGTCAGCGTTGTCGTGTCGCAGCAGCAGCCGGTATTCTGCCCGGGAAGTGAGCAGCCGGTACGGTTCATTGGTTCCTTTGGTCACCAGGTCGTCGATCAACACCCCGATGTACGCCTGTTCCCGCCCCAAAATGATCGGCGGTTTTCCCTGTACTTTTCGCGCTGCGTTAATCCCGGCCATCAAGCCTTGGCCGGCTGCCTCTTCATAGCCGGACGTACCGTTGATCTGACCGGCTGTGAACAGCCCTTCCACCAGTTTGGTTTCCAACGACGGCCACAGCTGTGTCGGCACAATCGCGTCGTACTCGATGGCGTACCCCGGCCGCATCATTTTTACATTTTCCAGGCCGGCCATGGAACGCAGCATGGCCAACTGCACGTCTTCCGGCAAGCTGGTGGACATCCCCTGCACGTACATCTCTTCGGTGTGACGTCCCTCCGGCTCCAGGAACACCTGGTGCCGCGGCTTGTCGCTGAAACGCACCACCTTGTCCTCGATGGACGGACAATAGCGCGGCCCCGTTCCCTCGATGATGCCGGAGTACATCGGCGCGCGATGCAGGTTGTTGTTGATCATCCGGTGTGTTTCTTCATTGGTATAGGTCAGCCAGCACGGCAGTTGATCCATGATAAACTCGGTGGTCTCGTACGAAAACGCGCGCGGCACGGTGTCGCCGGGCTGAATCTCCATCTTGGAGAAGTCGACGCTGCTCTTGTGCACACGCGGCGGCGTCCCGGTCTTGAAGCGAACCATCTCAAAGCCCAATTCCTGCAGATGATAGGCGAGACGGATCGACGGCCGCATGTTGTTTGGACCGCTTTCGTACTGGAGATCGCCCAGAATGATTTTCCCGCGCAGATACGTTCCGGTGGTCAGGACAACCGCTTTCGCCGAATAGCGGGCTCCCGTCTGCGTAATCACCCCTTCGCAGACGCCGTTGTTGACGATCAGCTCATCCACCATCGCCTGACGCAGGACCAGGTTGGGAGTCTGCTCAATCGTGTGTTTCATCTGATGCTGATAGGCAAATTTGTCTGCCTGCGCGCGCAGGGCGTGAACAGCCGGACCTTTGCCCGTGTTCAGCATCCGCATCTGAATGTGCGTTTTGTCTGTATTTTTGCCCATCTCTCCGCCCAAGGCGTCGATTTCGCGTACGACATGCCCCTTGGCCGGCCCGCCGACAGACGGGTTGCACGGCATAAAGGCAACCGCATCCAGGTTAATGGTCAACAGCAGCGTGCTGCATCCCATGCGCGCCGCCGCCAACGCTGCCTCGCAGCCGGCATGACCCGCACCAATTACTATGACGTCATACGATTCCGCTTCGTAGGTTGCGTTCATGGTTTTCCTCCTTACTCTCCAGTATGGGCGCACTCTCTTGTTTTTTCACTTGCCCAGACAAAACTGGGAGAATATCTGGTCGATCAAATCTTCGCCCACACTCTCTCCGATCACTTCGCCGAGCAATTCCCACGCCTTTTTGATGTCGATCTGCACCATATCGATCGGCATCAGGTTGTCGATGCCGCTGATCGCATCGTCAATGGCCTGTTCCGCCTGGCGCAGCAGTTGAATATGACGGGCGTTGCTCACGTAGGTCAGGTCGTCCTGCTGTACGCGGCCGCTAAAAAAGAGATCGGCAATCGCCTGCTCAAGCTGATCAATGCCTGTCTCCTCCCTGGCCGAGGTCAGGATGAGCGGCCGATTGGGGAAGTGCCGTCTCACTTCATCCAGGTCGATGCGTTGCGGCAGGTCCACCTTGTTGATGATGACGATCACCTGGAATCCTTTGGCCGCGTCAAAAATGGCGTAGTCGTCAGGCGTGAGCGACTCGTTGTAATTGAGCACCAGCAGCACGAGATCGGCTTGCTGCAGCAGTTGCCGCGACTTTTCCACGCCGATCTTTTCCACGATGTCCTCCGTCTCGCGAATGCCGGCTGTATCAATCAAGCGCAGCGGCACGCCGCGCACATTCACGTATTCCTCGATGACGTCCCGGGTCGTGCCCGCCACGTCGGTGACGATCGCCTTTTCCTCCTGCACCAGGCTGTTCAAGAGCGACGATTTGCCGACATTGGGCCGGCCGATAATCGCCGTGGACAGCCCCTCGCGCAGGATCTTTCCTTGTCGGGCCGTCTGCAGCAGTCGGCCGATCTCCTGTTTGACCTCTGTGCATTTTTCGCGCAAAAAGTTCTGCGTTACTTCTTCCACATCGTGCTCCGGGTAGTCCAGTGTCACCTCGATGTGGGCCATGGCCTCAATCAGGTTTTGCCGCAGCTTGCGAATCAGCTGGGACAGTTTCCCCTCCACCTGGTTGAGCGCTACTTTCATTGCCTTGTCCGTCTTGGCGCGGATCAGGTCAATCACCGCTTCGGCCTGGGACAAATCGATGCGTCCGTTCAAAAACGCTCTCTTCGTAAACTCCCCGGGCTCCGCCAGGCGAGCACCGTTGTCCAGTATCAGCTCCAGTACCCGTTCCACGGACACGATCCCGCCGTGGCAGTTCACCTCCACCACGTCCTCCCGCGTAAACGTCCGCGGTGCACGCATCACCGAGACCAGCACTTCTTCCACTCGCTCGCCGGTCTGTGGATCGTACAGATGTCCGTAATGAATCGTGTGGCTGTCCACAGTGGACAACTTCCGCTTGCCCCGGTATATCTTATCCACAACTTCGATTGCGTCCGGGCCACTGACGCGAATCACCGCAATCCCGCCCTCCCCCATGGGGGTCGCAACCGCTGCGATGGTGTCAAATTCCACGCTGTTTCACCTCAAGCTTTCCGCTGACGAATCAGTACTAACTTCTTAGCATAGCAGAACCACCTGCAAAAATCCAAGCACGAAACGCTTTGCTCACCCTTTTCGAAGAATCATCCACATCTGGACATGCCGTTCCCCTGTTCTGTACTACACGCGAGATTTCCTGCCCGGCACGTTATCCACAGGCGCATCATCCTTCATGAAATCGAGAAAACAAAAAAAAGACCCTCACAACAAGAATCTGCATTCTTATTGCAAGGGGATAGAGTAATACATCAGCCAATACGAGTTCTACGTTGGACACCGCTTTTCATCTGTACGTTCGTGCGGTTCCGCCGACAGTTGTTCCGCAGCTTGAGCCTGCAACACTTCAACAGCTTGGCTTCCCCGATATGGACTCAACTCTTTCACAATGATTTCCATATGTTCAAATGATAAATTTCTTTCATTCATGCGATGATATTCAATAAAAAGACCGATACAGGCGGCCACCTTCGCGAAGGAGCCTAATTGCCGATAATAGCTGATGCTTTTCAACAGGGTATCGAATCCTTCCGTAATCTGTCCGATCGAGATCTGACATTTTCCTTTTTGCAAATGATACTTGGCTGTTTGTTTGATCCGTTGCGGGTGAGAGGTGATGTCGGCAGGAAAAAACTGATCTTCAGCAGCGATAAGTTCTTTCATCAAGTCGTTTCTGCCGGTCTCCAGGCAGACGTCCAGAAGATCGGTGACAACGTTGATGCGCCCGTCGCGTTCTGCTTCCTGCAGGCACTCTTGATAAAGAGCAATCGCTTCTTCGTGCTGTCCTTTTTTTGCGTAAAGCAGAGCCCGAAGATGTTTTTTGCGGAAGTCCGCAAATTTGCTGTTTTCGTACTCTTTCAAGTACACCTCGGCAAGTACGAGATCACCCAGGTCAAGATATGAATTGACGATGGCGATCAAAGCGGAGGCTTTTTGCCTGCTGTCTTCGTGATCTTCCCGAATGCATTTGCTGCACAATTCAATGCAATCGTAATAATGGTCCAAAACGTAGGCATGTACGCCCAGTCGAAAATACGCCGCAATCCGCTCTGCCGGCTGAAGCCATTCAAGGTAATGCAGCATTTCTTTTCCTCTTTGATACGTTTCTTCCAAGCGAGCGAATTCGTCCCGCTCAAGTAAGTACCGCTCATAAAGCCCCTTCGCCAAGTAATAGGGAATCCCATTCTTTCTGGTATATTCAATGAGCACATCGTACAATACCAGTTTTATGGCAGGATCGTCCGTACCATTTGCCGTTTGGAAAAGGTGGTCGAGAGCAAGAAATGTTTGCATTTTGGGGGTGTCCAGCAATTTTTGGGCTGCCTTTTCGATGACGGTTTTGTTATTGTGTGCGATGGCTTCTTGGAGCAGGAACTTCAATGTTTCCGCCCGTTCTGTTACATCCAGATACGTACTGATTACCAATCCGTAGGGAATATGTAATGCGTTCCCGATCTTTTTCCAGGTGGCAAAGCTGGGCCGTTTTGTTTCCCCGGATTCAATCCGAGACAGGACGCTCCTGCTGACGCCTGCCCGTTCCGCCAGTTCATCAACCGTGATATTTTCCTGATACCTGTATCTGAGAAGCACATCTGCAAAGTCTCCAAACCCCATGGCAGAAGCCCCCTAGTTAAACGTTAGGAATTTTTCCCATGCATTGCTTACAAGCGTGTACTCCCATACTTACTGGCGGGAAACGTTCTCTACTTTCCTTATCGGTTATCATCCTTCGTCTTCTAATGTTTTACGCAAAAAAAGTGAAAAGGGAGTCACGGCGAACAAATGTAAGTCAATGCTGCTACCATGCCGTCTGTCACCCGGGCGACTTGCCGGGCATAAAAAAAGAAGCCTACCGGGAGGCTTCTTTAGGCGCGATCACGATGCAGCGGTTGGGTTCGTCCCCTTCGCTGTAGGTGACCACATCCGCTCGCTTTTGCAAAAACGAGTGAATCACTTTCCGTTCCGCAGCCGACATCGGTTCCAGCCGGACGGAGCGCTTGGTGGCGACAGCCTTCCTGGCCACCCGCTCGGCCAGCTGCTCCAGCGTTTCCTTGCGGCGCGTGCGGTAGTTTTCAGCATCGAGAATGATGCGGACGTGCTTGTCCGCATGGCGGTTTGCTACGACATTTACGAGATACTGTAGAGAGTCTAAGGTCTGTCCCCTGCGGCCGATAATGATTCCCAGGTTGGTCCCCTGTATGTCAAACAGGACGCCGTCTTCCCCGGGACGCGTTTCCACACGAGCGTCCACGTTCATGTTGGCCAGCACATCCTGCAGAAATGCGAGGCCCTGATCCACCGGATCGACATTGACCTCCACTTCCACCTTGGCGTCCCGCGAACCGAACAGTCCAAACAATCCCCTGCTCGGCTCCTCCAGGACGCGCACGCTCACCTTGTCGCGTGTGACGCCCAGTTCTTCCAAGGCCTTACGCACAGCATCGTCAATGGTTTTTGCCGCAGCTACCACCTTTTTCACTTGGAGGTTCCCTCCTTAGGACGCGGCGCTTTGGGCGCTTTGTTTGTATCGCGATACAGGAAATACGTCTGCACAATCGTAAACAGGTTGCCGTACACCCAGTACAGGGAGAGCGCGGACGGCAACGTCACGGCGATCGCCAGAATCATCAGCGGCATCATGATGGTCATCAGCTGCATCTGCGGATTGTTCTGCACCGCCGATCCCATCATCTTGGACTGCAGATACGTGGTAATCGCCGCCACGATCGGCAGGATGTAGTACGGGTCCTTTTCCCCCAGCGACATCCACAGGAAGGTGTGGTTCTTGATTTCTTCCGTACGGATAATCGCGTGGTAAAACGCAATCAGAATCGGCATCTGCACCAACAGCGGCAGACATCCGGCCAGCGGATTTACGTTGTGCTTCTGGAACAGCACAAGCGTTTCCTGCTGGGCCTTTTGCGGATCGTTTTTGTACTTCTCGCGGATTTTTTGCAGTTCCGGCTGAAGCTCCTGCATTTTCTTGGAACTCTTGATCTGTTTGACCATCAGCGGCAGCACGAGCAGGCGGATGATGATGGTGGCCACCAAAATCCCCAAACCGTAACTGCCCCCCAGTACCACTGCACTCTCTTTGATGAGCCAGGACAGCGGCCAAACAAAATACTTGTCCCATATGCCGGTGGCGTCAGGACCGATCGGCGCAGCGGCCTGAGGGTTGCAGCCCGACAGAATCAGTACCAGCAGGGCCAGCATGGATATGCTGAGGATGCGTCTTCTCAAAGGATGGTCCTCCTTTTCCCTGATTCGGTTGTTCACGTAGTTACGAATGGCGTTGATCCGGCACAGGATCAAATCCGCCCGGATGAAACGGGTGGCACTTCAACAGGCGGCGCAGAGCCAACCAGCCCCCCTTCCACGCCCCGAAGCGGCGAATGGCCTCGATCGCGTAGTGCGAGCAGGTGGGCGCAAACCGGCATGTAGGCGGTTTCAACGGGGACAGAAACAGTTGGTATCCGCGGATCAGCCATATCATTAAGCGCGCCATTACCGTTTCACCCTCTTTTTTGGTTATGTACGGGTGTATGTCTGATCACCTTGGCTCGTTTCATCACGTGCAGGAGCGATTGTTCAATCGCGTCCAGTGTCATCGCTTCCACGCCGGGTCGAGCGATGATGACCAGATCCACGTCCGGCGGGATGACGCCTTCCAATCGGCGCACCGCTTCGCGGATCAACCGCTTGACCCGGTTCCGGATCACGGCGTTGCCGATTTTTTTGCTGACGGAAATCCCGGCACGAAACACGGCTTGTCCCTCCTGTTTGGCACAATACAGGACAAACTGTTTGTTTGCCGCCGAGTTTCCCTTTTGAAACACTGCCTGGAAGTGCTCATTTTTTCTGAGCCGATGCGAACGATGCAAGGTAAACATCCCCTAACATCATAATTATAGTAGAAAACGTATGCAGCATCTACCAGTATATCCTGGTTTCGCCCACTTTTTTCCCCGTCCGGCCGATCCTCCCGCGCGCGCACAGATGTTTTGCGTCCAGCCCCCGCGCAGATACATCGTCCAGACAGGCCCAAGAAAAAAGCCGGTCCCATCCCTCTCGCGTTTCAATGTCCGTACTCCTCCCGGTCGTCCCTAAAACCCTCTCCCGCTCGGCCATACCAGCGGTGATCCGGTCGAGCGCGTTCTCTCCGGGCAGTTCCTCTCAAGGAGCGGCACCGATCGGCGCCAGTTGCGGACACAGGTCCTGCGGTCAAGTGATGTCCCGACTGATACTCATCACAATACAAAAAAGGCCACTGTAGCTGTGGCCTATGCGGAAAGCACTTTTCTACCTTTACGACGACGGGCTGCCAAGACCTTACGGCCGTTTTTCGTGCTCATACGCTTGCGGAACCCGTGGTCCTTTTTGCGTTTGCGATTATTTGGATTAAACGTTGGTTTCATTCCTATACACCTCCGTCCTCAAAAGGCATTCTTTCGCATTATAAAGAGATTTGCCTAAAAAGTCAAGCAGACCGGCCAGCGCCGTCAAAAGGGAAATTATCCCCACAAAACTATTTCCCGTCCTGTGGATATCATTTTATCCACACTCGCAGATTTCGACAAGGTTATCTACAGCTTGTACACAAAATATAGGGGTGTGAATATGTCCCCAATACCAGTGGTTGTGTTTGTGGATAAGTGCGAAAAAACCATTGATACCGTGCCTTTTATCTGTTATTATGTTTTTGTTTTGGAACGTGTATAACTCCATTGGGACAATCAGATTTTCCACAGCATGTGGATAAGTTTGTGGACAGCTTTCCTCAGTTGTGAATGATTGTATTCACAATGATGCGAATAACGTCTACTTTTTTTCGCTTCTCTGCGCGAAATCCCTATTTTTCGACTATATTTTATCCACAGTCGACACGCTGTACTTGTGTTGAACATTTATCCTATTGGTCATCCGCCATTCTGAATCTTTTCATTCATCATTTCATATTCGTTTGCCTGAAAGGAGGGATTCCGGTTGGATGCAGCGATTAGCGAGCTCTGGCGAAAGGTACTCGCCAAAATAGAAAAATCGCTCAGCAAACCAAGTTTTGATACCTGGCTCAAGGCGACCAAAGCGAGCACACTGGAGGAGGACGCGCTGATTGTCATAGCGCCCAACGACTTCGCCAGGGACTGGCTGGAAACTCGCTACTCTCAATTGATCACCGATACACTCTATGAGGTTACCGGCGTAAATATGAAAGTGATTTTCGTCGTCCAGCAAAATACGGACGGCGCCTTTGCCGAAGAACAGCCGGCCCCCCGAGTGAAAGTATCCGCTCCTCCAGCCAACACCGATGACCAGCCTCCCAGCATCCTGAATCCCAAGTACACGTTTGACACGTTCGTCATCGGTTCCGGAAACCGGTTTGCCCACGCTGCATCGCTCGCCGTGGCAGAAGCGCCGGCCAAGGCGTACAACCCGCTGTTCATCTACGGAGGAGTCGGATTGGGGAAGACTCACTTGATGCACGCCATTGGCCATTACGTGATTCAGCACAATCCCTCAGCCAAAGTGGTGTATCTATCGTCGGAAAAGTTTACCAATGAGTTTATCAACTCGATCCGGGACAACAAGACTGTTGAATTTCGCAACAAATACCGCAGCGTCGACGTGCTGTTGATCGACGACATTCAGTTTTTGGCCGGCAAGGAGCAGACGCAGGAAGAGTTCTTCCATACGTTTAACGCGCTGCACGAGGAGAGCAAGCAGATTGTCATCTCCTCCGACCGTCCGCCGAAAGAGATCCCCACGCTGGAGGATCGCCTTCGCTCCCGCTTCGAATGGGGACTGATCACGGACATCCAGCCTCCTGATTTGGAAACGCGGATTGCCATCCTGCGAAAAAAGGCCAAAGCGGAAAACCTGGACATCCCCAACGAAGTCATGATTTACATCGCCAACCAGATCGACAGCAACATCCGCGAGCTGGAAGGCGCACTGATTCGCGTCGTGGCGTACTCGTCCCTGATCAACCGCGACATCGACACCCATCTGGCGGCGGAAGCGCTGAAAGACATCATCCCGTCTTCCCGTCCGCGGGTGATCACGATCATGGACATCCAGCGCGCAGTCGGCGAAGCGTTCAACCTCAAGCTGGAAGACTTCAAGGCGAAAAAGCGGACCAAATCGGTAGCGTTTCCACGACAGATCGCGATGTATCTGTCCCGCGAGCTGACGGACGCCTCGCTGCCCAAAATCGGCGACGAGTTTGGCGGCCGCGACCATACGACGGTCATTCACGCGCACGAAAAGATTTCCAGAGCGCTTGCGACCGATCCGCAGCTCCAGACGACGATCCAATCGTTGATCGAAAAGCTGAAAGCCAACCACTAACCTGTGAATTGTGAATAACGCCAAAAGCCTATACACAACTTACCCACATGTGTATAGGCTATCTTTTACGTCAGAATTGGGGATATCCACAAACCCACAGGGCCTAGTACTACTCCTGTTAAAAAGATAGATCCTAATAAGATATGAAAGAGACACGGGCATTATGCACAGCAGGCCCAAAACGAGATGGCAGGAAAAAGGGAGGTTTACGGTGATGCACATTACCGTTCAACGCGACAGACTGGTGAACGCCGTTTCGCACGTCAGCAAGGCAGTATCCAGTCGGACGACGATTCCGATCCTGACCGGGATCAAGATGAGAGCGGATGAAGAGGGACTGACGCTGACCGCAAGTGATTCCGACGTCTCCATTGAAGTGCTCATCCCCACGGAGGAAGGAGACGAATGGGGGGTAACTGTTCACCAGCCGGGAAGCATTGTGCTGACTGCTCGCATTTTCAGCGAAATTGTACGAAAACTGCCGAGCAATGAAATTCACATCATGGTGGATGACCGTCTGGTGACGCAAATCCGTTCCGGCCAAGCGGAATTCACGATCAACGGGATGGACGCAAACGAATTTCCGCAGCTGCCGCAGCTGGAAGAGGACAAGGTGTTCAGCGTGCCGGGCGATTTGTTGAAAGCGATGATTCGCCAGACTGTGTTTGCCGTGTCCACGTCTGAAATGCGGCCGATTCTGACCGGATTGATGTGGTCGCTGGACCGCGGCCAATTGAAATTTGTCGCGACTGACAGCCACCGGCTGGCCAGCCGCACGGCGATGGTGGAGTGCCCGGAAGAGCTTTCCTTCCACAATGTGGTCGTACCGGGTAAAAGCTGCAACGAATTGGTCAAAATATTGGATGATGACCAACATCCGGTCGACATCGTCGTGGCTGACAACCAGATCCTGGTGAAGTCGAAGCACATTTTGTTCTACTCCCGTCTGCTGGAAGGGACGTATCCGGACACGTCCCGGATCATCCCGCAAGGCTGCAAGACGGAAATCACGGTCAGCACAAAGGAATTCCTGCAGTCGATCGAGCGCGCATCCCTGTTGAGCCGCGAGGGCAAATCCAACGTGGTGCGCCTGATGACACTGCCGGACGGCAGCGTGGAGATCACCTCCAACGCGCCGGAGATCGGGAAGGTGACGGAGATTGTCGCGCCTAAGTCGCTCAACGGCGAGGATCTGAAAATCTCCTTTAACGCCAAGTACATGATTGACGCGCTTCGTTCCATCGACAGCAGCGAGATCAAAGCCAGCTTTACCGGCCCGATGAGCCCGTTTGTCATCTGTCCGACCGATCATGACTGGATGCTTCACCTGATCCTGCCGGTCCGGACCTACTAGGTAGTATTTGGAAAAGGAAAGGAGCCCATCCATGCGAGAGGTGTCCATTCAAACCGAGTACATCGCCCTGGGCCAGTTCCTCAAGCTGGCCGACATCATCGACACCGGCGGGATGGCCAAAGCGTTTCTCGCCGAAGTGCCGATCTTGGTCAACGGCGAAGAGGAAAACCGGCGCGGCCGCAAGCTGTATCCCGGCGATGAGGTGACGGTCGAAGGGCACGGCCGGTTCAAAGTAGTGCGCCGCTGAGAGGAGAGCCTGATTCTTGTTTCTCAAGAACCTGTCGCTAACTCATTTTCGCAATTACGACGCGCTGTCCCTCACGTTTGACGGCCCCATTCAGCTGTTTATCGGCAACAACGCGCAAGGCAAGACCAACGTGTTGGAGTCCATCTACGTTCTTGCGCTGGCCAAATCCCACCGGACGTCCCGGGACAAGGAACTGATCGCTTGGGATGCCGATTTTGCCGCCATCCGCAGCGACGTCGAGCGCCGCACCGGACCTGTTCGGCTGGAGCTGCAGTTGACCGCCAAGGGAAAACGGGCCAAAATCAACGGGATGGAACAGCAAAAATTAAGCGAATACGTCGGAGCACTCAACGTGGTCATGTTCGCCCCCGAAGATCTGGGAGTGGTCAAGGGGGCGCCTGCCCAACGGCGCCGGTTTATCGACATGGAAATCGGCCAGGTGTCTCCGACGTATCTGTACTATTTGAGCAATTACAACAAGGTGCTGGCCCAGCGCAATCAACTGCTGAAAGACCTGGCGATGAAGAAAAGTAACTCGCTGGAAATGCTGGCAATTTGGAATACCCAATTGGCAGAATTAGCGGTAAAATTGTTACGGAAGCGTTTTTCGTTCATTCGGAAGCTGGAAACGTGGGCTCGCTCGATCCACGCCGGCATTACCGACGGCAAGGAAACGCTCTCTTTGCATTATGAGAACAGTTCGCCGGTGACGGAAGAGATGGCCGTAGAGCAGGCGGTTGAAGCGATGCTGGCCGCCTACGAAGAGGTGTTTGACCGGGAAATGGCCCGGGGCAGCACGCTGATCGGGCCGCACCGGGACGATTTCAGTCTGAAAGTAAACGGCATGGACGTACAAACGTACGGTTCTCAGGGACAGCAGCGGACCAGCGCGCTGTCGATCAAACTGGCCGAAATCGAGCTGATCAAGGAAGAAGTGGGCGAGTACCCCGTTCTTCTGTTGGATGACGTGCTGTCTGAATTGGATGAACATCGGCAGACGCTGCTGTTGGAAACCATACAAGATCGCGTTCAGACGTTTGTAAGCACCACGGGTGTGGAAGGCTTAAAACATCAGGTTCTCCAGCAAGCCTCGCGTTTTTACGTGCGGGAAGGGAAAATCTCCGGGGAAAGGTAGGGAGAACAGGTTATGTTTATACACATTGGTGGCGATACTGTGGTGAGCACCAAGGACGTAATTTCGATTCTCGACCACCAGTCTGTCAAATCGTCAAAAGTGAACCAGGCGTTTTTGCAGGCACGTCGCAACATGGTGGTGGACCAGGGTGTGGAGGAGACGAAATCGTATGTCATCACCAAGGATGCCGTCTACTGTTCGCCCATATCTTCCCTGACGCTAAAGCGACGCGCTCAGTTCGTGGACAGCTTGGAGCAGGTTCCCGTACAAGCTGAAGTGGAGGAGTTGACAGAGTAGTGGACCAGGTAACGACAAAGGATACGAATTACGACGCCAGTCAGATCCAGGTGCTGGAGGGCTTGGAGGCGGTGCGCAAGCGGCCCGGGATGTACATCGGGTCAACCAGCAGCCGCGGTCTGCATCATCTGGTGTGGGAGATTGTCGACAATTCCATCGACGAAGCGCTCGCCGGATACTGCGACAATATCGAAGTGGTGATTCACCCGGACAATTCTGTCTCCGTGACGGACAACGGACGGGGGATTCCTACGGGCATCCACGAAAAGACCGGGAAATCGACCGTAGAGACCGTTTTGACCGTCCTGCACGCCGGGGGGAAATTCGGCGGCGGCGGGTACAAGGTGTCAGGCGGTCTGCACGGCGTGGGCAGCTCGGTGGTGAACGCGCTCTCCGAGTGGTTGGAAGTGGAAGTGAAACAGAACGGCAAGGTCCACTTCATGCGCTTTAACGTCGGGGTCCCGGAGGCAGATCTGGCGGTTGTCGGAGAAACCACAGAAACCGGTACCAAGGTCACCTTCAAACCTGACCCGACTATTTTTACCGAAACGACCGTTTTTGATTACGAGGTGCTGCAGAAGCGCATCCGCGAGCTGGCCTTTTTGAACAAAGGGCTGCGCATCACGTTGAAAGACGAGCGGCCCGGCCAGGAGCGGGAAGAGTCGTTCCACTACGAGGGCGGGATCGTGCAGTTTGTCGAGTACTTGAACAAGAACCGCGAACCGCTGCACGAAGAAGTCATTTACTGTGAAGGGGAAAAAGACGGGCTGCACGTAGAAGTAGCCATCCAGTACAACGACAGCTATATAAGCAACATCTACTCCTTTGCCAACAACATCAACACGCACGAGGGCGGGACGCACGAGTCCGGCTTCAAGACGGCGCTTACCCGCGTCATCAACGACTACTGCCGCAAGTTCAACTTCCTGAAGGAAAAGGACCCCAACCTGTCTGGTGATGACGTGCGCGAAGGGATTACGGCGATCATTTCCGTGAAGATCCCGGAGCCGCAGTTTGAGGGGCAGACCAAGACGAAGCTGGGCAATTCCGAGGCGCGCAGTGTGACCGAGTCCGTATTCGGCGACCGTTTTGCCACCTTTATGGAGGAAAATCCGGCGGTAGCCAAGCGGATTGTGGAAAAAGCGCTGATGGCGGCGCGGGCGCGGGAAGCGGCGCGCAAGGCGCGCGAGCTGACCAGGCGGAAAAGCGCACTGGAGGTAAGCGCGTTGCCGGGCAAATTGGCCGATTGTTCGTCCAAGGACGCGTCCGAGTCCGAATTGTTTATCGTGGAGGGGGACTCCGCGGGCGGTTCGGCCAAAGCGGGGCGGGATCGCCACTTCCAGGCGATTCTGCCGCTGCGCGGCAAGGTGTTGAACGTGGAGAAATCCCGTCTTGACAAGATTCTCGCCAACAACGAGATTCGCGCGATCATCACGGCGCTCGGCACGGGTGTCGGCGAAGATTTTGACATCTCCAAGGCCCGCTACCACAAAGTCGTGATCATGACGGACGCAGACGTCGACGGTTCGCACATCCGGACGCTGCTCTTGACGCTGTTTTACCGCTATATGCGGCCGCTGATCGAGGCGGGCTACATCTACATCGCTCAACCGCCGCTGTACAGCATCAAGCAGGGCAAGCAGATTTACTACGCGTACAACGACAAGCAGCGGGACGAAATTCTGGCCACGTTGAAGAGCACCCCCAAACCAAGCATTCAGCGCTACAAGGGATTGGGCGAGATGAATGCGGACCAGCTCTGGGAGACGACAATGGACCCCGAGGTGCGCACTCTGCTGCAGGTCAGTCTGGAAGATGCGATGGAAGCCGACATGGTCTTCGAAACCCTGATGGGCGACGATGTGGAGCCGCGGCGCGAGTTTATCGAGCAGTATGCTGCCACGGTGCGGGATCTGGACATTTAAGGAGACGATTTACCATGCCGGATAGATGGAACCTGTTTTGTAAGGCCGGCATGCGTATGTTTAGCAAACCGAAAAAGCTTGTCCCAAATGGGGCAGGCTTTTTTTGTTGGGCAGAGACGACAGCGATGACGCTGCACTTCGTACGTTGACATTTTTAAACTTACAAAATAATAATGTATTGTAAGTGATATATCCTACTCGCTGGAGGGGAAACCATGAACCAAACGGAACCGCTTTGGACGAAAGATTTTGTGCTGTTGGCGTTCTCCAATTTTTTTCTTTTCGTCGGGTTTCAGATGCTGATTCCGACGCTTCCGCTGTTTGTGACCGAACGGGGCGGGGACCAGTTGGCTGTAGGTCTGGTCGTCAGCCTGTTTACGGTGTCCGCCCTGATCGTTCGTCCGTTTGCCGGGAAAGCGCTGGATTCGGTCGGACGGCGGCCGGTCTTGCTGGTGGGGCTTGCCTTGTTTCTGCTGTGCGTGGCCGGTTATTACTGGATGGCGACGGTCGCTCTCGTGTTGGGGCTTCGGTTTGTGCATGGCATAGGCTGGGGAATTGCCACGACCACGTTCGGCACAATCGCTTCCGATCTGATTCCGGCTGCGCGGCGAGGAGAAGGAATGGGGTATTTCGGGATGTTCAGCAGCCTGGCGATGGCGCTTGGACCGTTGGTGGGGCTGTGGCTGGCGCAATCGTTCGGATTTGGCTGGCTGTTTTTGATCTCGTCGGTTTTGACCGCATTGGCCATGCTCCTGTCCAAACCGGTGAAAATGGCAGCACCGGCCGGCGCCGGTCGGCGGCAGCCTGAGACAAAACGAAGTGGACTGGTGGAGCAAAAAGCGCTGTTTCCGTCGCTGCTGGTGCTGTTTCTGGGCGTCACGTACGGCGGCATTGTCAGTTTTATCACCTTGTTCCGCCAGGAAGCGGGGATCGGCAATGTCGGTCTGTTCTTCCTGTTCAACGCGCTGTCGCTGATGCTGATTCGGCCGGTTGCCGGGAAACTGTTTGACCGAAAAGGGCACCTCTGGGTGCTGCTGCCCGGCGGTATTGTGATGGCTGCGGGTCTGTTGATTTTGTCGTACAGCACGACGTCCTTTGGGCTGATTGCAGCGGCCATCCTGTTTGGCAGCGGGTTTGGCGCGGTTCAGCCGTCGCTGCAGGCCTGGACCATCCACCGCGTTTCGCCTGAACGGCGAGGGGCGGCAAATGGCACCTTTTTTTCCGCGTTTGACCTGGGGATCGGAGCGGGGGCGATGCTTTTGGGCGCAGTCGCCAAAGCAATCGGTTTTGCCCTGATGTATCGCTGCTCCGTCATCGTAATTTTACTCTATCTGATCATCTATCTGGCGTACGTGATCAAGGAGCGGCGTCGACATTCCCATCTGCAACCCGGTTCGTCCTGAGATGGTCCGGGTTTTTTTGCAAGCACCGGTATTATGAACAGACGGCCGTCTGTAGGTGATTGGCCTGTGTGACAGGACACAAAAGAAGCGGGGGGTGTGTCATGCTCATCAAATGGATTGCGTGTCAGGTGAGGGAGGGCCAACAGCAGTTCTTTTCCCGGGGGCAGGAGCAGTGGAGAGCCGTCAGGGAGGTTGACGGCTTTCTCGGCCAGGCCGGCGGGTGGAATGTCAGCGACCCGGCCGAGGCTGTCATTCTCGCTTGTTGGCGGGATGAAGCAGCTTACCGGGCGTTTATGGCGAACCACCACGACCCGATTTTTGCCAAAACCAGGCAGCAGCAGACGTATGAGCGCATCCGCGTGGAGCTCTATGAACGCGTTCTCGACATGCCGGGGACGATGGAAAACGTGCTCGACGCGTTGGCGGTTGGGAAATGGCTGCGGCTGGAACAGCGGCCTGTTTTGCCAGAAGCGGACTGCCTGGCGGGTTGGCCGGGGGCTGCCGCCGGTGTGGCGGGAAAAGCCGTGAAGGATGGGGGGCGTTTTCTCATCGCGACGGTGTGGGATGCTGCCCAACCGGACCGGGAGGGGACATCCGGGGCGATCATCGCCCCGTTGGAGGATGCCTGGCTGGTGCTGCCGTAAGACAGGAGACTGGTGACGCAATGCGTTTGCGAGAGATTTTGGACGTGACCTCTTTCTGTATGGTATAATTACGTATTGCGATAACCAGTTGGAGGTTTACCCTTTATGGCAGAAGAAACAGCTCGGTTTCCCAAAGTTGATATTAGCCAGGAAATGAAAGAGTCGTTCATCAGCTATGCGATGAGCGTAATTGTCAGCCGGGCGTTGCCAGACGTCCGCGACGGGCTGAAGCCGGTTCACCGGCGTATTTTGTATGCCATGCACGACATGGGATTGACGCCGGACAAAGCGTTCCGGAAGTCGGCCAACGTCGTTGGTGAAGTAATGGCCAACTACCATCCGCACGGGGATTCTGCCATCTACGAAACGATGGTTCGGATGGCGCAGGACTTCAACATGCGCTACATGCTGGTCGAGGGACAGGGCAACTTTGGTTCCGTGGACGGTGACCCGGCAGCGGCGATGCGGTACACCGAATCCCGCCTGTCCAAGATTGCTCTCGAACTGCTGCGCGATATCGATAAAGAGACTGTCAACTTTACACCCAACTACGACGGCCGAAAAGAGGAGCCGGTCGTACTGCCGTCCCGTTTTCCCAATCTGCTGGTAAACGGTTCGGCGGGGATTGCCGTGGGCATGGCGACCAACATTCCTCCGCACAACCTGAGCGAAGTGATTGACGGCGTCGTGGCCATGATCGACAATCCGAACATAACGGTTCAGGAACTGATGAAGATCATCAAGGGGCCCGATTTTCCGACTGCCGGGGAAATCCTCGGCTACAGCGGCATTCGCCGGGCGTACGAAACGGGCCGTGGCTCGATCATCATGCGAGCCAAAACGACGATCGAAGAAGACAAAGGGAAACCGCGCATCATCGTGACGGAAATACCTTTCCAGGTCAACAAGGCCAAACTGATCGAAAAAATTGCCGAGCTGGTACGGGAAAAGAAAATCGACGGCATCACCGACCTGCGCGACGAGTCGGACCGCAAAGGGATGCGGATCGTCATCGAGCTGCGCCGGGACGTGGTCCCCAAAGTCGTTTTGAACAACCTGTTCAAGCATACCCAGATGCAGAGCACTTTCGGGGTCAACATGCTCGCGCTGGTGGACAACCGTCCACGCGTGTTGAATCTGCGGGACATGTTGTACTACTACCTCCAGCATCAACGGGAGATCGTCCGCAGACGGACCGAGTACGAGTTGAAGCAGGCGGAAGCCCGCGCTCACATCTTGGAAGGGCTGCGAATTGCGCTGGACCACATCGACGAGATCATCAGCCTGATCCGTGGATCGCAAACGGCAGAAGAGGCCCGCGACGGACTGATGTCCCGTTACGGATTGAGCTTGGAACAGGCTCAGGCGATTCTCGACATGCGCCTGCAGCGCCTGACCGGTTTGGAGCGGGAAAAGATCGAAAACGAGTACCAGGAATTGCTGGCGAAAATCGCCGAACTGCGCTCCATTCTGGCCGATGAAGGCAAGATTTACGCGATCGTCCGTGGAGAGCTTCTGGAGATCAAGGAGAAGTTTGGCGACGAGCGCAGGACCGTCATCACATATGACGAAGAGCACATTGAGGATGCCGATCTGATTCCAGAAGAAGACGTGGTCATCACGCTGACCCATGACGGCTACATCAAGCGCCTGCCCGTCTCCACCTATCGTGCGCAGAAACGGGGCGGCCGTGGTGTACAGGGCATCGGCACCAAGGACGACGACTTTGTCGAACACCTGTACATCACCAATTCGCACGACCACATCTTGTTCTTTACCAACAAGGGCAAGGTATACCGCCTGATGGGGTACGAGATTCCGGACCTGAGCCGCACAGCCAAGGGCACTCCGGTGATCAACCTGATCCAGATCGAAAAAGGCGAGCGGGTCAACGCGGTCATCCCCGTCAAGGAACTGGGCGGAGACGCCTACCTGTTCTTCGCTACGAAAAAGGGAATTATCAAACGGACCGAGCTGTCGGCGTTTGAGCATATTCGCAAAGGCGGCCTGTTTGCCGTCAACCTGCGGGAAGACGACGAACTGATCGGCGTTCGCCTCACCGACGGCCACCAGGAGATCATCATGGGGACCCGCAACGGCATGTCTGTTCGCTTCAAGGAAAGCGATGTGCGGACGATGGGCCGAAGCGCGACCGGTGTCAAGGGCATTACGCTGGACGAGGACGATGACGTGATCGACATGGATGTCGTGAAGCCGGGGGCGGAAGTGCTGATTGTTACGGCGAACGGCTACGGCAAGCGCACCCCGATTGACGAGTACCGCCTGCAGTCCCGCGGCGGCAAAGGCATCAAGACGCACAACGTCACGGAACGTAGCGGACACGTTGTCGGGTTGAAAGTGGTCGAACCGGAAGAAGACCTGATGATCATTACCACGTCCGGCATCATTATTCGCACCGAGATCAAAGGCATTTCGGTAATGGGCCGCTACACTCAGGGCGTCAAACTGATACGCCTTGCTGAAAACGAGCAGGTCGTCTCCGTGGCCAAAGTGCCGCCAAGCGACGACGAGGATGACGGCAGTCATGAAGGGCAGCAGCCGGAAGCAGACCAGTCTGCCGGCGAGCCTGAGGAGCAAGAATAATCGTTTTGCAGATTGGATAGATGGGAAGGTTGTTCCACTATGCTGGAACGCCTTCCTTTTTTCTTATTTCGTGGAAATTTGATCGCATTTTCCTATAAAATGAATTTTCATTGCCATGAAAATGGGAAAAGAGTACTATAACAGTAACAATAAACCGATGCGGAGGGTGGAACATTGCCCATCATTCATGTGAAGAATCATGGCAAGAATGCAACAGTTGGCGTAAAGCTGGCAGAGGATGTAACCACGGCGTTGGGTGGCTTGCTTTTTCCCAAAGGGACTGTTTTGTACGAGAGAGAATGGGAGATTCTCGAAGCGTTCATGATTGAGCAGGTGCATGTGGAGGACGACCATGCGGCGGGCATTCAATGGTCAGATGATCAGCCGGCTGAAGCACAGCCGGTCAGCGAAGAGACGAGCAGCGAGAAGCAATCGTTTCGACAGTCGTTCAACAAGGCGGTCGCCGCTTTGAAAAATTTGCTGGTAGGGGTGGAAGGGGGGCAGAACATTCCCGTCATGGAAGTGCGGGAAGTGATTGCGCCGCTGCTCCGGCAGGTTCAGGATCAGCCGGAAATCCTGTTTACCCTGAACAGCATGTCCCGTGTTGACAGCTATGCGTACGAACATTCGATCGCGGTCGGTCTGATTTCGTACATGATTGCCAAATGGATGAAGATTCCAGAAAGGGAATGGATGCAAATCGCGCTGGCCGGAACGCTTTTGGACGTGGGGAAAACCAGGATTGACCGCCGGATCTTGCAAAAACCGGACAAACTGACCCGGGACGAGTTTGAGGAGATGAAGAAGCATACGGTGTATGGGTACCAGATTATCAAGGCCTCTCCAGGCTTGAACGAAGGCGTGGCCCTGGCAGCGCTGCAGCATCACGAGCGGGAGGACGGCTCGGGGTATCCGCTGGGGTTGACGGGCAATAGGCTGCATCTGTACAGCAAAATTGTGGCCGTCGCCGATGTTTATCATGCGATGTGTTCTGATCGCGTTTACCAAAGGGCGATCCCTTCCTATCTGGTGACGGAACAACTCCTGCGGGAAAGCTTCGGCAAACTGGATCCGTATATCGTACTTACATTTGTAAACGGCATTACCCGTCTAGCTGTTGGAACGATTGTGGAATTGAGCGACGGCAGCATCGGCAAGGTGGTCTTTACCGACCGCAGCCAACCGACACGTCCCATGGTGGAGACGGGCGGGCGGATCATCAACCTGGCAGAATCGCGTCACTTGTCCATCGTTAAGGTAATCAAGTGTTAGTCACGGAGGAACGGAGAGATCCGTTCCTCTCAGCGTGTAGACAAAGTCCGCGGCGCATGGGAGATCGGGCCCGCTCGCTCGCTTGACGCCCAGCAAAGAAGCGGATGAAGTCCGCTCCAAAACGAGACGCGGGCAGGGGACAAACATCTGGGTGTTTCGATGAAGTGAGACTTGTGTCCCCTGTTGATTCCCGTGTCTTCGTTTTTCCGCTGAGTCGGTCGTCAAAGGAGCTCGCTTGGCCCATCCCGCCATGCGATGCACATTGTCTTCCGCTTCGGATGATGAATGGGCAGGCCTTTCGGCCTGGAAATCATTTTCTTATGGACACTTATACAATGAACCGTTTGTCTTCAGTCAAGGAGGAACGGAGAGATCCGTTCCTCTGTTTTGTATAGCGTGTATGACAGACGTTTTTATTAAGGGCGAAAAAAGTGATGTATTTATAAATTTTTCTATTGCGTTTATCCAGCAAACGTGTTAGTATACTTCTTGTCGCTTCAAACGAGAGGCGAACAGCAAGAAAGCAAGAACATCGATTGATAAAAAAACTCTTGACTTCGTGTTGAATGACTGATACAATGTTGAATTGTCGCCGCTGATGATTGGGCGGCTGACCAACTGGAAATGTTCCTTGAAAACTGAACAGCGAATGCGTCGAACGAGCCTAGCAATTCCTTTCTCTTTAAAGAATGCTAACGATTCAACTCAACTTTATTGGAGAGTTTGATCCTGGCTCAGGACGAACGCTGGCGGCGTGCCTAATACATGCAAGTCGAGCGGGCCTGTCTGGAGCTTGCTCCAGACAGGTTAGCGGCGGACGGGTGAGTAACACGTAGGCAACCTGCCCGCAAGACCGGGATAACGTAGGGAAACTTACGCTAATACCGGATAGGGCACTCTCTCGCATGAGAGAGTGCGGAAAGGTGGCGCAAGCTACCACTTGCGGATGGGCCTGCGGCGCATTAGCTAGTTGGTGGGGTAACGGCCTACCAAGGCGACGATGCGTAGCCGACCTGAGAGGGTGACCGGCCACACTGGGA
>NZ_SDLF01000019.1:0-74435 GCF_013096935.1 Brevibacillus sp. MCWH | reverse complement strand
ATTTCGTGAATCATGTAAAACTCCCCATTCTTTATCATGATTCCTCTCTCCTCCAAGGAGAGAGTTTGCGATGAAAGTGGGGAATTTTCAACCGATTATATTGGGGATTTTAACGTTGATCTTCACATATTATTGGGTTAGGATTTTTTACTGGTCTCTTGTTTGGCGGAGGAAGCAACATTTTGTTTGCGTTTTAGCAATCCCCCCCTGCGTTAATCCTGTCCTTTCACGTAATCACTTACTTTACATAGCCATACCATGTGGTGACGATCTTTTCCCCAGTAATCTCTTGCGATGAAATAAGGCTCGCCAAATTTCCGTAACCATTTTGATTGAGCCTGCTTGTAGCCGCTATCCAAACAAAACTGTTTAACTCCTGATTCATAAAGAACCTTCATTATCGAATGGATCAGAGCTGACCCTACGCCCTTGCCTTGAAATTCGGGCAAGACGTAAAGGCTGCCCAACTCTCCAATTGCCTCAAGCTGATTATTTGTAAATTTCTTAATATCACTGCTGCAAGGGCCGAAAGAAACCGTTCCGATAAGATTGTCATTCATTTTGGCAACAAGAAAGAAAGTTCCCGATTTGGCATTTACCAGTGAAGATGTGAGCAGATTCTTTTTAGACTCAATCTCATATTCAATATCACTGGTTAAATGTCCAAGGCCGTCTTTCTCAAAGGCATCCGTAATCGATGCTTCAAATACAGCATAAGCTGATGTTATATCTTCCCTGGTCGGTTTGGTAATGAGTAAGTCATTCATCATCTATTTGTCCTTTCATGCGGGGAATCTTGAATCATTCGCCTTTCCTTTCGCCAATACCGAGGATCTGCATCCCCTTCTTTTTCCTTATATGTTGATGATGGTATTCAATCATACCAATGTCAAGCGTCCGTAGAGCGGCCGAATCGATGGCCCCATAAAGTAAACCCGATCAAACTCGCAGGCGCAGACCGCGGGAATTTTTTCGAGGGGGGAAATGAATTGGATAAGGTCAACCGATTTTACGTACTCGCTGGTGCCTTGTTAATTCTCATCGTCGGCTTTTCTATTCTTTTCAACTATTCCCATACCTGGTCTTACCTTTTTCAAGGCTCCAGCCAGCATTGGGAGGCGCAATTTGTTGTGAGACCTTCTGAAGATGGGAACGAAGTGATCTACGAAGGAACAATCAAGCCGCTAACCTCCATGAATGTCACCCAACTTACCTATAAGACAGACGTGGTAACAAGCCAACCTGGGGGTACGCTGGTTTCCCCACTTATCGAGGAAGGTAAACCGCTTCAATTATTTGTCACAAGTCCGGGGCGTGACTCCATACAGTTTCGAGCGGGGATGAATGCAGAAGAGATAGCCAGCATATTTTTCCGGGACTTGGTCTATGAAATCACCTGGAATGATGAAACGGGGCAGCATACCGAAAAAATCGTCTTGAAGTTGGTGCCGCCTTCGTGATCCGGTTCCAACCGTAATTTTTCTCGTTTTATTTAACGGCAAGCCAGATTTCGTTCCGGGAATGAAGACTATGGAGATCTGGACTAATATAGGCCTCTATCGTCGGCAGTTCAGCGGGCACATACCCGTTAGAAGGGAGCCATTCCGAATAAATTCGTTTGTAGGCATTCACTAATGCGGTTGGGATAGGCCCCTCTATCTCAAACACAATCCATTTCGCTGCAGGGAAATCAAAGCTCAGAAATTCAGCCGGCACATCCCCCGCATGTTCTGCGGCGATCCAGTAATCAACCGTGTTTTTCTTGGCGTTATAATTGTCGTTCATTCCGATCAACCCTTTGATCTCGCCATTAAGCAGTTGAATTAACTTGTCGACCGTTCCGTTTGCATTCATTTCACCCCAAAATTCCGAAATCCCCGGCCCTTCCGCATTCGCTCCACAAGGGCATTCGCGTTTTACACCTACAACTTGAAAAGCCTCTCTGTTAACGATACGGTACTTCATCGGTTCTGCTCCTTTCAACGTCACCTGTATCGACAGGCGGTTGTACGATTGAATGTTTCCGATTCCTTTTCTGGCTTCACTTGGAGTAACACCATGCTGTTTCCGGAAGGCTTTGGTGAAAGCCTCGGGAGTTTCATAGCCGTATTTGCAGGCAAGGTCGATGATTTTGATCCCTGTGCTGATTAACTCTTGCGCCGCCAGCGTTAACCGCCGTCGTCGAATATAATCACCGACTGTAATGTCAGTCAGGATCAAAAACGTACGTTGAAAATGAAAAGCAGAAAGATTCGCTTGTCTGGAAATCTCCTCGATCGTCAGCGGCTTAAGCAAATGTTCTTCCATATAATCAATCGCTTTCTGCAATGACTCGACCAGTGCCATCCAGCTCAACTCCCTGAGATAAAGTGTACTGATTACGGGAAAGCAAATCCTGTCTTTATATGCTCTGTGTGGACAGTCATGTAAGACGTCAACACATTTGAAACTTGATTATGGAATTCATTTTTCAAAATTCGACAAACAACAGCACCCCCCGTTGGATTTCCCGGGGGAATATATGAATGTATATCGTCAACTGTTGAATCTTAAAGTGACGCAGAACATGACTTCTGCGTCACTTTAGCTATGATCGGAAAAACACCACGCTTTTCCTCCAGAATACTCCCCTATTGAATAATGAGGACCCGCTTCGTCCATATTGCAACTATGCTCAGACACCATCCTTCTCCATTTTTTCTTCACAATCGCATGTTAATCTTCCCCTAGAAAAAGAAAAGGAGGATTATCCATGACCAATAACATACCCAAAGAGAAGCGAATTGCGCTTCCGGTTATTTTATCCGGCGCATTGGTGCTGTCTGCTTGTTCCAATAATACCCTCAATCATACGGAAGGCCATGACATGTCCACAACGGGCTCTCATGAACAACAGAAGCATATGTCAGCCTCAGCAGATCCCAAATTTGAAGTTCTGACTGGAAATACATTTACGCTGACAGCAAAAGAAAGCATGCTCATGCTAGACAACAATACCATGAAAACGGCGTGGACTTTTAATGGAACAGTGCCTGGACCACAGCTGCGGGTGAAACAAGGGGAAACGATTCAGGTCAAATTGAATAACGAACTGCCAGAACCCGTAACGATCCACTGGCACGGCCTACCTGTTCCGAACCATATGGATGGGATTCCTGGTGTAACACAAAATGCTGTAAAACCTGGCGAGAGCTTTACGTATCAGTTTACAGTGGATGTCCCCGGCACTTACTGGTATCACTCCCATCAGGATAGTGTCAATCAGGTTGATAAAGGATTGTACGGGTCCATTGTAGTCGAACCAAAAGAATCCCGACCGGTTGACCATGATTACACGATTGTCCTCGATGAATGGATGGAAGATGACAGCATGGCTGAGATGCACAACTCCACCCACTCGAATGCGGACATGAGCAAGATGAACCACGGACACATGAACCATGGAACTGACACGAACAACACCATGATGGACATGAGTAAGATGAGCGATGCTGAGATGATGCCGCTGATGTACACGATCTTTTCGGCGAACGGTAGGACTGGCGCTGCTATCAAACCCGTGTCCGTAAAAGAGGGTGACAAAGTGAGAATCCGCCTGATCAACGCAGGGTACCTCTCCCACAAATTGCACTTGCCTGGTCATCAGTTTAGGATCGTCTCAACAGATGGCCAACCGATACACAACCCGCCTGTTATAAACGAACAGCTGCTGAACATCGCACCCGGGGAGCGATACGATATCGAGTTTGTCGCCAATCATCCTGGCAAATGGCTGTTGGACGAACACAGTACATTTCCGGGGGCAAAATCACTGGCAATTCCAATCGTCTATGAAGGATTTGAGCACGCTTCTCCGCAATCGGATCATGCAGGAGAGATGCCGCTTGTAGATATCACAAAATACGGGGAAGCCGCCAAAAGCATCTTCTCACTGGATGACAAATATGATTGGCAGTACACGCTGGAATTGGGAACAGATATGAAAAACGGGACCTTCACCATTAATGGTAAAGCGTTCCCAGACACTCCCCCGCTTGATGTTAAGGAAGGAGATCTGGTGAAAGTCAAATTGGTAAACAAATCTCCGGAAGACATTCACCCGATGCATCTGCATGGTCACTTCTTCCAGGTATTGAGTAAAAATGGCAAACCTGTTTCGGGCTCTCCTTTGATAAAAGATACGCTTAACATTCTGCCTGGTGAGGAATACGTCGTTGCCTTCAAGGCTGATAATCCGGGGCACTGGATGTTCCACTGCCATGACCTAGGCCACGCTTCCAAGGGAATGGTAACCGAAGTGAAGTACGATGGTTTCAAACCTGACTTTACTGTCGATCCAACCGTGAACAACAAGCCAGAATAACAGAATGACCAGGATTAAACGGACATGCAAAAAGGGCAGGAACAAGCGTTTCCGCCCTTTTCCCGTACATCCATGTCAAGAGAAGCTTTCTGACGCAGGTAATGTTATCGTAACGGTCGTACCCTTTCCCACTTCACTCTCGATGGAGATTTCTCCTTGATGTGCCTCCACAATCCCTTTCACGATTGTCAATCCGAGTCCGGTACCCCCTTTCTCCCGATTGCGCGATCGATCTCCACGATAAAACCGTTCGAACACGTAAGGCAAATCCTCTGGTGAAATACCGGCACCGTTGTCGATGACTTTCACCTCAACCTTTCGTTCTTTTTTTACAACGGAAATGATGACTTCCCCGCTCTCCGGAGTATGTTTTAGTGCATTCGTAAGCAAGTTGGAAAAAACTTGCGCCAGTCTTTGTTTATCCCCCAGAATCCAGACATCGTTGTCCAGCCGAACTGTTAATCGTATTCCTTTTTGCTGAAAAGATGGATTCATCGAATCTGCAATGTTTTCCACGACCTGGTTCAGGTTGATAACATCAAGGGAGATGCTCAGCGCACCTGCTTCCGCCTGAATGACTTGGTCCAAATCGCTTACGATTCGGATCAGCCTCACCACTTCGGAACGGGCAGCCTCCAAATGTTCCGGAGTTGCTTTCCATATCCCATCGATCATCCCTTCCGTCTGGGCAAGCAGCGTATTCAATGGAGTTCGCAGCTCATGTGCAATATCTGACGTAAGCCGTTTTCGCAATTCCTCCTGCTTTTGCAGATTGTGAACCAGATTGTTAAACGTTTGAACCAAATCATACAATTCGTCCTTTCCTTTGGGGAGGGGAACTCTTACAGACAAATCTCCTTTCGTTACAGCGAGAGCCGCACGACTCATATTGACAATTGGTCTGGACATCCATTTGGCGATGAAAATACTGATCGTACACACAATGACCAATAAAGCAAGCATCGTCCACTGCAGGGCATTTGTATGGGCTGTCTGAAAGTGTTCCTCCAAGGAAATGCTGTCCGTGTTGTCATGCTCGATACCTAGGTACCCAATCGGTGTACCACGCACCAGAACAGGGATCATGTCATCCTGAAGTTTGGTATGAGCAGTCGTTGTGTTCCCAAACGTTCGGATCAGCTGCTTTTCCTGGTCATATACCGTGATCTTCAACTTCAGCAGCTGTGACGCGGTATCTAATTTCAAAAACGTGCGTTCGTTCCACTCGTGTCCTTGTTGATATTCTTCCCTTAGCATGGCCAGAAGATCTGCTTGGTGTTTTCGATGAACATCGCTTATGTAATAGAAAAAATGAAGATCCATTTCTTTAATGGAAAGGATGGTTGAAATCAGAATGCCGCTAGCGCTAACAGCCATAAAGGCCAGCGCCAGCTTCATCCAAATGCTTTTCATAGGTTAGCCCCCACTCTGTGCGGGATTGTCGAGTCGATACCCTAATCCGTATACGGTTTTTATGTAGACTGGCTGTCTCGGGTCATTCTCAATCTTGTGACGCAAGTTCTTTATGTGTGTGTCAATGGTTCGGTCGCTTCCCGCGAAATCCAATCCCAACACTTCTTCCACCAATTCTTCCCGGGTCCAAGTGCGTCCTGGATATCGGAGCAGCGTGGTCAACAAGCGATACTCACTCGGTGTCAATTCAACCGGCTTTCCCTTCAACGTTACACGCTTTTCCCAAAGCGATACATGCAAGTCCCCCAATTCCACCTGATCGCGCAACACCTGGTAATCGCCCATCCGACGTAATATTGCCCGGACTCTGGCCACCAACTCACGTGGACTAAACGGCTTTACCAGATAATCATCGGCCCCTATCTCCAATCCCGCAATTCGGTCGGACTCACCGCTTTTGGCTGTCAGCATCAGGATCGGTACCCGGGACGTCTTGCGTATCTCCCGGCACACATCTTCTCCGCCTATATCCGGCAGCATCAGATCAAGGACAATCAAATCGGCTGCATCGGCAAGTTCCAAGGCATCCCTGCCATTTTCCGCCGTCATGACGTGATAGCCTTCCTTGGTCAGATACGATGACAAGATCTCCAGAATTTGCGGTTCGTCATCCACGATAAGAATCGTTGACACGTGTATCACCTCCTAACAGTCGGAAGAACGGACGTCAAATCGTTGGGGAATCTGCATTCGTATGCCAGACCACAGTTTCCCCTGACCCATCCGTTTTTGTTAAGCCTATCATAGAAGCAAACTGTGTAAAAATTATGGAGCCCCGTAAAAAAAAGAACAAGCAGGCTTCTATTGACCAGAGCCTGCTGAAGTACTTTCTGTTACCGTGGATTTTCGACCGCTGCGTGACCAAATCACGACCGGAATGAGAAGCAGCGAGAGGAATCCCCCGGCAAGTGAAAGTGTTGCATAACTGGAATGTGCTACAACCATACCTGAAAGTGCTCCACCCGAAGCCCCTGATAGTGCAATGAATACGTCAATGGCTCCTTGCGTTTTTGCACGCGTAGCCAGGTCCGTTGAATCTACGATGAGAGCTGTTCCGCTAATTAATCCAAAGTTCCAACCAAGCCCCAGCAAAGCCAGCGCGATGATTATTCCTGTCAAAGAGTCAGCTGGTGCTACTGCTGCGACAAGGCCAGCAGCAAGTAAAGTACCACCGGAAGCATACGTCATGACTGTGCGGCCAATCTTGTCAACAAGAATGCCTGTCACGAGAGATGGGAGGTACATCGAACCAATATGAATACCAATAACCAATCCGACATCCCCCAAATCATGACCATGGTGATCCATGTGAATGGGAGTCATTGTCATGATTGCGATCATTACGATTTGGGTTAAGATCATTACGGCAGCGCCGACGATGATTCCACGGTTGTTTCTTGACAGCGTATTTGTTTCCGCATCTAAGCCGCTGCTCTCCTCTTTCTTGGCCTCAGCAATAGCCTTCGCGACAACGAAAGGGTCAGGGCGAAGGAAACCCACAAAGGCAAGACCGGCCAAGATGTAGGCAGCCGCAGCCAGTAAAAACGGCCCAGCAAGGGCAGGAACATCGTGTGACGAAGCAAAACTGCCCATTACATCAGCCAAGTTTGGACCTGCGACAGCACCGAACGTAGTAGAAACCATTACAATGCTGACAGCTGTTGCCCGTTGGGTTGGCTTTGCCAGATCTGTTCCCGCATATCGTGCTTGCAAATTTGTGGCCGTACCGGCGCCGTAGATAAACAGCGAAGCGAACAGGAGGAATACACTATGGCTAACAGCCGCAAATACGACCCCAATTGCCCCAATACCGCCTGTGATAAATCCTGCTGCGAGCCCCAAGCGACGTCCGTAACGCTGGGAAAGACGCCCAACAAGCATTGCAGCCAACGCAGATCCAAGTGTAATCAACGCTACGGGAACACCAGCAAAACTTTCCGTGCCTAACATATCCTGAGCAAGAAGTGCTCCAACAGTGACACCTGCTGCCAGACCTGCACCACTAAAAATTTGTGCCACGAATACGATAAATAACGTTCGTTTGTATAGCCGATTCTGCATCTCTGGAGAATCTACGTAACTCCGTAAATGATTTTCTTTCATGCTTCCAGGTTCATGCTCCATCGCTCAGAACACCTTTCTTGTTAGGTTTGGTGTGTGAAGCTTAAAACATCACCATTTTTTCGGCCCATTCCACGAGGTCGACACAATCATTCATCGTGGAGATCGGGCAAGAAGTTTGGTCCTCTAATTGCCTTTATTTAAGGTACGTTCCACATGCGTACAGAATTCCATATAAGTGACCGAAATAAGGTTGTTTACAAGGAGTGGTTATTGATTTGTTCTCGCAGCAGTGCCTTTATCGCTGTCATGGATCGGAGAGTTGTTTAATTTAGAACGTTGGTCGCTTCTCACATTCATTTCTCTTTGAAGTGCAGTGCGAACGGCAAGGAGTTTCTCCCTGTCCAAATATCCATCCTTCCAATAGGCACCGTTGTCCAGAAAGACCAGGTTGGAAGGTGAAATATCTTTCAGGCCCATAACAAAACCCATTATTTGCGCCTTCGACAAGTCGGTCTGGAGATGTTCACCAGCCACTTCCAGCAGTTTGAATAACTTAGTCAGTTCGCCAAGAGAAACCAACTTTTCAGTCATTGCTTTCATCACCTCTTGCTGACGGCGGCTGCGGTCAAAGTCGCTCGAATAATATGTGACACCTCGACTGTCTTGACGGTGACGAACATAGTCTAATACCTGATCGCCGGCACCTGCACCCCGGGGTTAAGATCAAAATGTGTGCCATCGGTTGGGTCGTTGTAGTACGCTTATGTCCTACTTTTCTTGTAAGGCTTCAATCAGAAGGGAAGCATAATACTTGCTGCCGTCCGGCTTTAGATGTACCCCGTCTTCGTAGAAGTAATTTCCCTTCCCTTCACTGGCTGCGTACCAGTCTACTACTTTCGTATTGCTGAATTCACTGGCGACTTCCTTGATCGTCGGATTAACCTGATTTTGCCATTTTTTTGGAACTCGCGTTGTTACTAACAACACCTGTTTGGCATCAGAAAGTGACGTTAACAAATTGCGCAGGTGTTCTTTCTTGAAAGGGCCATTCGTCCCGAGTTCAATAATGATGTGGTCCCCTAATTTCCCTTGCTGTTTTAATCCATTTACAACATCCTGGGCTTGCGACATTTGTCTGCCGATCTTTCCATCTACCGTGATTTTCGGCAGCTTTTCCTTCAAGTAAGGCTCCACTCCCAGAATGACAGAATCCCCGATGACAGTGATCCCTTCCCCATTGAGTGGTTCCTCTTGCTTCGTCTCCGTCTCGATTTTCTTTGTTTCAGTCTCGCCCGAATTCTTTTCAGTGCTCTGCGGGTTGGGAGATTGTTCAAATTGTTGGCCTTGTATTTCTGCCTTTTCAGGCGTTTCCGAGGTCTGTGCTCGGAGAACCGGAAAACCAACAGCACAAATGAAGATGACGACCCCCCATATCATCCACACGTTTCTCTTCATTTTTCCATTTCATCCTTTCATTTTGAAATTCATTCCCTTGTTACGAATTCACGCCTTTACTCAGAGGAGTCGTCCTAATCTGCCAAACGTTTTGTCAGTGTAACGCTTGCGAACGAGATTACGAACATTTCCCCGGCGAATCGGCTCTTCGACATACTTGTATGATAGAGCTGCCAGAGCTACACTCATGATCAATTGCAACAAAATGTGTGTGAAACCAGGCTTCTCGGTGTTGACTGTCGGACTCGACAGAACAATGACCGGATAATGCCATATATAGAGACTATAGGAACGTTTCCCAATCCAGGTCAGGGGTCGGCACGCCAAGATTTTCCCCAGTCGGCTGGCCGGATGTGCCAATACTGCAATGACACCTGCGGTGACAAAAGACACAATAAGAAAACCGACCTGATACAGCCAATCATCGTATTCATTTACTGCATTGATCATGACGAGTAAAACAATTAGCCCCAGCACTCCTTTTACATCTAGCAACGTTCGAGCAGTAGGGGAAATCCTGTCATTCAACTTCCAGCTCGGCCAGACGATTGCCAATGCTGCTCCAATCAGGATAGCGAATGCACGGGTGTCCGTCCCGTAGTACACTCGACTTGGGTCCGTTCCCGGCTCATACATGAGTGCCATTGCACTGGCGGATAGGGAGGCCAATAAAAGAATCAGCAGCATTAGTTTTCCTCGTCGCGGCACAAGTTTTATGCCGATCAAGAAAAGAATTGGCCAAACGAGGTAAAACTGTTCCTCAATGGAAAGCGACCACAGATGTCCAATTGGAGAAGCTGGACCAAAACTCTCAAAATAGGAAACGTCATGAAATATGAGGTACCAATTGTTCATGTAAAAAAGTGAGGAGAGAAAATCACCCTGCAGTGCCCGCAGTCTGGAGAAATCGGTCATACTCAGCCATGAAGCCACCGCCAGAAGCATGCAAATCATCGCAGGCAACAGTCTGCGTATTCTTCTTATCCAGAAATTCCAGATAGAAACCGTATTGTTTGTTTTATACTCCAATATGATCTGATCCGTAATAAGGTAGCCGGATAGTACAAAGAACATCTCTACTCCCAGCAGCCCACCTTGCATCGACTCCCAATCAAGGTGGTAACCAATCACAGCCAGGACAGAAATTGCTCGCAAGCCGTCTAAACCAGGCATATAGCGTTTCAACGGTTGGTTATGTTCCCTGTTCATGTTGGTTCAATCCTTGTCCGTTTATTGGCTTATTCTCAGCAAGAATATAGCTCCTGGATGTCACGAAGGTTTGATAAAGATGCAAACAAGATGTCAACGAATAGTTGTATCCACTCATTTTCCGGGCGAGTAAAGGTTTTTCCGTAAACAAACGTCTGCTCTCCCGGTAATCATAAGAATCGGAATGTTATATTCTGCGGTTCCCTTCTTGCAAATATCCAGACAGCAACACTAATGTAACGATTTATATGAGCGGAATCAATTTCATTTCGGTTACAACGAGTGGAGAATTCAGTATCGTTGAGTTTCCGACTGAATGAGCATGAACTTAAAACAGTTTTCCGAAAAAAAAGAGTGCCCATATCTGGACACTCTCAAAAAGGTTAATCATGTTGCTCTTCCCGCAAGCATTTACACTGACAAGAGCATCTTGCGAGTAACATGTATAAATTCAGCTAAAGGTGGTGTCATCCATTTATCTTTATGCCAAGCAATTTGAGTATAAAGCGGAGGTGTGCAAGGCTTCCACGGCAATTCCCTCATTCGCCCCGCTTCAATATCTTTTTTCACGACCATTTCAGGCAGCAGTGCCACTCCTAATCCTGCAATCACACATTGTTTAATGGCCTCGATACTGGCAAATTCAATTTTATGTAATGAATAAATTCCAAGGGATTTTAGAGATTCTTCAAACATGTTTCGATAAGAACATCCGGCTTCTGTGAGTAAAAGCGTTTCATGCTTCAGATCGTCGATTGAAAAATTGGCTTTCGATTGGTTTGGCGCGGCGACTAACAATAAATCTTCTTTGACAAGTCGCTCTACCTTTAACGATCCTTCAGGTTTCCACGCATCCATAAAAAAAGCAACATCCAATAATCCTTCCATCAGCTGTTTTCTCGCTATTTCATCAGAATGGGCAGGTTTAAATACCAGCTTTACCTTCGGAAATGCACTCTTGAACTCTTTCAGAATCAGCGGTAATCGATACGTACACTGACTCTCCTGAGCTCCTATTGTTAACGTGCCGCTGATTTCTTCTTCTCCATTCGCTGCTGTTACTGCTTCTTGGCTTAATGCAATGATTTTGTCCGCATATGTTTTAAAGGTACGTCCCGCTTCAGTTAAAATCAGTCGTTTGCCCAAACGCTCAAACAAGGGTTTGCCAATCTCATCTTCAAGGGCTTTGATTTGAGCCGTAACACTTGATTGAGCAAAATTCAACAATTTCGCAGTTTGGGTAAAGTTCAGGTTTTCGGCAGCATGTTTAAATGTAATCAATTGTTTAATTTCCATTATGCAACCTCTTTAAAATCGTTATTTTCGATTTATCCAATCAAGATAATCGTCTGTATCGATTTCGATGCTTAGTATAAGATAGGAATATCCCGAGAACAATATGCAGATGATCCCCAGGAAAAGGAGTTAATCCATATGACAATTGCGGTTATTTATGGTGGAACCCGTCCAAACGGGAACACAGAAACGTTAACGAAGTTAGCCATCCAAGGTATAGATGCAGAAGAAATCTATTTAAAGGATTATGTCATTAAACCGATTATCGATATGCGGCATGCAGAGGAAGGTTTTCCGGATGTTCAAGATGATTATAATTCCATCATGAAACGTATCCTGCCGCATGATATCCTGATTTTTTCCACACCAATCTATTGGTACAGCATGACGGGAACGATGAAGAACTTTATTGATCGATGGTCACAAACATTACGAGACCCGAATTTTCCTGATTTCAAATCAAAAATGGCAGCCAAAAAAGCATATGTCATCGCGGTGGGGGGAGATAACCCATACATCACAGGGTTGCCGATGATTCAGCAGTTTCAACATATCTTTGACTTTGTAGGGACAACCTTCGAAGGATATGTTATTGGAAAAGGAAACAGACCAGGTGATATTTTACAGGACCTGAATGCACTGTCTGCAGCGGAACAGCTAAGAAAGAAATTGCAATAAAAGACAGGAGGTTGCGGCTACTGCCATGCAACCTCCTGTATATTTTTCGGGTACCTATTCCGCTTACAAGGATTCTTCAGCTGCTTCGTCCCACCCTTCCATTACCAGTTCGACAAATGCCTGAATGGTAATTTCATCAGAACGATCCCTGCGTGTAATTAAGAAGGTATCCAACGTCTGCGTAAAGCGATGCAGAGGGATGAGTTCTCCCTTTCGTATTTCCTCGTGTATTAAATCACCACTGATTATGCCAACACCTGTCCCTTTTAAAATTGCTTGCTTAATTGCTTCTTCACTGTCACTTTCAATGACAGCCATCGGCGTGGGGATCTCTTCCATACAACGATCAAACAGCCAATCAAGATAAGAAAATTTTTTAAAGAATAAGGGATACGTTTGTAGAATGGCAGAAAGGTCACTATTTTGGTGGAGGTCTTTTCTGATGACCAATAACAGCTCTTCTTCATCAAGCGAAACGAACTCCAGATCTTCATTCTTATTTTTTCCGGTAATAATCCCCACATCCGCTTCACGAGCGGTGATCATTTGAATGACGTCTACACTGTTACAAGAGACCAGTTTTAACTTTACTTGCGGATGAAGTTTCACAAAGGTATGGATAAGCATCGTCAAAAAATGAGTCCAATAGTATTCTGGCGCAGCGATAACCAACGTGCCGTAGGGATCATGCAATCGGTTTAACGCTTTGTTCATTTCCTCTACACAATCCATGATCCTGTCTACATGCTGCTTCAATACTTTTCCAGCCGGAGTCAAATAGGTTTTCTTCCCAACCCGATGAAATAAGGGGTGACCGATCTCCTGTTCCAGATTTCGTATATGCATTGTGATCGTCGGCTGCGTATATCCAAGAATCTCGGCTGCTTTCGTCTGATTAAGATGGGTAGCAACTACCTGGAAGGTTTTCAATGTACGAAGTTCCATATTTCCCCTTCCCCTTATCCATACCTAAAAATTTGTAATCGTAACCATAACATACATCAATTGTTCTTTGATTTAGACTCTATGGTAAATTATGACCAACAAGATTTCAATGCAGAGGAGGAGCAGGGTTGTTTTCATTTCGAGTCATTGATCCACCAAATGTAGAGAAACTATTGGATATGAAACAGGTAATCGAATTGGTTGAGCGTGCGTATTTGTTAAAGGCACAAAAAGAGGCAGCGGTATTCCCGATGGTGTTCCATGAATTTTCTCCAGGAAAAGCTGACATGGACATCAAATCAGGACATCTGGTGGGTGCTGATATTTTCGGATTAAAGCTCGTGTCATGGTTTGGGGATAATCCTGCCAAACAGCTGCCTCCCCTCGTTGGTTTCGTGCTGGTGCTCGACAGCAGAACAGGCGTCCCCATCGGGATGATGGGAGGAGAAGCGATCACGTTAATGCGGACAGGAGCAGCAGGAGGGATTGGCGCCAAGTATCTTGCACGAAAAGAGTCTGAGCATTTATTGATCGTCGGAACAGGTCACTTGGCTCCTTATCTGATTATGTCCACGCTGATGCTCATGGATCATATCAAAAAGGTGACAGTTTACAATCATCATTCATTGGAGAAAGCAAGATCATTTTGCTCTACGATATCAGCAATATTAAAAGAAAAGTTCCTGGCTCCGTATCGGGACAATCCGGTGTTATTTGAGAGATACGCTTCTCGCATCGAACAAGTAGAATTTGCGGCAACTGACCAGATTCAGAAGGCAACAGGAGAAGCAGACATTATTATTACCGCAACTCCTTCGCGACAACCGATCATTCAAAAAGAATGGGTTCGGCCGGGAACACACTTCTCTTGCATTGGGGCAGATCTGGAGGGAAAACAGGAAATCGACGAGCGAATTTTCGCTTCTGCACGAGTATTCGTCGATGATGTTGATCAGGCTGTCCAGGTAGGAGAAACAGAGATACCGATCAAAACAGGAGTCATAGAACGAGATAACATTGTTGCGGAAATAGGCAGTGTGATGCTTGGTACAACTGCTGGCCGTCTTTCAGATGACGACATTACGATCTTTGACAGCACAGGGATCGCCCTGCAAGACTTGATCACGGCTGATTACATTTTAAAACAAGCGGAAGCAAAAGGCATCGGTATCGTCGCGAACCTGTAAGGGAGGATATGAACCATGAAAATGAAGGCTTTCCTGGTAGAAGAATGGATGAATGCCCATGAAAAGAACGCAACCATTAATATGGCGGAAACATGTGTGGACTCCCTCACGTTGAAGGAACTTATTACGATAGATGGTACAAATCCTGATGAATTTTTTCGCTCCCTCTATCCGCTGAAGCTAACCTATGGTCATATTGAGGGTTCTCCCGAGTTCAGGCAGCTGGTTGCGAACTTGTACGAAACCATTGAGCCTCATCAAGTTCTCGTCATGAATGGGGCAAGCGGCGCCAACTTTTTAGTGTATTACTCTCTGATCGAACCTGGCGATCACGTTATTGCGGTGCATCCGACCTATCAGCAGCTTTATGAAGTTCCTCGATCATTTGGAGCGACAGTAGACCTTTTGGAGCTGCGCCCTGAACATCATTTTCTCCCCGATCTTGACGAGCTGAAGTCTCTGATTCGTCCGAACACAAAAATGATTTGTATTAATAATCCGAATAACCCAACCGGTGCCTTAATGGAACGGGATATCCTGGAACAAATTGTGGAGATTGCACGATCGTGTGGAGCTTATGTACTTTGTGATGAAGTCTATCAGGACTTACTCCAGGATGCTGAGGCCGACGTTCCTTCAATTGCTGATCTATATGAGAAGGGAATCAGCACGTCCAGTGTTTCAAAAGTACTCTCGCTTGCGGGCCTCCGTTTTGGTTGGATTGCCGCTCCACAAGACGTCATTGCGGAATGTATGAAGCACCGGGACTACACAACGATCAGCTGCGGGATGTTGGACGATGTACTGGCTGTCCATGCACTGAAGAACTACGACAAGATTGTAAGCAGAAGTCGAAAAATTTTGCGGGACAACCTTGCCCTCCTGGATGAATGGGTGAAACACGAACAATCCTTTTCCTATGTCAAACCGCGCGCGGGAACGACAGCGATGTTGAAATATGATTTTCCAGTCCCTTCTGTGACGTTTTGTACAGATCTGCTTGCTCATACTGGTGCCTTTTTGACACCTGGTGCGTGCTTTGATATGGAAGGACATGTTCGTATTGGTTATGCTTGCAGTACAGACGTTCTGCAAGCTGGACTTGAACAGGTCTCACAGTATGTACGGAAAATGAAGTTGTATCGATGAAGGAACGGAGTCATCCACAGCAGACGCTAAGCGTTCAGAATAGTCACGAAGTAATCTCATCGTTCTGAGCATGCAATACAGGGACATGCCTGCTGAATATAATTGGCATGCTCTCATTTGTCGTCAACGTCATAAGGAACGAGGCGGGTTTGTCGGACATCGCAACAACGCCTTCGACAAGCCCGCCGATTCCTGACGTTCAGACCGAACATTCCAAAGGCGAGCTGCAGCAGCTTTTGTCCCTCTCTGTCCAGGACCACCTGCGCAGGTTACTTCCCCTACCTGCTTTTGATCAATAATGCAACAGCTTCCTGAACCAATTTGCTGGTATCGTTGCCAGCCTCCTTCTCTTCCAAGATGCACCGTTCAAGATTGACCGCCACGATGTAAGCAATGGCCTTGTCAACCGCGTTGCGGACAGCCGAAAGCTGACTTACCACATCCTTGCAGGTTTTCTCTTCCTCCATCATTTTCAGCACCCCGCGGACTTGTCCTTCCACGCGGCGCAGCCTTCTTTTCACATCCTCGTCATATTTCATCGGTACGGAATCTCCCCCTATTCACTATACGTGTATAGGTATATTATACCCTATATCCGGGGAACCAGGCTTAGATAAACAAGTTCACCTTCGCTTCTGCAGCATCCCCCAAATAGGTTGCAACACCGGCATAATCGATCCCGTCGATCAGTTCTTCTTTTGCGAGTCCCAGCAAATCCATGGTCATCGTGCACGCGACCAGCTTGACTCCCTGTTCCCGGGCAAGCTCTATCAATTGCGGCAGGCTCAATGCATTGTGCTTCTTCATGACATGTTTGATCAATCTCGGACCGATTCCGGCAAAATTCATTTTGGAAAGTCCCAGTTTATTCGCTCCGCGCGGCATCATTTTGCCAAACATTTTCTCGAGAAACCCTTTCCTAACCGAAACAGGCTGATCTTTGCGAAGCGTATTCAACCCCCAGAAGGTGAAAAAGATCGTCACTTCATGACCATATGCAGCCGCTCCGTTCGCGATGATAAAGGCGGCGATCGCCTTGTCCAGATCACCGCTGAACAGGATAATGGTGGTTTTTTCTTTTTGGCTCATACAATCACCCCTTACATATACGAGTATGGGTATATTTATTGCGAGTAAAATCAGTCATACTTGGCGCATGACCTTGAATCGACTGCAATGGAATCTTCAGCACATCCTATTTTTTCTTCACGATAAAGATAAACACACCGTTGTCTTCTGTTGCTTCGATCAATTCATGGTTGGACTGTCTGATCCACGCTGAGAAGTCGTTCATGGAGCCTTTGTCGGTTGTGTGCACCTCCATGATTTGACCTGACTGCAGCGTATCGATGGCTTTCTTTGCTTTCACAATCGGCAGCGGGCAAGCCAGGCCCTTTGCGTCGACAAATACGTCCGCCATGCGTAGTCCTCCTCCTTTTTTAACCGTGATGGTGTACTGCGCAGCGATTGGGACCGATTTCCAGCTCAATTGCCCTTTCCTGATCGACCTGCAGTTCGCCCCGGTTGATGGCCACGATTTCCTCAAAATTGGGGGGCTTCTCCATGGAAGCTGCGCTGGCCACTTGTTCCGTAAACGATGCTTTGTCTACGTTGCGCATAATCTCGTTATTTTCGCGAATCTTGCCAAGCAGCTCCCCGACAACGCCGCGGTCGTTGATTTCCTGAATATCGGCGTAATGCGCCGGCAGAACCAGGCAATCATCCGGGAGATCTTTCAGCTTGAAAAACACAGTGTGATACAAATCCTCAGCCCATTCTTTCGCCTTGCCCCCGAGATCGGGTCTTCCCAAACCGCCGACAAAGATGGTATCCCCGGACAGCAAAAACCGGTTGTCGATGAGGAAAGAGGTGGAACCCGGCGTATGGCCCGGCGTGGGGATCGACAACACTTCCACATGAACATCGCCGACCTTGATCCGGTCGTAACGATCCAGCGGTTCAAACTTCAAATTCGTCCCCTTCGCCTCTTCGGAAGAAATGTAATATGTCGCGCCGACTTGTTTGGCAAGCCGCGGACCGCCGGTGATATGATCGGCATGCATGTGGGAATCCACCACATGTTCGATCTCAAATTGGTGTGTTTTGGCCAGTTCGATGTACACATCAATCTCTTTGTTCGGATCGATGATCATGCCTTTTCCATCGGAAATAACCGCATAAGACAGACAGCCTTTCGCCAACCTGTTGATTTGAATCAATTTCAACTGATCGTCCATATATACGATGGTGGGATGGTAAAACTGGCTCCAGGCAAGCATCCCGCCTTGTAACGAGCAGGTATTGTATCCTTTTTCCATCAACATTTCCGCTACATAATGGGATGCTCCGCCTTTTGCGCAAACAATGACGATTTCCGCATCCTTCGGCAGTCCCGCATACACCTGCACATCCTCCTCCAGAAAGTGGAAATACGGAATGTTCATGGTTCTCAGATTCTTGCCTTCAATTTTCCACTCGTTGTAATCCGTTTCATTCCTCACGTCGAGAATCACGAGATCTTCACCGGAACTCATTTTGCGATGAAGCTCTTCCGCCGTAATCGATCGAACTTGTTCCATTCGTAATCTCCTTTCCTGTTAGAAGATCAATGTTACTTGGACCACAAAGGCATATTCCAAAATGTCGCCGCACCGCCAAATTCCCTGCAGCCGACGAAGTCCTCTTTTGTGTGTTCCATTACGTTCTTCGAAGTTTCTCATTCGTCGCTTTCTGTGGCTCCCTGCCACTGAGACATGCCCGGCAGCACATTTTTCACGTTGGAAAAACAGTGCTCGGCAAGAATTTGGCAGGCCATGTCGCTGCGGCTTCCCGTACGGCAAATCACGGCATACTCTTTCCCCGGGTCCAACTGAGGGATTTTTTCCTCCAGTTGTCCCAAAGGTACGGATATGGCGCCGGGAATGTGCTCGAAGGCATATTCTGCAGGTTCGCGCACATCCAACACGATGATGCTTTCGCCGGAAGCCAGTTTGTGATGTAATTCCTCGTTGCTCATGGTGTGAGGAAAATTCACTTCCGCTTTCGTTTCGTTGAGTGAGGCTTTTCTCAAGAAATGGCGGAAAACCCCGTTCTCTTCGATAAGACCGATATATTGATGGCCGGTGCGTCTGGCCCAGTTCTGCAAATCCGCGACAGAGCCCTTATCGGTCGCCCGCACTTCGAGAACTTCCCCCGGCATTATTTCTTCCATGGCTTTCTTGGTTTTTACCACCGGCATCGGACATGACAATTGTTCACATTCAAGCACATGATCCGTGTGAATTTCTCTTCTCACAACATTACCCCCTACGATCGCATGTAGATTTTCCGTATTCGATCACGCCGCCGTTTATACTGGCAACCCTTTTTATCCGTGGACGGCAGATACTCCTCACACAGGGTACAGTGGTCACAATATATCCAGCCAAATCTTGATGACCGTTGCCGTGATGAGCGCAGCGAGGATCCATTGCAGTACCTTCACGTTCATTTTTTGGCCGAGATAAGCGCCCATCGGCGAAGCAACAATACTCGCCGCAACCATCACCAGGGACGGAATCAGCAGCATGTGGCCGCCCATCACTTTCCCGACCGTGGTACCGATTGAGGAAATGAACGTGATCGCCAATGACGAGGCGATGGCCACACGGGTCGGAATCTTCAATACGACCAGCATGATCGGAACCGTGATGAAAGCGCCAGCCGCACCGACGATTCCTGACAGGAGGCCCACCGTTGCCGCGGCAATGACCGCAACGGTTGTGTTGAAGCGAATGTCGGAATAATCGCTTCTGACCGCCTCTTTTTTGGGCAAAAACATCATGACCGCCGCAACAAGCGCCATCACAGCATACGTCAGGTTAATCGCGGAATCGGGTAAATATTTTGAGCCGAAGCCGCCGATAAAACTCCCCGCTATGATGGGAATGCCCATGGCGAGAACCAGTTTCTTATTGATAAACCCGCCTTTGCGGTAAGCAAACATTCCGGCCAGTGTGGAAAAAAACACCTGGACCGCACTGACCGCGGAAACCTCTTGCGCGCTAAGGGCCGCGAACCCAAGCAGCGGGGGAATATACAGCAGCAACGGATATTTCACGATGGAACCGCCGATCCCGACCATTCCGGAAATCACGGAACCGACAAAGCCGATCGCGAATAAGGTGATGATCCACCCGAGATCCAGTTCCATAAAACCCCCTCTCATTTGCATGATTACAATGTTTGCCGACTTCTTGAACCAAATGATCCAAAATCGGAACCATCATGCGGACAAGGTCCGCACCACGCAGCTCAGAAGACCACCAGCACGACACTCCCGATGATCTGATCCCATCCGTCTCTTTTTGCCTTACACATGTCCCCCCTTTGTGATCATTTTGATATACATATACCCGTATGGGTATAATAAACCGTTCCTTTCTTTTTGTCAAGTAAGCATGATCTACCTGTTATCTTGCGCGAGTCAGCGGATTGGTCGGCATGAGGTGTCCCTGCCCGTCGACAAGTAGCTGTCAAGCAGCATGGTATCGAAGGGAGTACGATCCCATAATAAAAGCAGGCTTCTATCGAATGGAGCCTCTCCCCACTCTTTCTCTAGTCAGCCTGCTTGTTGCCTATACATGTATCATGGCCATACCCTGCTACGTATCCTCAATCATCCCCAACTCCTCCGCGATCTCCGCATCCATCAGCTTTTCCCCCGGCTGAAGCGTTCCTTCCACAATCCATCTTTGCAGTTGGTGGAAGCGGCACTCCTCTCCCTTCTGTTTTTGCAACTATGATGCGTATCACAATGGAAAACGATCAAACTGCTTACAATAAAGATATCCCCCCAATTATCCCAAGGAGGAGATCATGATGAACGAATTTGTCGCCACCATCCGGGTGCCGGAATACCCGCCGCATCTGAAACACAAGGTGATCTTTGAGACGTTTGAACGATTGAAGCCCGGAGAAGCCCTGCTTTTGATCAACGACCACAATCCGATTCCGCTGCGGTTCCAGTTTGAATCGATGCATCCTGGAGGGTTCACCTGGGAGTACCTCGAGGAAGGCCCCGACCTATTCCAGGTCAAAATCGCGAAAAAGTAAGGGAGGCCTTTGCCATGGCGACGGTTACCGTTGTAGACGAAAAGACGCTCCGGATCGCGGTGGACCTCGAAGACGCCCTCGCCATGATTCGCGAGGCCGAGCGGAATGTGGAGCGCTACGCCAAAGACATCACGACCATCTACGAGAAAATGCCGGAGTTTCACTTCGTCCACTTCTGTTTTTACGCCTACGACAGCTCAGCTCTGTTTGAACACATGCTGGGCGTCGATCCCAAACAGTATCTCTCATTCTCGCTCGATGCGCCGGATTCGTTTTTCTACACGCTTTACGGCGGGATGGCAGCGCTGTACGAACAGGCAAAGGCAGCACTGCGTTCCGCGTAGGATCGGCCACACTTCCATAAGGAGATGATGCCAATGGGAGACTCTCCGCAAATCGTGGAATTGGACGTTCGACCCCACCTTCGCAAAAAACTGGAACCGTTCCAACTGATCATGGAAACGGTCAAGACGCTTGGTCCGGATGATACGTTTGTGTTGCACACCACCTTCAAGCCCGTTCCGCTGCTCGGCCTGATGAAAGCGAAAGGGTTTGCCTATAAAACCGAGCGGCTGGCGAATGATCACTGGAAAGTGACGTTTGTTCCCAGGGCCCGCAAAGGCGAATTGGAAGGAAGCGAACCGGACGACGAGAGCCGCTTGGGCGAAGCTCCCTCCACTGCTTCGCCGGAGGCGCCGCAGACGATTGAACTGAACAACCGGGGACTGGAACCGCCGCAGCCGATGATTCGAACCCTGAAGGCCCTGGAGGGTTGCCGGACTGGCGACCGGGTCGTCATACACAATGACCGGGTACCTGTCTTTCTGATTGAAGAGCTGAGGGCACTGGGATATCCCTATACAGTGGAGGAACAGCCGGACGGATCGGCGCGGGTTACAATCCAAAAGACGTAAGGGTGGGACCTCGATGTTTCTCCTTCCTTTTCTGTTCATTGCCACGGGGCTGGCCTGTTTTGCCCTGTTTTCTCTTTCAACACTCGCGCAGGCGGCCGTCTGGATCGCGCACCCGCCCCGCATTCCGGCGGGATGGTTTCATGTTCATTTGCTCGTACTCGGGTGGGCGACGATGATCGCCATGGGCGCGGTGTATCAGCTTCTCAACGTGGTGCTTCAAAAGGACGTGTTCAGCCGGAAGCTGGGTTACGTGCACTACGCGCTGTATACCGTCGGAACCGTCGGTTTGCTGGCCGGGTTTTCCGCCGGACGTGTGCAATGGATCGCCGTGTTTGCCGCTCTGGCCTGGATTGGCATCGTCTTGTTTGCCGTAAACATCGGGGTGACGTTGATCCGGGCGGGCCAATGGAACCCGATCACGCTCAGTACCGCCGGCTCCATTTTGTTCCTCGTGCTGACAGGACTCGCCGGGCTTTTCATGGGGTTCAATTTCGCATTCCGGTTGTGGCCGGAGTGGCATGAACGGCTGTTTTACACCCATATGTGGCTGGGGACCATCGGATGGTTCGGGTTGTTGATCACCGGCTTCAGCCACAAAATGCTGCCGATGTTCTACTTGGCCCACGGTGTGTCCAACCGGATGGCATACGTCGTTTTTTGGTTGTGGAACGCCGCCGTCCTTGCGGGAGCCGCCGCATTCCTGACAGACGCACCCTTTCCTGCTGTCGGAGCTGCCGTCGGTTTGTTGACCCTGGCGGTGTACGCCTACAACGTGCACACGACCCAGATCCGCAAAGCGCGCCACAAAAAAAGTCCTGGCGCAGGCGTGCTGGCGGCTGTCTACAGCACGCGGGCACTGGCCGTTGTCTGTACCGCCGCGCTCGCATACACCCTGTTCGCTCCCGAACGGGCCACGGATGAACGGTCTGTCGTGATCTTCGGTTGGGCTTATCTGTGGGGCTGGGTCGCTCTGAACATTATCGGGTATTTGTCGAAGATCATCCCCTTCCTTTGGTGGACACACAAGTACGGGCCTCGCGTCGGCAAAGAAAAGATCCCAGCGATGGCCGACTTGCTGGAAGACCGTTACGTCGCTTATGGGCTCGCTCTAGCCGCGGCAAGTCTGGTTATGCTGATCATCGGGTTGGGGATGGACGACGCGGTGTTGATACATTGGAGCGGCGCAGCGCTGTCCCTGTCCTCGCTCTTTTACGCGTGCTTGATCGGATGGGTGTTTACCCGTTAGTTAATCGGAAAGGATTTGCAGATCACCCGGCGGGACACAGGAGGTGATTGGAATGGATACGGCGGAGATTCGCGAGCTGTTGAGACAGGTGTACGACCCCGAACTGGGCATCAATATCGTCGATCTCGGGCTGGTGTACGAGATCCAAAACGAAGATGGGGACGTCTATGTTCGCATGACGCTGACGACCCCGGGCTGTCCGATGCACGACACCATCGCGGGGGGAGTGGAACGGTTGCTGGAACGCCAACCGGGCATTCGCTCCGTCAGGGTGGATGTCGTCTGGGATCCGCCATGGTCGCCCGAGATGATGTCGGAGGAAGCGAAAGAGCGGCTCGGCTTCTGTTGAGCAAAGCTTTACATGGCAGCACCGTCCTCGGTTTCGGGGACGGTGTTTTCCACCTTCAGCCCAATCACGGAAGGGTCCGTAAGACCAATGACGGCAAACTGATGGTCATTTACATGCATCATGAAGGGGATCTGTTTGGCCAGATGGATCCTTTTCACGAATCCGTTCATTTTTTCGCTTTTGCGTCATCGTGACGGTACGTTCCAATCTCCTGTCATCTTTAGCTTCACCGTTCCTGGCATCCAGCGCTCAACAGCATCGCGGCAGCCAACTGCATGGCGATAATCAACATGAAGACGGGTGTCACTCGCGATTTGGTTAGAATAAAACGTGTGTTTTGGGATTTTGCCAAAAGGAGGCCACACCACAATCGAACCGCGCCGTGTCTCCGTACACGGCACGGCAATGCAGGCAAACTCCCTCGACTCCCACATCAGCCCAGGGGGTTTGTCGTCACCCGCCGCGCAGCACGGCACATTACATAAAAGTACTCCTTTCATCCAATAATACCCTTACTTGAAGGATGACTGGAGGGAGCAGCATGAATTACACTCGGCTCTGGATTGGACTGGCGATCGTTTTCGTGTTGTCATTCGCCGTCCTTGGGTATTATGGAGGCGAAATTTATCAAACAATGCCGCCTATTCCCAAACGTGTCGTAACCGAAACTGGAGACGTATTATTCACGGAAAAGGACATTATGGAAGGTCAAAACGTGTGGCAATCCATGGGGGGACAGGAAGTCGGGACGGTCTGGGGGCACGGGGCATACGTGGCCCCCGATTGGACGGCTGATTGGCTTCATCGGGAAAGCCTTTGGATTTTGAATACATGGTCAAACCGTCAGTTCGGGAAAAACTACGACGCATTGGATGACGAAACCAAAGCGGCGCTTCAAAGCCGATTGCAAAAAGAGATGCGAACCAACACCTACAACCCGGATACCGGCGATTTGGTCATCTCTTCCATTCGGGCCCAGGCATTCGCTGCGATCAGCCAGCACTACACGTCCCTGTTCACGAACGATCCCAACTTTGCCGTTTTACGCGATGATTATGCAATCCATGAAAATGCGATCAGGGATCCAAACCGTGTTCCGCCGCTAAACGCGTTTCTCTGGTGGGCGACCTGGTCATGCGCGACAAACCGGCCTGGTGACACCATTACATATACCAATAACTGGCCAAACGAACCGCTCATCGGGAACGTTGCCACCGGTTCGATGGTGGTTTGGTCGGTCGTCAGCTTTGTGTTGCTTCTGGCCGGAGTGGGAGGGATGGTTTGGTATTACGCCAGAACGAAACACTCCGAATCGGAGGAAGCCTTTCCCGAGCGGGATCCGTTACTCGCACTGTCTCCAACCCCTTCCATGAAAGCGACGCTGAAGTATTTTTGGGTCGTTGCGGCGCTTTGGGTCATACAAGTGGCCTTGGGAGCCATAACCGCCCACTACCAAGTGGAGGGCAGCAGCTTTTACGGAATTCCAATTGCCCAGTGGATTCCTTATGCCGTCACCCGCACCTGGCACACACAACTTGGGATCTTCTGGATCGCTACCGCGTGGCTTGCCACCGGGCTGTTCGTGGCGCCGGCCGTTTCCGGATATGAGCCCAAGTATCAACGATTCGGCGTGAACTTTTTGTTCGTTTGTCTGCTGATCATCGTCGTCGGTTCCATGGCCGGACAGTGGCTTGCTGTCATGCAGAAACTGGATCTGTCCACCAACTTCTGGTTCGGGCATCAAGGATACGAGTATACGGATTTGGGCCGTTTTTGGCAGTTATTCCTGACCGTGGGGCTTTTCCTCTGGTTGTTCTTAATGAGCCGAGCTCTCTGGCCCGCGTTCCGCCAATCCAAGGAAAGCCGGCATCTGCTCGCATTGTTCCTGCTGGCTTCCGCAGCAATCCCGGTATTTTACATCCCGGCGCTGCTGTGGAGACAACATACTCATTTGGCCATCGCCGAATATTGGCGCTGGTGGTTGGTACATTTGTGGGTCGAGGGATTCTTCGAGGTGTTTGCTACGGTGGTGATCGCCTTCCTCTTCACGAGGATGGGGCTGTTGCAGATCCGGACCGCAACGTCCTCTGTACTCTTTTCCACCATTGTCTTTCTGTTTGGGGGGATAATCGGCACCTTCCACCACTTGTATTTCAGCGGCACACCGACAGGCGTGCTGGCTTTCGGGGCAACCTTCAGCGCCTTGGAGGTCGTTCCCCTCGTTCTGATCGGATTTGAAGCGTATGAAAATTTGACCTTAAGTCGTGCCCGTCCGTGGGTTTCGTCGTACAAGTGGCCGATTTACTACTTCATCGCCGTTGCGTTCTGGAATTTGGTCGGCGCCGGATTGTTCGGTTTCTTCATCAACCCGCCGATCGCTCTATATTACATGCAAGGTCTCAATACGACCTCCGTGCACGGACACTCCGCCTTGTTCGGGGTTTACGGGATGTTGGGCATCGGGTTGATGCTCTTCTGTCTTCGGGGACTCACCTCCCAGCGAATCTGGAAAACAAAAATTCTCGCATTTTCCTTTTGGTCCATCAACATCGGTTTGGCGTTGATGGTGGTATTGAGCTTGCTACCCATCGGGCTGATGCAAACCTGGGCAAGCGTCCAGCATGGGATGTGGTACGCCCGCTCTGCTGAGTTCATGACGCAGAACATCATCCACATCTTTGTCTGGCTGCGCGTCATCGGTGATACCATTTTCTCCGTCGGTGCGCTGGCGCTCGGTTGGTTCATCCTGGGACTCAAGACCGGATGGTCGCTTACGGATCAACCATTGCCGTACGCGGATGACAATCTGCAAAAAACGTAAGCACACACACGATTAAACAAGACATCCCCTAAAGCAGGGTTCCCTCCCCTGGCTTTAAGGGATGTCTCATTGTTCTTTGTTCGCATTGCTGGTCGGGCATCGATCGCCGGACGGGACTGGTGCCATTCTCGTATTCGCTACAAGTGACCGCTCTGATCTGATATCATCAAAATAAAAACCAGCGGAAAGGATCTATTTTATGGGAAATCGGAACATGTTGCAGCAGGTCCCTTTGTTCCGGGATTTGAACCCGCAGGAACTGGACCGCGTCGAACAGATCGCCATCCATCGCCTGATCCGGAAAAAAACGATCATCTTTATGGAAGGTAGCGAAAAAGAAGCGGTCTTTTTCATTCAGGACGGACTGGTCAAAGCATACAAAACCGACGAGGAGGGGCATGAGCAGATCGTGTCGCTCTTGCAGACTGGCGATATGTTTCCCCATACCGGTTTCTTTAATCAATCGCCTTATCCGGCAACGACGGAAGCCCTCGTGGACACTCACGTTTTGGCCATACCCGTCCGCGCGTTTGAGCAGCTCATCTTGGCGATGCCGTCCATTGCGATCAAAGTCATCGATGTCATGGGCGCCAAGATTCGCGAACTTCAACAAAAACTTCAACAGTTTACCGGCCACGACGTGCACGACCGGATCATTTTCTTTTTGTTGCAATTGGCTGACAAACACGGAGAGGTAAAAGGATCTCGTATTCACATCGAATTGCCGATGACCAATCAGGAATTGGCCAATACGATCGGAACAACCAGAGAAACCGTAAACCGGATGTTAAACCAACTGAAAAAGCAACGCATTCTTGATACGCACCGTTCGGAAATCATCATTTTGGACAGGGATGCGCTGAAACGATGGAAAGAGCATAATTAACGCGAAGCACCACCTCGATGGGCAACGTTAATGGCGAAATACCCTTGACAGCTCCGCCAGATAGATCACGACTCCGATCACCATGATCAGCAAGCCGACCGTCGCAATAGCAGAATGAATGCCCATATTCCCGATGATGAACAGGCCCAATCCTAAGAGAAAGACCCACAGCTCCAACGTCAACCTGTCGTGCCGGACCATTTCTGCCAACAGGACGGCGCCCTTTTTCTGCTCTTTGGTCCGAAACCGGTGAGCCCACCATAAAAACGGGATGATTTTGGACAAGTACGCAAGGATGGAAGCGGAAAACCAACCAAGGACCACATACAGAATCAGGGTGGAAACGACCGTGTAAGAACGGGCAGCGCCACCATGCCATCCGTGCAGGATTACCCATACCAACGCAACCAGAAACGTAATGGTTAACAGTACATCGGCCACTTTTACCGCGCCGATCGGCTGCTTGCCACTGCTTTGTTGCCGAACATCGCGAACGAACCAGACAAGCATTCCGAGTGCCGCGACAACAAGCAGCAGTCCGGCGCTCGAAAACATCCGGTAATCCGACCACCATCCTGCACCCCCGAGCCATACTCCCGCCTGGAACAGGATGACGATCGCGTAGTTCAACTTCGTCCCCGTCTTCCTTGATACATAAAACATGGGAAGCAGCTTCAAGCTGTAGCTTGCAATCAGACCTCCCAACCAGCCAGCCAGACCGAACCACATATGCGTATAAAACAGTAACTCGTATCGTGTCGGAGACCAACCCGTCCAGGCGGCGATGCCCAGGGTCGTACCGAGCACAACGGTCACACCCAGGTCAAGAAGGCTCAGGATAGCTCCAACGGTGACCGGCGTCCACAGCTTGCCGCGAGCGTAAGTGGCTCCCAGGTTGAAGGTGTAGACCGCCACGCCCAGCACGATGAGCCCCCCGCCGCTGACAATTCCGATGCGGTTCCAGTTCCAAAAGCCGACCAAGAGGAGAATAACGCCTGTCACGTAAGCGATCAGATGGAGCCAAGCGAGGTTCCGGCTATAGGTGGAAGTTCTCAACAGCACCTGTGTCACCTGGTAGCTGGCTCCCATCGCAATCATCGTCGCCCAGCCGAGCAACAGCATATGCGCCCACAAGATCCCCTCGGGAGAATGCAAAGCCGCTGTTGTTACCAAATGGGGCATGTTCCCCAAGCCAAACAGAAGAGCCGCGAGAAAAAACAAGGCTCCAGCGGCAAAAAAGGTGAATGTTACCGGTAACATATTCAGATGCGGAGGAAGGGCTGAACGCTTTTGCTCTCTCACGGTCACCACCCCACTGATTCACCATGACGGTATTGTAAATCGGGCCTTGGTTCATTTCCTCGCTCCGGAGTGATATAATGGCCGCAGTCAAATCACTGCATGTTGCGAAAGAAGGCTGATTGTCCTATGATGCATCAGATTTTGGTGAAGCGCATTTACGACGCGCCCTCCCCTGAAGACGGCGTCCGCATTCTGGTTGACCGGCGTTGGCCGCGCGGCATTTCCAAAGAGCGGGCTGCGGTCAACGAGTGGATGAAAGAGATTGCCCCGAGCACCGAACTTTGCAAGTGGTTCGGCCACCAACCGGAGCGGTTTGACGAATTCAGCGCTCGCTACGAACGGGAACTGGAAGGAGATCCACTCCGCAACGAACTGGCCGACCGAATTTGCAGCATGACCGCTGAACAAAACGTCACACTGGTCTATTCCGCAAAAGATTCCGTCCACAACCAGGCCATCGTGCTGCAACGTTGGCTGGCCCGCCGATCCGAACGGGAAGAACGCTAACGACGGGCCTGAAACGCTTTCGTTACGGTTTAAACACGGAATGAGCTGCCGGGCTGGGTGTCAGCACCAGCACAACCACACTGTCTTCCAATGCTTCGATGGCATGCTCCACCTGCTTGTCGAGGGAGATCATGCTGGCTTGAGCCAGTTCCACTTCTTCATGGGCGACAAATCGGATTTTTCCCTGCAGCACAAATACCAGGATATCGCTGGTCGTCTTGTGCTTCTGTAATACCTTTCCTTTTGGAAACGAGAACTTCACGACTTTGGACACACCATTATCCAGCACCGTCTGGATAAAGGATTCCTCGAATGACAGTGGGTATACTTTCATTCTCCCCAACTCCTGCCAGTCAATTTCAATCCGGATGACGAATCACACTTACTATTACCAATGGCAGTATCGTTTATTTACATTACGCGAGGGTGAGTGTATGCATCAGACCTGGCAAAAGCCTCACGCCATCTCTTGATCAGGCTGCACATGGCTGTCGCGGCGGACGATTTCTCACACGAACGGCCCGTTGCCAAACCGATCACGAACATGGCAATACCGACCACGCCGCGGCAAAAATCGTGTCACCCGCTGCACGACTCAGACAAGATTTTGCAGCAGCGGCTGGTGCAAAAATTCGGCGGAACGCGCGTACTACTTTGCTGTTCCGCAAATTTTCACAGGCCTCGAATCCAATCAGGACGAGCGGCACCACCTCGACCGCGCCGAATGCGCCTCTGCTTACGAAAAGGCGACATTACTGTTTATGTGCTTCTTTACATTATGAGCTAATCTTTTCCCCACGCATCGTGGAAGAACGTCACGTGTGTAGACAACATTTTCTCCGCAAACAATTCACTTGCGTAACCGGCTACTACTTGTCCAGTCCAGCCGGTATTCGTGTGGCGATCGTTGCTCCTCTCACACTCTTTCTCATGGTCGGTAGGCTGTTCCCCCAAATATCTATCATGACCATACCCTGCTATGTATCCTCTACCGGCTAAATCGATACACTCCTCATCCCAGCACCCCGCGATCCAATGCGCGATATCGGATGGCTTCCGCCACATGGGCGGCCTCGATCTGCTCTGAACCGGCCAGGTCGGCAATGGTACGGGCCACCTTGACGATCCGGTTGTAGGCGCGGGCGCTCAGGCCGAGCGTCTCAAAGGCGAGCTGCAGCAGCTTTCGTCCTTCTCTGTCCAGGCTGGCATACCGGCGCAGTTCTTCCCCGCTCATCGCGCTGTTGAAGGGAGCACCGGGGCGATGCCGGTAACGCTCGCATTGAATCGCCCTCGCCGCTTCCACCCTGCGGCGGATCTCTTCGGACGTCTCCGCTCGCGGCCGCTCCTGCAGCAAACTTACCGGCACTCGGGGGACTTCCAGATGCAGGTCGATCCGGTCAAGCAGCGGGCCGGACAATTTCGAGCGATACTTTTGGATCTGCTGCGGCGTACAGGTGCATTCGCGCTGGTCGCGGGAACCGTAAAACCCGCAGGGGCACGGATTCATCGAAGATACAAGAAGAAAGCGGGCCGGGAATGTAAACACCTGTCTCGACCGCCCGATCGTCACCACGCCGGCTTCCAACGGCTGTCTGAGCACCTCCAGGACGTGGCGGGAGAATTCCGGGAGCTCGTCCAGAAACAAAATGCCGCCGTGAGCCAGACTGCACTCGCCGGGCCGCGGAATCTGTCCGCCTCCCCCGATCAGGGCGGCTGCCGTGATCGTATGGTGCGGCGAACGGAACGGCCGCTCGCGGATCAAACCGCTGTTTCGCGTCAACTGACCGGCGATGCTGTAAATCTTGGTCACGTCGTACGACTCGTCCGTGGTCATGTCCGGCATGATGGAGGGCAGACAGGTGGCGAGCATCGTTTTGCCGGAACCGGGAGGGCCGACGAGCAGCACGTTGTGAAAACCGGCGGCCGCCACTTCCAAGCCTCGTTTGACAAACGTCTGCCCACAGACATCGCCAAAGTCTGAATGGTTGGCCTGTGAATGCACGGCGCGTTTTTGAGGAGCGGGGCGCGATTCGGCCGCGGGCGGCTCCAGTCCCCCCGTCCAGTATCCGATGGCAGCAGCCAGATTGGCGGCGGGAAGCACGCAGATGTCCACCAGGCGCGCTTCTTCGGCGTTTTCCTCCGGCAGGATCACATGGGTAAAGCCCTGTTTTCTGGCTTCCAGCAAGATGGGCAGCACGCCGGAAACCGGGCGCAGCGTTCCGTCCAGCGCCAGTTCGCCGAGCACCAGCACGGCTTCCGGGCGCGGCGGGATTTGTTTGGAAGCCTGCAAAATGCCGATCGCGATGGCCAGGTCAAATCCTGATCCCTCCTTGCGCAGATCGGCAGGTGCCAGATTGACCGTTATCCGCTGCATCGGATAATCAAACCCGCCGTTGCGCAGCGCCGCTCTCACCCGGTCGCGCGCTTCCTTCACAGCGGAGCCGCCCAGCCCGACCAGATCAAACTGGGGCAATCCGTTGGCGATGTCTGTTTCCACCGCCACGAGCATCCCGTCAATACCGTAGACAGTACCGGCAAAACTGCGTGCATACATCTGACATCCCCCCGACTACATCTCCCATTGCTTCAGCTTCACCGTACGAAAAGACAGCATCCCGCTGCAAGAAAATTGGACACTCACACCGGGCTGTGCACACAAAAAAAGCGCCTTCCAGCGTAAGCCGGAAGGCCAAGTGATGGTGCTTGGAGGAGTTTCATCGCGTCGAGTATGCTACATTCTACGCGACTTAACAGGCATCTGCTGTAGACGTATCCCCAGTGCCCTGCCGATTTCGCGCCCGTTTTGCTTCAAAAGGCGTGAGTGATGTGTTCGATCTCCGGCGATTGGTCCGGGCGGCAGCAGATCGCCACAACGTCAAAGCGAAAACGCGGCACCGACTTTTCGTAATGCTGCAGGTACGCGAGGGCCAGTTCACGCAATTTTCGCTGCTTGCGCCATGTAACCGACTCAGCCGCCGTGCCGTAGGCCGTGCTCGTCCGCGTACGCACCTCCACGAATACGAGAATATCTCCATCCCAGGCGATCAGGTCGATTTCCCCCTGCCGTGTGCGCACATTCCGTTCGATAACGCGGTACCCTTTTTGCTGCAAAAACAGTGCAGCGATTTGTTCGCCGCGCTGGCCGAGAGCACGCCGTCTGTGGCTCATCGCCCGCTTCGCCCTCCCTTGTCGAGGCGGTAGACAAACGCGAGCACTTCCGCCACCACCTGGTACAGTTCGGGCGGTATCTGCTGGTTGAGGTCCAATTTGCCCAACACTTCCACCAGCGAGGGGTCTTCCTGAACAGGGATGCCGTGTTCCTTTGCAGTTTTCAGAATGTTGTCCGCTACATAGCCTTTTCCCTTGGCCACGACGACGGGCGCTTCCATCGTTTTGGCCTGGTAGCGGAGCGCCACCGCCTGTTTGCGCTTCACTTTCGCATCGGAGGCGTCGTTCATACGCGAATGTCCACTCCCTTGTAATCGGCCAGAAACCCGGTTCTGCCTCCGGCAACGGCAGCTGCCGCCTGGGGCTTGCTGTCAGGAATGTCCTGTACCCGGAGTCCGGACAAGTGGTATCCCATTTCATGAAGTTGGCGGGCAAAGTCCTCTTTCATGTCCTGAGCCAGTGCTTCCACCCACGACGTGTTGTTGAAAAGCTGGATGCTGACAATTCGGTTGACAATAGCCACGTCAAGCATCATCGTTCCGAGTTGATTTAGTTCCAGATGGAAAAACAGGCGGCAGTTTTCCGGGTCCAGCTCACCTCCTCCGCGCTTCTTGGCTTCAATCTGCACATACGCCGTCTCATCCCCGTGCTGCGTCCGAATGGGAATCTGCATGACCACCTGCGACAGCGTCTGGTTGGAGGGCTGCACCAGCATCAACTGCTGGCCGGTGATGTGCTGAAGCAGTGCGTCCGCGGTGTCGCGAAGCGCGGCGGGTACAGCGTTGGCCGCCTCTTGAGTAAGCTGCAGCAGCATCGCCTTCACGCTGTCCAACTGCCGCTGGGCTGCGGCATCCATTCCGTGAGCCAGCGCACGGCCCATCAAATCACGCTCGTGCCCAAGCCCCAGGCGCTGAAACAGCTCCTGAATCGGATGGCCATGCGCCGAAACTGTCTGAGCAGGAGCGGCTGCATTTGTCCCGTTTGTACCACTGCTTGCCGCAGACGGCACAGACGATTGGCTGCTTCCCGCTGCCTGATTGACCAAAGCCGGAGGTGCCATTCGCGCTGCCCCGTTGACCATCGACGCTGCAGCGGTGTTCGGCGCTCCCACACCGTGCGGAGCTGACGTCGCTGTCGAAGACGTCTGCTCTCCGCTGCGGGGTAACGCTGTATCAGCAGCGGTTCCTTTCGCGGGCAGACCGCTGCCGCTAGCCAGCTGAACGCCTTGCTGACGTCCGTTTTGCGCCAGCGCCTCTCCCAACTTCGCGGTCTCGCCACCCAAAGTGGACGACCCGGTCAAAGAACCGTCTGAAACAGTCCCCTGCCGAAGAGCTTCCTTTCCGATTGTCGTGCTTGTGCCGGTGATGGCAGTGTTTGCATGGGGGGCTGGCTGAACGGTACTACCCGCAGCAATGGTTGGAAGCGGTGCCTGCCCCTTTCCGTTTGTCCCGGCCGCATTCGCTGTCCCCGCCGAAGGCTGTGCGGTTTCACGCTGGACCATCAGTTCGTCCGCCCCCTGGTGATCGGGCAGCAGCACCGCCAAACCGGCCACCGCCTGTTTTAACTGGCTGACCAGGGTAAGGAGCGGAGCAGCAGCTGACGAGGACGGAGCGAAAGACGCCGCGGCCGATCCATGCTTGCCCGCCTGTCCTCCCGCACGCTCCCCGTGCGTCTGTAAAAATTGCTCTGCCTGCGCTACAAATGCCTGAATCGCCTGACTGATCGGCTGTTTCGACAAAAAGGCACGCAGTCCGGCTACAACATCAGGCGTCAGCGGCAAGCTGCGTTTTACCGCGAGAAGAAAAGCGTCCACAGTCTCCTTGTGCATGCCCAGGCGCTGCGCGACGGCTGTGAACGCCTGCACCGTCTCGCGGGTGACCGGCAGTTTGGCCCGCACCAGCTCCTGCACGATCGCCCGAGTCTCCTTCGTGTCGTTGAGACCCAATGAGCGGATCAGCCCTTCCAGCGATGCGTCCGCTGCTCCTCCGTCCCGTGTCGTTCCCAGCACTTTCAACGTGACCACTCCGGCTGACGGCTGCACCTGCAGCCACGCTCTCTGTCCTGCTTCCAGATTGGCCTCCAGTCTGGCCTGGACCTGCATGCCGCCGATCTGGACCAGCGCCATGTTGTCGGGGTAGGTTCGTTGCACAGTGCCGATAAAGACTTGACCCGGTGTGAGCTCGATCGGTTTGGGCGCGGAGACCTGAGCGCGTTGAACAAGCGACTGTATCATTTGCGAGGGGGAAAACATGGGCAAACTTCCTCCTTTGTTACCCGGACGGGAACGCCTCTCAAGCCCGCTCCTTCACCCCTGTAAACGTGCGCCGGTGAATCGGCGACGGCCCGTACTGCTGAAGGGCAGCCAGATGTTCCGCCGTTCCGTAGCCGGCATTTTTGTCAAAACCGTATTGGGGGTACTGCTCGGCGTATTCCGCCATCAGCCGGTCGCGCGTCACCTTGGCGACGACGGAGGCGGCGGCGATGGACACACTTTTGCTGTCCCCGCCGATGATCGGCAGTTGTTTATAGGGCAGACCGGGTAGCTGTACGGCATCGATCAGGCATACGTCCGGTTTTATCGCCGCATCCTGGATCGCCAAGCGCATTGCTTCACGGGTCGCTTCCAGAATGTTGATCTCGTCAATCCGCTCGGCAGACACGATTCCGATGCCGACTGCCAATGCGTCCCGTCTGATTACGTCAGCAAATCCTTCCCGTACGGATGGGGGCAATTTCTTTGAATCGTTCAGCCCCGGCAGGTAAAAATCAGCCGGCAGGCAGACGGCACAGGCGACGACCGGCCCTGCCAGCGGGCCGCGACCCACTTCGTCAATGCCGAAGAGGTGCACGTGACCTTCCTCCCGCAGGGCTCGCTCCACCTGCGTCATCTCTTCCCACTGTTTCGCCAGTCTGGCCTGCCGGGCCATTTTCTCTTCCAGCTTGCGCGCCAAATCCTGTACGCCTTTTCGGCTGTCCTGACGCAACCATTCTAAAAAATCTTTGCGGGGCTCGTCCATTTTTTCGATAAGCTCCCGTATTTCCTTTATCGACAGTTCCGCGAGATTCATTGACGGCTTTCTCCTTATGTATCCAAAATGTGTCCGTTTGAAAGGAAAAACCCGTCTATCCGCTGTGGATAGACAGGTTTTCCGAGCTCCTTCAGGACAGAGAGGGCGGCTTTCCGATCGGCTCCTCCATTTCCCAATCGGCGGGGCGTTCCAGAGAAACGGGTCCCAGTTTGCCCGAGCGCAGGTCGCGCAGAAACAGCTCGGCCGCCTTGTCGTAGTCAATCTCTCCGCGGGATGCCAGGCACCCCCGCTTTTTCCCGATCTCCTCCAGCATCTCCACCCGGTCGTTCGGGAGCGTTTGCAGTTTGAAGCGCTCCTTCAGCCGCTCCGGGTAGTAGTGCATCATGTAGCTGATGGCGAACAGGGCCACGTCGGTAAAATCGATCAGCTCGTCCTTGATCGCCCCGCTCGCCGCCAGCCGCAGTCCCACCATTTGATCTTCAAACTTGGGCCAGAGGATGCCAGGGGTATCCAACAACTCGAGCGTGTCGCCCATTTTCACCCACTGTTGGGCTTTCGTCACTGCGGGACGGTCTCCGGTCTGCGCCACGGAGCGCTTCGCCAGCCGGTTGATCAGGGACGACTTGCCGACATTGGGAATGCCGAGGATCATAATCCGTACAGCCCGTGCCTGCATGCCCTTCTCCGCCCGCTTGGCCAGCATTTCTCCCGCCAGTTCCCGGCACATCTCCGGCAGCTTGCCCACGCCTTTTCCGCTCAGGGCGTCAATGGGCAGGGTGCGGATGCCCTGCTCGCGAAAGTAGCTGATCCACTCTTCCGTTACCTTGCTGTCGGCCAGATCGGCCTTGTTGAGCAGGATCAGTCGGGGTTTTCCGCTGATGATCTCGTCAATCATCGGATTGCGGCTGGAAAGCGGGAGACGGGCGTCCAGCAGTTCGATTACCACGTCTATCTGCTTCAGTCTCTCCGTAACTTGTCTGCGGGCCTTTGCCATGTGGCCAGGGAACCACTGAATCGTCATGATGTCTCACCTGCCTCGGGTGTGTGATAAAGGGAGTCGTCAGCGGGCCAGCCGGAACTGGGAGAGCGGCCAGAAAACGAATTCCGCCCGTCCCACGACCTTGTCCAGTTTGATCGGGCCGATCGCCCGGCTGTCGTGGCTGTTCAGACGGTTGTCCCCAAGCACGAAAATCTCGCCTTCTCCCACTTGGATCGGTCCAAAGTCATTGGTCAGCGGAACGCCCAGTTTTGCCGCCTCTTCCCGGTTTTTGGCCAGGTACGGCTCGTCCACCGGTTTTCCGTTGACCAGGAGTTGGTCGTTGCGCACCTCCACCGTGTCTCCCGCGACTGCGATGACCCGTTTGATGTAATCGCGGCTTTCTTCCGCGTGAAACACGATGATGTCGCCGCGCTTCGGTTGCGTCAGGTGGTAGATCGCCTTGTTGACCACCAGTTTTTCATTGTTATGTAACGTCGATTCCATGGATTCGCCTTCGACGATGAACGGGGCGAACAGGAAGGTACGGATGAGAAACGCTAATGCGATAGCTATGCCGAGCGCCTTGATCCATTCCCACGTCTCGTTTTTGGCGCGGCTGGAGGTAACTTCTTCGCTCATGGGTCCGATCCTCCCGCATTGTGCCTTGGCGGACGCCCGATTCAGGGAATGCGTCCGTGTATGCATGGAATAATGGGAAAAAGAGGGCTGGCAAGCAAACCAGACCCCCTTTGTATGCATAACATGCGATTATTTGCGAATTTCCTTGATGCGAGCAGCTTTGCCCACGCGATCGCGCAGATAGTACAGCTTCGCGCGACGAACTTTACCGCGGCGTACAACCTCAATCTTGTCGATCTTCGGCGTGTGCAGCGGGAACGTACGCTCAACACCTACGCCGTAAGAAACCTTACGAACGGTGAACGTTTCGCTCACACCCGTGCCGCGACGACGGATCACAACGCCTTCAAACAGCTGAATACGCTCGCGCTGACCCTCGATAACCTTTACGTGAACACGTACCGTGTCACCAGGCCGGAACGCAGGAATGTCCTGTTTCATTTGTTCTTTTTCCAATTCACGGATCACTTGGTTCATCCTCAATTCCCTCCTTCCGCTCAGACGTTCATACCCGTCCTCACAAAACTCAGCATCACGCTGAAATCCGGGTAGCGGACCGCCTTAGTCAGCGGGCAAAATTGCCACAAGAAGTATATTATCACACTGGACATGAATCCACAAGTGCTATTCCGATCCGGAACCCGAATTTTTTTCCTCTTCCTCAAGCTCGGCCAGAAGTGCTTTCCACTCATCGAGCAGCTCGCCCTTTTCCAGCAGATCGGGCCTGCGTTCTCTGGTCCTGCGCAGCGATTCCTTCAGCCGCCAGCGCTCGATATTGGCGTGGTGGCCGGAGAGCAGGATGTCCGGCACCTTCCACCCGCGAAACTCCGCCGGACGGGTGTAGTGCGGATACTCCAGCAAGCCGGTGGTAAACGAATCCTTCTCCGCCGACGACTGATTGCCCAGCGCCCCCGGCTGCAGCCGGACGACGCTGTCGATCACCACCATTGCCGCAAGTTCTCCGCCCGTCAGCACGTAGTCGCCGATCGAAATTTCGTCCGTGACCAGGTATTGCCGGATGCGTTCATCGTAACCTTCATAGTGGCCGCAGATGAAAACAAGGTGCTCCTCCCCGGCCAGCTCCTCTGCCATCTTTTGGTTGTACGGCCGGCCCTGGGGGCACATCAGGATGACCCGCGGCTTCGCGTCGCCAGCCACGGCCTCCACGGCGCGAAAGATCGGCTCCGGCTTCAGCACCATGCCGCCTCCCCCGCCGTAGGGCGTGTCGTCAACGGTGCCGTGCTTGCTTTCGGAGTAATCGCGAAAGTTGATCACCTGGAATTGGACGATCCCCTTCTCCTGCGCTTTCCCCAGGATACTGCTGTTGAGGACGCCGTCAAACATCTCCGGGAAGAGCGTCAAAATGTCGATCTTCACCATCCGTCCCCCTTCACAGCAGGCCTTCCATCAGGTGGCAGACGACCCGCTTGCCGGCGATGTCCACTTCCTTGATACAGTCGTCGATAAACGGCAGCAAAATTTCGCCGCGCTTTCCTTTTACCACCCACACATCATTTGCGCCCGGCTGCAGCACGTCCACGATCCTGCCCAGTTCTTCCCCTTCGTCGGTGAATACCTGGCAGCCGACCAGCTGGTGGATGTAATACTCGTCCTCTTCCAGTTCCAGGAGCGCCTCTTCGGGAATCTTCAGTTCGCCGCCCTTGAACTTTTCCACGTCGTTGATTGACGGATAGCCCTGGAAGCTGATGAGTTCGGTCCCCTTGTGGGAACGGCGGGAGGCCACCGTCAGCTTCAACGGCTCCGCCAGCGACGGATGAAACAGATACAGTTCGCTCCCTTTGCGGAAGCGCACGTCGGGGAAGTCAGTGGTGGAAATCACCTTGACCTCTCCCCGCAGCCCGTGAGTGTTGACCACTTTTCCCACGGTGTAGTAACGCGTTTGGCTCACGCTCCTTCTCCTCCTTTCGTGGGGATGATGTGCGGGCGCATCAACTATTGACGGGCCGATTGACGAATCTCGCAAATCCGTCCGTCTTTTACCATGATTTCCGTTCCAGACATGATTTCATCCCACACATCTCCGACGCGAATCTGGACGGGACTTTGCACAGTCGCATATTCAATCTCGCTGCCCTCCGGCAGGTTCTCCGCCTGCCGGAGCTGAAACTGGAGCTGCTCCAACTTTTCCTTGCGCTGCCGTTCCTCCCGGGCGATCCGCTCCTGCACAAACTCAAGCGCCTCGGGGGATCGCTTGCGGGCGTCCGCGAGCAGTTTTTTGGCCTGAAACTGCCACTGCTCCCACTCTTCCTGCCGCCGCCGGATCTGTTGGCGGTACTGTTCCACCAATGCGGCGCGGGATGCTTCCGTCATGATCACCTTCACCTGAACCGTACGCAAAATGGTAAGCACGTCCGACACTCCTTTCGAAGGCTGCCAGCATCAAAAAAGACTGGGACAGCTCCCAGCCTTTTTCTCAGACAATCTCAACCGTGACCCGCTTATCCGTATTGACGGAGGCGGCGATCACGACGGAGCGCAGCGCCTTGGCAATTCGTCCCTGTCTGCCAATGATCTTCCCCATGTCATCGGGGTGCACCGACAGTTCGTAGACGATTGTGCGCTCTTTTTCCACAGCGTTTACACGAACGTCATCAGGGTGATCGACGAGAGCCTTTGCGATCGTTTCGACCAGTGCTTTCATCATCGGACCTCCGGATGACCGGCTTACTTGCCGAATTTGCTTTCGTGTACTTTCGCCAGAACGCCTGCTTTGGACAGCAGGTTGCGAACCGTGTCAGTCGGAGCTGCACCGTTCAGGATCCATTTCACCGCTTTTTCGGTATCGATGTTCACCACAGCCGGTTGTGCAACCGGGTTGTAGTAACCGATTTCCTCGATGAAACGGCCGTCGCGCGGAGAACGGGAGTCAGCCACTACCACGCGGTAGAACGGGGCTTTCTTGGAACCCATGCGCTTCAGACGGATTTTTACTGCCATGCTGTTTCACCTCCTGTATGAATCAACGCAACGGTCAACTTGTCGCGTTGGCGTCACTATTTATCTGAACCATCGCGTCACCTGCTTAAAGCAGGGCGCGAAGAGATCATACAACATCACTTGAACGGGGGCTTGAAGTTGAACGGGAAGTTCATGCCTCCCGGATTGCCGCCGCCCTTGCCCAGAAACGGAAGGCCAAAGCCTTTTTTCTTCGCCTTCTTTTTCATCTTGTCGGCCACGCCGGTGAACTGTTTCATCATCTTCTTCATTTCTTCGAACTGCTTGATGAACCGGTTCACTTCCTGGATCGACGTGCCGCTTCCGGCCGCAATCCGCTTGCGTCGGCTGGCGTTCAGCAGCTCGGGGTTGGCCCTCTCCGCTTTCGTCATCGACTTGACGATCGCTTCGATGCGGGCAATCTGCTTTTCATCCACCTTGAGCTGGCCCTTCAGCTTGTTCATGCCAGGCAGCATGCCGAGAATGTCTTCGAACGGGCCCAGGTTGCGCAGCTGCTGCATGGATTCGAGAAACATGTCAAAGGTGAACTCCCCTTGACGCATCTGCTTCTCCATTTCCCGCGCCTTTTCCTCGTCAACTGCCGCCTGCGCCTTTTCGATCAGGCTGAGCACGTCGCCCATCCCGAGAATCCGCGATGCCATCCGATCCGGGTGGAAGGGTTCCAGCGCGTCCAGCTTTTCGCCCATCGCCGCAAACTTGATCGGCTTGCCGGTGACGGCCTTGACGGACAATGCGGCACCGCCGCGCGTGTCGCCGTCCAGCTTGGTGAGCACCACGCCAGTCAGTTCGAGCTGGCTGTTGAAGCTTTCTGCCACGTTGACGGCGTCCTGACCGGTCATCGCGTCGACGACGAGCAGAATTTCATCCGGCTTGGCCACGTCGCGAACCTGCTTTAACTCCTCCATCAGCGCTTCGTCGATGTGGAGCCGGCCGGCGGTGTCGATCAGCACGTAGTCGAGATGGTTCTCTTTGGCGTGCTCGATCGCCTGTCTGGCAATCTCCACCGGACTGACCTGGTCGCCGAGGGAGAACACCGGCACGTTCAACTGTTCGCCCAGCACCTGCAGCTGCTTGATCGCCGCCGGACGGTAAATGTCCGCCGCCACCAGGAGCGGTTTGCGGTTCTGCTTTTGCAGATACTTGGCCAGTTTTCCGGTCGTGGTCGTCTTACCGGCACCCTGCAGCCCCGCCATCATCACGACGGTCGGCGGCCGGTTGGCGACGGCCAGCTGGGCGACTTGTCCGCCCATCAGTTCGATCAGCTCTTCGTTGACGATTTTGATGACCATCTGGCCGGGCGTCAGGCTTTTCAGCACCTCTTGCCCGACAGCGCGCTCCTTGACGCGCGCGATAAAGTCTTTGACGACTTTAAAGTTGACGTCGGCTTCCAGCAGGGCCAGACGAACTTCGCGCATCGCTTCATTGACGACGGTTTCGTCAATCTTGCCTCTGCCGCGCAGTTTGTCAAATGCGTTCTGCAGCCGACTGGTCAAGTTTTCAAATGCCATGCGAGCCCTCCTAATCCATCTCCGACAGTTGGTGGAGCAAAGCTTGCAGTTCCTCTCTTGCCTCGCCGTCCGCGAGCTCTTCCACAATCCGCCGGATGCGTTCCAGAAGAGCCTGGCGCTGTTCGTGCTTGGCGGCCAACAGCAGTTTTTCCTCGTACTCAAACAACTGCCGCTCCGCCCGCTTGATGTGATCGTACACCGCCTGTCTGCTCACTTCGTGCATCTCGGCGATTTCTCCCAGCGACAAATCATCCAGATAGTACAGCTCCAGATATTCACGCTGCTTGCCTTTCAAGAGCGGCGCGTAAAAGTCGAACAAGAGATTTACCTGATTGGTCTTCTCCAGCATGAAACCAATCCTTTGCTGAGAGGTACTCGATTATGTCCTGTAAAGTGATTCTCCTTTACAGCACGATAACTATACTACCCAATTCTCCATGCACTGTCAAGGTTTTTTATTGACACAGATTACGGACGAATGTTCACAATCATCGCCTCCGGACCGGTTGGGGAAAAACTGCCCCCTTTCGGTTCGATGCTGACGGCGATGTTCGTGACCCGGCGGATATCGCCGTCGTGGACATACAGGTGTGCCATCCGTCCCTTCCATTGTAACACACCTGCGTTTGCCCTGCTGTCTCCGATGATAAACCAGACCTGATAATCCTTCTCTTCCAGCGGGTCCAGTCCTTCCGCCAGGATCAGCAGTTCGTTGGACATGTCGTTGATCCAGACATATCCCCTGACGTTGGTCCGCATCACGGGCACCGCCTGATGCAGCACTGTTTTCGGGTCGTTGACGATCCGGTTTTGCGTAAGGAACAGGGAGGTGGCAGGTTCACTGATAAAAACCGGTGACGGCTCTGCCCGCTCCATCTCGTCTCCTCGCAGCGGGACGAAAGCCATGGCCGCCAGCAGAACGCAGGCCGCCGCTGAGGACAGGGCCGCTGCACGCCGGCGCGGCAGCCTGTTGTTCATGTCGACGGAGCGAAGCAGCCGCGTTTTCAGCCGGGGCGAGGGTTTCGTTTCCTGCGCTGGCTGAAGGCGTTCAGCGGGTGCTCCGACTTCACCGCTACTGTCCAGTATTACCGCCCACTCGCGATGCAGTGCGGCACAGCGGGAACAGTGTTGCAGATGCCGCGCCAGTTCCTCGCTGCGCTCAGCGGAGTGTTTGCCGAGCACCAGGTCGATCACGTCTTCCTCGTACACGCCGCAATGCTTGTCAGCCACGCTTATCGCCTCCCTTGCCGCTTCCGTGCCATCCCGTCTCCGCCAACTGCTTTCGCAGGTTGTGCAAGCCGTAGCGTATCAGCGACTTGATCGTTCCAATCGGCCGGGCCATGATTTCAGCCAGCTCCCGATGGGTTTTCGCCTGAAAATAGGCCCCGTAAACCGCCTGCCGCTGCGCTTCGGGAATGCGGTTCAGCACGTTTCGCACCGTTTCTCGTTCCAGCTTTGCCAAGACCGATTCTTCCACCGAGTCATCCTGCAGCTGGTGGGTGGCCGCCGTCTGTTCCCGCTGCTGGCTGGCCTGAATCCTGCGCAGGCGGTCCATGCAGCGCGACCTGGTTTTTACCGCGAGCCACGCCTCGACACTGCCCCGCTGCCGGTCGTACTGCGCCGCTGTCCGGTAGGCTTCGAGAAAAATGTCGTGACACAAGTCCTCCGCCTCCATGGGATCGTGCAGCATCCGCAAAGCGATGCGGTAGACGAAAGCGGCGTACCGTTCGTAAAAGGCTTCCAACGCCGCCCGTGAGCCGCGTCCCATTTCCATGAGCAGGCGCTCCCCTTCCAGGTGTTGTTTCGACACGCCCTTCCTCCCCCTTAGCCGATGCCTCTTTCCCAATTTTCTTGTAACAAAAAAGGCGCCCATGCGCAATTGGGTGCAGCAGCGATTGCCCTGACCGGGCCCAGCCGAAAGCAAAAATTTTGCCAGCCGACAAATCCGCGTGCACATGTTTCCGCGTATACGGGGTGAAAGCAACTATCGACGGTAAAAGGGGGAATTGTCATCATGAAATGCAAGTGGAACCGGCAGTGGGCGCTGGCACTGGCACTTGCCCTCGGCCTCGCCGCCGCTGCCTCTGCCCGGGCCGACGCCGCAGGATCGTTGAGCCTGTACACGCCGTATCCTGCCATCACGGTGACGCCGGGTGAGTCAATCCAGTACAGCGTCGATGTGATCAACAACGGAAGCGCCATCGAAAGCGCGGAGCTTGAGGTGGAACACCTGCCGGCCAAGTGGGAAGCGGAAATCACCGCCGACGGGTGGAGCGTACAGACGATCTCCGTCAAGCCCAATGATTCCCGCTCCGTCACCCTGCAGGTGGACGTCCCGCTCGACGTGAACAAGGGGACCTATCGCTTCGAGCTGAGCGCCAAAGGGAAAGCGGTCCTGCCGCTCACCGTCAACGTCTCGCAACAGGGCTCGTTCAAGACGGAACTGATAAGCGAGCAGCCAAACATGGAGGGACCCGCCGACTCGCAATTTCAATACAGCGCCACCCTGCGCAACCGGACTGCGCAAAAGCAGCTCTACTCCCTGACCGCGCAAGCACCGGAAGGATGGGACGTGCAGTTTAAGGCGGACGGAAAAGCAGTCACGTCCGTGCAGGTGGACGCGAACGGCTCAAAGGACATCGTCGTCGAAATCCGTCCGCCGAAAAAAGTGAAATCGGGATCGTACAAATTTCCGGTGAAGGCGGCCACCTCCTCCACTTCTGCCCAGATGGAGCTGGAAGCAGTGATTACCGGCACATATGGCCTGGAGGTCGGCACTCCGACCGGCTTGCTGAGCACAGACGTGACCGCCGGCGGCACGCGGACGCTCCAGCTGCAGGTGAGCAACACCGGGACGGCCGATCTGCGCAACGTGGAACTCTCCGCGAGCACGCCCGTCAACTGGGAGGTGACCTTTGAACCGAAGCGAATCGACAAACTGGCAGCGGGACAAAAGGCGGACGTGACCGCCACGATCAAGGCAGACAGCAAGGCAATCGCCGGTGACTACGTCGTCGATGTCAGCGCCACCGCGCCGGAGGCCGCTGCGGATGCGGAGTTTCGCGTCGCTGTCGAAACCTCGGTGCTGTGGGGCTGGTTGGGCGTTTTGGTCATTCTCGCCGTCGCGGGTGGTGTCGTCTACCTGTTCCGCACCTACGGGAGGCGGTAACACATGGCGGAAGACGTCATCACGTTGTCTTCACTGACGAAAGAGTACGGCAGTTTCAAAGCGGTGGACAACTTGACCCTGACCATCCGCCGCGGCGAAATCTTCGGCCTGCTGGGACCAAACGGCGCGGGAAAATCGACGACGATCCTGATGATGCTGGGATTGACGGAACCCACGTCGGGCATCGTCCGGGTGGCGGGCCACGACCCGACGCGCGATCCGCTGGCCGTCAAGCGAAAAGTGGGGTACCTGCCGGACGACGTGGGCTTCTACGACGACATGAGCGGGCTGGAAAACCTGCTCTTCACGGCGCGGCTGAACGGCATACCCGATGAGACGGGAAGAGAACGGGCGCTCCGGCTGCTGGAGCGCGTCGGCTTGAGCGAACACGGCCACAAACGGGCGGGAACGTTTTCCCGAGGGATGCGGCAGCGGCTGGGGCTGGCCGACGTCTTGATGAAACAGCCCGAAGTGATCATCCTCGACGAGCCGACGCTGGGGCTTGACCCGGAGGGCGTCCGCGACTTTCTCCAGTTGATCCAGCGGCTGAGCAGAGACGAGGGAATTACCGTCCTGCTCTCCTCCCACCATCTGCACCAGGTGCAGCAAATCTGCGACCGCGTCGGGCTGTTCGTGGCGGGCAGACTGCTGGCGGAAGGCACCCTGGCCCAGCTGTCAGCCCAACTGTTTGCCGATGAGCCGATCTTGATCGAAGTCGATGTGCGGCCGGTCAGCGACGAACTGGTCGATCGGTTGGTCAGTCTGGAACCGGTGAGCCGCGTCGAACGCAGGGATGACGGGAGTCTGCTCCTCTCCTGCCGGACCGACGCTGCTCCCGAGATCGCCCGGCTGGCTGTCCAATCCGGAGCTGCTCTGCACCGCCTGAACACAAAAGCGTACGGGCTGGACGAAATCTATCACCGCTATTTTGAAGGGGGGGATGTCCGTGTTTGACCGGTTTGTTCGTCCCCGCGCGGAATCTCTCCACCCGTTTTGGGTGATGGTGCAAAAGGAAATGGCCGACCACCTGCGCAGCTGGCGTTTTGTTATCCTGGTGTCGATCCTGGTCCTGACCTGCATCGGATCGCTGTACACCGCCCTGTCGACGATCCGGGAGGCGGTGCCCAAACAGGACGGCGGATCATCCTTTCTGTTCTTGAAGCTGTTTACGATCTCAGACGGCACGCTGCCGCCGTTTATTACCTTTGTCAGCTTTCTCGGCCCGCTGCTGGGGATCGGGATGGGCTTTGACGCGATCAGTTCGGAGCGAAACAAGGGCACGCTGAGCCGGCTGTTGTCCCAACCGCTGCACCGTGACACCGTCATCAACGCCAAATTTGTCGCAGCGCTCATCGTCATCACCGTCCTGCTGTTTGCTCTGGGATTCCTCGTCATGGGGCTGGGACTGATCGCCATCGGCATTCCGCCTACACCGGAGGAATTGGCCCGCATGGTCTTTTTCCTGGCGCTGAGCGTGCTGTACGTGGCCTTTTGGCTGAGCGTGAGCATCCTGTTTTCCACCCGCTTTCGCCAGGCGGCCACGTCCGCGCTGGCCGGCATTGCCGTCTGGCTGTTCTTCAGCGTCTTTTTTCCGCTGCTGGTCAACCTGACGGCCAGTGCCACGGCACCGGCTGTGCAGACGCCGGAGAACGTGCTGTCCCATCAGCAGTTCATTTTATACCTCTCCCGCTTGTCGCCGAGCCAGTTGTTCAGCGAGGCCACCACGACGATGCTGACGCCATCCGTCCGCAGCCTGGGGCCGCTGACGATGGAACAGATATACGGCGCGATTCCCAGTCCGCTGCCGTTTGGGCAAAGCCTGCTGCTGGTCTGGCCGCAGGTGACGGGACTGCTTGCGGCTGCCGCCGTGTGTTTTGCCGCGTCCTACGTGTTGTTCATGCGGCAGGAGATTCGCAGCCGCAACTGACAGATAAGAAGCCCTTGCTGCTCCCGACGGGCCATGCAAGGGCTTCGTCATTTTTTCATCTTCAGCAATCCCAGACTTTCCAGCTGCAAATGCACGTCCACATGGACTCGCATGGTGGGCCACGCTGCTTTCCATGTTTCCTCTGTGTATGGCTGAGAAAAGGGGCCCAGGGTGCGTTCTCCGATCCGCAGCGGGTCAATCCTCAACTGCTGCAGCTTTTTTACAAGAAGGGCGGCCTTCTGTTCCAGAACCGCTTCCAACTCCCTCGTCAACTGCTGCGCTGCTTCCGGTTGGTTCAGGTCCCGCTCGCCCTGGTATTCTTCCACCCTCCCGGTTCCTTCGATGTAAATCTTCACATCGCCTGTAGGTTGTACCGTCACCTTTGTTTCCGTGTGCAGCGACCCCAGCGTAACTCTTTGTTCCGGCAGGGACAGCAACTTTTGAAATCGCGTCGGTCGGTTGAGAATTTGGAACAGGGGATCGTCAAGTGTCGTGATTTCGCCCACCATTTTGCCGTTGTGAAACAGCGCCGTTCCTTTATAGATCAAATCGGTTCCGTTCGTGGTGAACAGCGGTATCTTCGGATCTGCATAAGGGGAAAAATACGCTTCCATAAAACCGTGCAGATTGGTCACCGTGATTTCCCCCTGCTGCTCATAGTGAGCCAGCATCTTGTACAGATAAAATTCGATCATTTCCTGCTGTTTTACTACCTGCTTGTTCAAGTACGCGAGAAAATCTCCTTCCACGACGATCAGATACAGGCGGTCGGAGATTTCGGGATCAATCATCATGGTGTTGACAATGGGCAGGATGTCTTCCCGGGCGAGACTTTTGGAAATAAAGAGCATGCGCAGCTGCCCGCTTTTCATCTCGCGGTAGTACTTCTGGTTCAGTTGGATTCGTCCTTCCTTCATCAGCCTGACGTTTGCCGTGATCACCCGTTTCTTTTCCTCGACCAGAGGCGGGATCAAGGTTGCCTGCTCCAGGTGTTTGTCCGCTCCCCGGCCGACATACAGCAGGATTGTCGGCGAGATTTCCTCAATGATGTTGTTTTTCACCGACCATGAGCCGCAGCCGGACAGCATCAGCAGCATCGTGAAGAATATCAGGCTGTTACTGCGCTTTTTCACTTTTTCGCCTCCTTGATTGCACGGCATGCAGCACAAGAAACAGGGCGGGAGTCAATGCAAAGGATGCACCGCCGACAACCATCTGCAGTTGTTCCCACATGCGTCTTTGGGTTTCCGATGTCCACAGCCAGTGATCGACAATCAGCAGATACCCCACCACCGCCAATGACACCATGAAAAACCCTCTTGCATGCGGCGGCTTGTGGATTTGCTTCAGCAGAATGCGAAGGGCTCCGTATACGTAAAGCATCAGCAGCGCGATCACCAGGACAATGGGGGCCATGTATGCAGGCACCACGATCATATCAACGCGTTCAAAAAAAGGAAGTTGGATGTAACGCACCAGTTGGACCAGCGCAATATCAATGGATTTCAGATAGGAAGAACCGAAAAACAGCAGCGAAACGAAAAAGAAATACACGTATTCGAAGAGTGACGCAACGTTCCCTGTCAGGATGTATTTGGTCAGCCGCTTCCCCCCCGTCCACGGCCCCAACACAACGAAATATTCCGGCCCGGCTAACGCCGCCCATACGAACAACAGAGATTCGAACCAGTGGGAGGGCCACTGCAGCGGGATGATCGGATACAGATGGGTATAGTTCGCTTCCTGGGGCAACAAATAATACCCGTACAGGACGAGAATCCAGGCGGACATCAGAAAGGCGATCACGCCAAAACGAAGCACCGTCAACATCCCGTGTTTCGCCAAATAATATCCGGCGAACATCATCAAGACGACGAATGTCCCGGTATTGACGGAGGGAAACAGGATCTGGTGCACGATGCTTACATACCCTATCACGACAATTATCAATTTCAACAGCATGATGACCAGGCAGGGGACCATCAACAAGCGCATCCACACGCTCCCCATAAACGGCTGCCATCCTTCCGTTTCATGCTGCTGGTAACTGACTTCCAGGCCCTTTCCGATTACCCACATGTTGAGAAGAGCCAAACATCCTGCAAGCAAAATGATCCAGACCATATACGGTTGAACCAGCACGTTCGGCAGGATCAGCATGAAGTAGCCGACTTGCATCCTGTTCACCAAAACAGCCCACATCCATGGCTGAAGCGGCTTGTCATGGTCAAACAACGAACTGCTCTTCATCGGATCTCCTTTTTCATTCTCGATTTCGCCACCGGTCGCAGGTGCTCAGGCCGCTGTTTCATCAACTTCAACGGCAGCCGAACGATCGTATCCTTCCAATCTCTCCAATACATTGGGGTAAGGGGAGCAAAATACGGCTGCTTCAAGGACGTGAGCCCGGTTAAATGGATAAGCACCAACACCATTCCGAAAATGATTCCCCACATCCCCAGCCAGGCGGCAAGGATCAGCAGGGCGAACTGGATCAATTTGCTGGAGTTCGTCATCAGGTAATTCGGCACCAGAAACGACGCGATGGCGGAGACGGCAATGTGGATGATCAAAATATTGCTCGCGACATTCGCTTCGACGGCAGCCTGACCGACGACAATTCCCCCGACAATCCCGAGCGTCTGGCCGGACTTGGTGGGCATCCGCAAGCTGGCCTCCTTCAGAATCTCGAGGGTGAGCAGCATGAACATGGCCTCCCAAATCGGAGTAAAGGGAATCTCGCTCCTCGACTCCATAAGCAGGTACAGCAATTCCAGCGGCATCGAATAGTAATGGTGCGTGGTCAGCGCCACATACACCGGTGTCAGGACGATGGCAAACAAAAAGGCAAAGAAACGAAGGGACCGCAAGAAGCTGCTGACCATCCAGCGGTGGATGTAATCTTCGGGAGACTGAAACAGATCAAAAAACGTAACGGGGGCAATCAGCGCGAACGGCGTATTGGCGACCAGCCAGACAATTTTTCCGCTGGCCAGTGCGGCGGCTACCGCGTCCGGCCTGTCTGTCTGCTGAAACTGCGGAAAAACGCTGCCCATGTGATCCTCCAAAAACGCACTGACATGCGACGAATCAAAAAATACATCGAAATCAATGTTGGATGTCTTTTCAAATGCGAGCCGGATGTTTTCCGGATTGGCAATTCCCTCGATGTATAGCAGCGCGACGTTTGTTTTGCTCAACGTTCCCAGGGTAAACAAACAGTACTTCAGTTCCGGCACGGGCAACCGCCTGCGGATCATGGTCAGATTGTGATCCAACTGCTCGCTCAGGCTGTCCTTTGGTCCGTAGACGATGGCTTCCTGCTCCGAGCTTTCAATGGAACGGCTGATGGTGCTGGGAATATGCACGGCAAATACCCGTCCTTCGCCAAACACGATAACGGCGCCCTGCAGGGCTTGTTCAATCGCCTTTTCCAGATTGGGAACCGGCTTGACCTGATCGGAAATGATGGCGCGGCTAGCGCAGTTGTAATCCCCGTGTACCAGCGGGAGCAGAATCCCCTCTCGCAACTGGTCCGCATCGATCAGGGAGCGAATATAAAACAGCGTGACTGTCTGGGCATTTACCTGCAAATCTTTCACACAGGCATCATGAACGTGACAGAACCGTTTCTGCAGCTCTTCAACCGTCAGGGACGAATCGGTCGGGGGCTGTTCGTCCCCGTGTGCAGGTTCGTCTTTGGCATGAAACGCCGAAAACATGGCAGGGAACAGCCTTCGAAGAATGTTCATGTGACACACCGCCTTTTCGTGCACCCTAAATAGGGAGTATTTCCTACGAGGGTGACAGGCATACAAACGGATGGGGGCACTTCCGGTTCATCCCATACGAAAAAAACCTGTATCGCCGTGAAAGCAATACAGGTTTCCTGTCCCTATCTGCACCTTGTTACTGCTGCTCTTCCGCCGCAGTCTCCTGCGCGATCAACCCGGCAAACAGCGCGTGCACAAACTGCTCAGGGTCAAACGGCTGCAGGTCGTCCACCTTTTCCCCGAGGCCGACGTATTTGACGGGGATGTTCAGCTCGTTGCGGATGGCGATGACAATCCCGCCTTTGGCCGTCCCGTCCAGCTTGGTCAGCACAATGCCCGTCACACCGGCCGCCTGGCCGAACGTCTTGGCCTGGGAGAGCGCGTTTTGCCCCGTCGTCGCGTCCAGCACGAGCAGCACTTCATGCGGAGCGCCCGGCAGTTCCCGCTGCACGACGCGGTGCACCTTGCTCAGCTCTTCCATCAGGTTCACCTTGTTTTGCAGGCGTCCCGCGGTATCGCACAAAAGCACGTCCACGCCGCGCGATTTGGCCGCCTGTACGGCGTCGTAGATGACCGCTGCGGGGTCTGCTCCCTGCTGGTGCTTGATCACATCCACGCCGACGCGTTCGCCCCACACCTCAAGTTGTTCGATCGCAGCCGCCCGGAACGTGTCCCCTGCCGCCAGCAGCACCTTTTTCCCCTGCTGTTTGAACATGTGCGCCATCTTGCCGATCGTGGTCGTCTTGCCCACGCCGTTGACGCCGACGAACAGGATGACGTTCAGCCGCCCGTCCTGCACGTTCAGGCCGGCATCCTGGCCCTGGTCGTTTTTCAGCAGGGCGACCAGCTTTTCCGACAGAATCGGCTGCAGATCCATGGCGTTCTCGATTTTTTGCTTGCGCACCTCGTCGCGCAGTTCGTCAATCAGCTCCATCACGGTGTTGACGCCGACATCGGCCGTGATCAGGATCTCTTCCAGCTCGTCAAAGAAATCGTCGTCGATTTTCTTGTACCGGCGAACCAGGTCTTCCACCTTTTCCACCAGCAGGTCCCTGGTTTTGGCCAGGCCTTCGGTAAATTTTTGCGTAACTGCCTCCGACTTTTGCACGATGGCGTCACGCAGGCGTTTGAAAAAACTCATGGTCATCTCCCTTTACGAAGCGGATTCGATAAATGTTTTGGTATCTTCCAGCTTGACCGAGACGATTTTGGACACGCCGCCTTCCTGCATCGTCACCCCGTACAGCACATCGGCGCTCTCCATCGTCCCCTTGCGGTGGGTGACGCAGATGAACTGCGTCTGGCTGCTGAACTGGTGCATGTACTCGGCAAACCGGTTGACGTTGGCTTCGTCCAGCGCCGCCTCCACCTCGTCCAGCACGCAAAACGGCACCGGCTTGACCCGAAGAATGGCAAACAGGAGAGCCATCGCGGTCAGCGCCCGTTCACCGCCGGACAGAAGCGCCAGGTTTTGCAGCTTTTTGCCGGGCGGCTGTGCGACAATGTCAATCCCTGTCTCCAGCAGATTGTCCGGATTGGACAGCATCAGGTCGGCGCGGCCTCCGCCGAACAGCTGTACAAACACATCACGGAACTGTTCCCGGATGGCGTCAAACGTCTCTTTGAAACGGCGGGACATCTCGGTGTCCATCTCTTCGATCACTTGATAGAGCATCGTCTTGGCCTCGTTCAGATCGGCCTCCTGCGCGCTCAGGAACTGATGGCGCTCACTGAGCCGCTCGTACTCTTCGATGGCGCCCAGGTTGACCGTCCCCAGCGCGGCAATCTCTTTTTTCAGGCGGTTGACAATCTGGTGCTCCTCCGCCATGTCGCCGCGGGGCGGGTACTTTTGTCTGGCCAGGTCGTAGCTGATTTCGTATTCTTCGGAGAGTTTGTTCAGGAGATGATCCAGTTCCACTTCGAAGCGGTTGGCCTTCACCTCTTCCTGATGCAGTCCTTCCTCGAGCGCCTTCACCTGCTTGCGGATTTCCCTGACCTCTTGCTCCACCTGCTCCTGCTGATGGTAGAGGGTGGCTCTCTCGCTGCGCCGCTCCTGGATCAGCCCTGCGACGCGCTCCTTGTCCTGCCGCAGTTCGGTGATCTTTTGCTCCAGTTCGCCGCTGGAGGACTCGTTGGTCCGCTCCAGCTCGTCCAGCGAAGCCAGCGTTTGGTTCAATTCCCCCCACTCCCGCAGAAGCGACGCGCGCTGTTCCGCGAGCCGCTCCAAGTGCTCCACGCGGGACTGGTGTTCCTGCTTCACCTGAGCGTTCAGCACCTTCAGGCTGGTGATCTTCTGATTCATCTCTTCCTTGGATTCGAGCTGTTCCTGCCGCTTTGCTTCGGCTGCGGTAATCTGTTCGGACAGCTGCTTTTCTTCTTTTTCCATGACGGCCAAGGCCGCCTCCAGTTCTGCCAGTTTCCGTCCCGCTTCCTCCATCTCGCGGCGGTAGCTGGCCACGTCCTGGTCGACGAGCATGGCCCGTTCCGCCAGCGAGCGGCCTTCCGCTTCCGTTTGCTGCAACAGCCCCTTTACTTCCTGTTCCTTCAGCCGCAGCGATTCACCCTGTGTGCGAAGCCGCTCCTGCTCCTGCTCGATCCGCTTGAGTTCTTCGGCCAGTTGTTCCATACGCGTAGTATGCCCGGCAATGGCCTCTTCGATCTCGGCCATCTGCGCCTCCAGCTCTTCCGCCTGACGGCTGCGGCCCAGCAGATTGGTCGTATTCTTTTTCAGCGCGCCCCCGGTCATGGAACCGCCGGCGTTGACGATGTCCCCTTCCAGCGTGACGACGCGGCAGCGGTAGTTCAGCGCCCGCGCCACGCGGTTGGCCTGCTCCAATGTTTCTGTAACAATCACATTGCCCAACAGGGATTCGACAATGGGACGGTACGTCTCCTGAAACGAGACCAGTTCGCTGGCGATGCCGACCACGCCGTCCTGTCTGCTCAACAGCCGTTTTTCGTCCGCCTGCAGGCTGCGCGGCCGAATCACGTCAAGCGGCAGGAAGGTAGCCCGTCCTGCATTGTGCTGTTTCAGGTAGGCGATGGCTGCCCGGCCGGCCGCTTCGTCCTCGACGACCACGTTCTGCAGGGCGCCGCCCAATGCCACCTCTACGGCAGTCTCGTACTTTTCCGGCACCGTGACCAGTTCGGCGACGGCTCCGTGAATCCCTGCGAAGCCGCGCTCGCGAGCCTTGAGGATTTCCTTGACCCCTTGCTGGAAACCGGCAAATTCCGCCTGCATCTCCCGCAGCAGGTCGCGCCGCGATTTGGCCGCTTCCCGCTTCTGCTCCCACTGACGCAGTTCCCGGCGGGACGCCTCCAGACGGGCTTGTCCCTCGCGGATCTGCTCGATCGTTTCCTTGTAACGCGTCAGTGTCTCCTGAATCGACAGGTCAATCTCCTGAAGCTGTACGTTCAGCTCGGCCAGCTTGGTCTGGCGGGCCGCCTCTTCCTGATTGAGCCGCTCTTTTTCCAGCTCCAGCCGCTCCGCCCGGGCCTGGCTGGTCTGGCTCAACTGCTGCTGGTGGCGGATTTCGTTGCGCAGATTGGCCATCTCATTCAGTTTTTCAAAGTAGTCTCCTTTCAATCGCTCGACATCGTCGCTGAGCGACTGGAGCATGGCGGCAAACTGGTCTTCCGCCTCCTTCAGCGACGCCTGGGCATCATCCATGCGCTGCTTGGTTTCCTCGACCAGCTGCTCTCCTTCCGCCAGCTCGGCCTCGACGGCATGCCGCTTTTCCGTGATGCGGTGCATCTGTTCCATCGTCTGCTGCCGGTTGGCGGCCAGGTTGCGCAGCCGTTCCTTGAGCACTTCCCGCTGACCTTCCACTTTCTCCGTCTCTTCGCTCACGGACAGCAGCACTTGCTGCAATTCCTCGATGGATTGGTCGATTTGGCTGACGTGAAAGCGGGCCTGCTCCAAGTCGGCTTCCCGCTTCGAGGCCTGGGTCGTCTGTAAGGCCAACTGCTCTTGAAGCTCCTGCACGCGGCGGCTTGCTTCCTCCCATTTGGCGTGCGCCGCCTCGATCTGCTGGACGTAGAGCGCCACCTCGTGTTCCATCAGCGTCTGGCGCAGTTCGTTATATTTGCGCGCAGTGTCCGCCTGTTCCTTCAGCGGACCGATCTGTTCGTTGATTTCGCTGACGATGTCGTGAATCCGCACGAGGTTTTGTTCCGTCTCGTCCAGCTTCTTCTCCGCTTCCCGCTTGCGGGTCTTGTACTTGACGATGCCGGCCGCTTCCTCAAAAATGCCGCGGCGATCCTCTGCCTTGGTGCTTAAGATCTCCTCGATTTTTCCCTGTCCGATGATGGAGTAGGCCTCTTTGCCGAGACCCGTGTCCATGAACAGCTCCATGATGTCCTTGAGCCGGCAGGCCCGGTTGTTTATGTAGTATTCACTCTCACCGGAACGGTAGACCCGGCGGGTGACAGAGACTTCCGTATATTCGACGTCGAGAGAACGGTCGGTATTGTCCAGCGTCAACGTCACTTCTGCGAAGTTGAGCGGCTTGCGCGTATCGCTTCCGGCAAAGATGATGTCTTCCATCTTTGCCCCGCGCAGCGATTTGGCGCTCTGTTCGCCAAGCACCCAGCGGATCGAGTCGGAGACGTTGCTCTTGCCGCTTCCGTTCGGCCCGACGACAGCCGTCACTCCGGGCACGAATTCCAACTCGGTCCGGTCGGCAAACGATTTGAACCCAACCAGTTCCAGGCGTTTCAAATACATACTGATGGTCCTCCTTAAAAACCCGTCCGGCGCATGCGATCACACACCCGCTGCGTCCGGCGCTGCCGCCTGCCGAGCGGGCCCGTGTCGCCGCCGGGCGGGGGCCCTGAAAGAAAGCCCCTGCTGGGAAACAGGAGCAAGTCATCTGCATAAAACCCAATGTGAGATTAGTGTACCATAGAATAACAGCCGAACGAAGACCTTTCCCCACCAGGCACATAGACAAACCCGATGCTGCCGGTTTTTTGGCGGACGGAAAAAAACAGTCTTCGCCTAACGCATGGTTCTTGTCGTCCGTCTTCCCTGGCACCGCTTGTCCCGCCTGCGGAACAGAAGCATGTCAATGGCCAAAAGACGATCGCGAAGCAGGCAGCGTTTTTAAGGCTTGCCTGCAACTGTAATAGTTTATCACAGAACGGCCGTTTGTCGAGAACAAAGAAGCTCCTCTCCGGCATCCCGCCGAAGAAGAGCCTGTTTCGTTCACCTGTATGCCTTTGTGGTCAAAACCGCTGCGCAAACAGCCGGCGTTCCCAGTCGCTTACGTGCCGGGTGTATTTCTCCCATTCCGTACGCTTTATCTTGATATACTCTTCCCAGATCTCGCGGCCGATCGCCTGGGCCAATATGGTGTCCTGGCTCAGGCTGTCCACCGCCTCTTCCAGCGTCCGCGGCAGGCGGGCAATCCCCCGTTCCTGCATCTGCGCCTCAGTGAGCCAGCTGACGTCATCGCTCGCCGGCTCGCCGGGATGAATGCGGTTGTGAATGCCGTCGAGACCGGCGGCCACGAGACAGGCTGACAGCAGGTATGGATTGCAGGTGCCGTCTCCCCCGCGGAATTCAAACCGGCGAGTACGCCGCTTCTCCGGGATGCGCACCAGGACGGAGCGATTGCCTGCGCCGTAGCAGATGTGGGCCGGCGCCCACGTGCCCGGCCGCATCCGCTTGTACGAATTGATGCTCGGCGCTCCGATGGCGATCAGGGAGCGGCCGTGTTTGAGCAGGCCGCCGATAAAATGGTACGCCTTTTCCGACAAATCCAGTCCACGCGGGTCAGTGTTGTCGGCGAACAGGTTCTCTCCCGCGTCGTTGTACAGGCTGATGTGCACGTGCAGGCCACTGCCGGCCAGGTGCTCGAACGGCTTGGGCATCAGTGTGCCGATCAGTCCCTTGTCGCGCGCGATCTGCTTGAACACCTGCTTGAACGTCACCTGGTCATCCGTCGCCTGTAAAGCATGCGTGTAGCGCAGGTTGACTTCCAGTTGACCCGGTCCGTATTCGCTGGAAATCTGTTCAGTCCTCACGCCCATCGCCTCCAGCGCGTGGACGAACGATTGCACGAAATCCTCCTGGATATCGACGCCGTCAGGAGAAAAACAGTGGCTGTCGTCGGCGGGGACGAGCCGGCCGTTTTCCTCTCGTAACAGGTAGGCCTCCTGCTCGTAAGCCATGTACATCCTGCCGCCCATGACCGACTCCACTTCCTTCAGCAGCCGCTTCAGCGCATGGCGGGGACAGCCCGGCCAGGGGTCGCCGTTTTCGTCCACCAGGTCGCAAAGCATGCGGGCGGTTTTTCTGCGGTAGGGCAGGATGACAAAGGTAGCTGGATCCGGAACGGCGAAGAAATCACCGTCCCCGGCCCCGTACATCGGGTTGGGAATGTACTCGTCGAAGCTGTCGAAACTCATGATGGCCGTGCTGAAGTTGATGCCTCTCTCCATCGCATCCCGCAAATTGTCCGGGCGAATCGTTCTGCCTCGGATCAACCCGGCGTAGTCCAGAAACTCCACGCGAATGAATTCAATCTCCTGTTCCTTTACAATCTTCATGACATCGTCTGCTGTGTACATCATGCGTCTCTCCTTTCCTGTAAGGTGCTGCATGCGAAACGGCTTACAATTCCAGCGTCGTTGACTTGTCCTTGAACACGCGGCTGCGGATGAAGAGGTACACTGCCCCCAGCGCCAGCCAGGCGATTCCCGCCTTGATCGCCAGCGGATCCATGGAGGTCAGCACGTAGGCGATTACGCTCATACCGATCAGTGGACAGAGCAAATGAGCGACAACCTGCCGGGATTTTTGGCGAATGGTGAAATGGACAATGACGGACAGATGGAGCACCACAAAACTGGTGAGCGCCCCGAAGTTGACCAGATTGGTGAGCAGCGGCATGTGGTCTTGAAAGCCGAGACTGACGATCAGCGACACCACCGCGACAAGCACGGTGCTCACGTAGGGCGTTTGGTACCGGGGATGGACCTTGGCCAAAACAGCGGGAAGTTTGCGGTCGCGCCCCATCGAAAACAGAATGCGGGATATGGCCGCCTGCGCCACCAGCGCCGCAGAGATGCCCCACGACAAAACAGTGGCGAGGATGGACACCGTCTTCAGCCACACTCCTCCGGCGGCACCGGCGATTTCGTAGAAAGCCGTATCGAGACTGTCAAACTGCATGCCTCGCCCCAGATCGCTCGCCACCCAGGTCTGCGCGATAAACAGAAAACCGACGGTGAAGAGTGCTGTCACGCTTGCCCGCCCGACCGCCTTGCTGCCCCCTTTGACCTCTTCGGAGAGCGTGGATATCGCGTCAAACCCGAGAAAGGAGAGAACTGCGATGGAGACTGCACTCATCACCAGATTCAGGTCAAAATGTTCCGCGTCATAGATCGGCTTGACGGTAAAACCGCCGCTCCCCAGCAGCGCGGTGACGCCGGCGATCAAAAACAACACCAGCACGGCGAACAGGATGATCAGCATGATCTTGTTGGCTCTCGCCGTGAACTCCACGCCGCGCACGTTGATGACCGTGTTGACGGCGAGAAACAGCACGATCCAGACCCAGGCGGGAATCGTCGGAACCAGGGAAGTCAGCGCGTTGGCGCTCACCACGTAACAGAGGGAAGGGATGAGGATGTAGTCCAGCAGGATTGCCCAGCCGGAAAAGAAGCCCACGGTTTCGTGGATGCCGCGCTGCGCGTACGCGTAGACCGAACCAGCGACGGGAAACGCCTCAGACATGCGCGCATAGCTCAACGCCGTAAAAATCATCCCGGCCATGCCGATCAGGTATGCCAGCGCCACCATCCCTTTCGAGGCATCGGCAACGTAGCCGTACACGCCGAATGGCGCAATCGGCACCATGAAGATCAAGCCGTACACGAGCAGATCCCAAAAGCTGAGCGCTCTTTTCAACTCCTGCTTGTAACCGAATTGCTCAATCATGCTAGCCCACCTCACCAGGCAATCTCGTACACCTCGGTAAAATTGCGGTACAGCACCCCTTCGGCAATGTGCAGGGCCACGTCGGCATCCATGTAGTCACGCGCAATCCACCCTTCCAGCACGCGCGTGAAGCACTCCTTGAACAAGTGCACGCCCAGCCAATTCATCTCCGGCAGGGTAAACGCGTCCGAACCGTACATCACCTTGGAAAACGGCGCAAATTCAAAGACGTGCGAGAGAATCCGCTCCACCCCGTGGCCGATAAACGGATTCTGCAGGGAAATGTCCAGATAGACACGGGGCAGTACACTGGCGATAAAGGCTGCCTCCTCCACCCACGGATAACCGCCGTGGACAAGGTGCACCTTTGTGTCGATGTACTTCTTGTCGCGCAGAAGATTCATAAGCCTGGCGGGGTTCGCCTTGGTCAGCACGACCTCGCCGTCGCCCACGCCGGTATGGATATGCATCGCCTTGTCGGCTGCCGTACATTCTTCCAGGGCGACGTGCAGACAGTAATCGCGCAACGCCTTAACGGTCGCCCGCGGATCAGAGCAGAATGCCGCGTACTCCTCCGCTGCCGCCCGCTCGTCCATCGGGCCGATCTCCAGACCGCTGCGGTAGGCGATGATCGTTTTCAAACCGAGAATGCGCTCCCCTTTCAACGCCTCGCGCAGATCGGCCCGATACCGCTCGGCAAACGAACCAAACTCCCTGCACTCCTCCCGCAGCCTGACCATGACCGGCTCGATGCGGTACACTTCCCAATACGGCACGCCCGTCATGTCGGCGTATGCCTCCTCGGACAGGCGCGGCTGCGGATAGCCGAAATCCAGCAGCAGTCCGGCGATGTTGGCGTCACGGAACAAGGCCCGGGTATACTCCCGCGGATCGCTCGCCAGCCGATTGCGACAGGCCACCACCTCTTCCAGCACCGGATCACAGCCGTAATACGCTGCCAAGCGCTGAATGGTGATCTGCGTGTACATGTTGGTTCCGGGAACGGGCTGCTTGGGGTGGCCGCGTTCCACGGTTTGGAACATGCCGGGAACAACGGATAAGGACAGCTTGCGAACAAATTCTGCAGGCGACAGCGGGGATGCCTGCTGCAGATACGGGTGGCAGTGGACGTCCACCGCCTTGATGGGACGCAGATCCAGTGTCATCATGATCCTCCTTTCAGGGGCTGTCACACGTTACGGGAAGCAATCTGCATGCCAGCTGCTCCTTCGGCATTTAGGCGTTTTTGCAAGGGAGTAAAGCGACAAAAAAAGAGCGCCGAAAAAAATTTTGCGCAAAATATTTTTGAATCTATTGAATATTTGGATAAACGATCCTATAGTGAAGCTATAGTGAAGTCAGGAATGCTGCTGTTTTGAAACGGCGTTTCCGGCAAAACGACAAACATTTTGCGCCAGAGGGGGGCTTTTTTCACCATGACTGTGATTGCGCTCAACGACGTGTGGAACGCCTGCTTTGAGTGCATGGTGATCGTCGATGAGGAAGGCAGCGTGCTGGACCTCAACCGTTCGGCCATGCGCTTGTTTTCGCTCGGCCCCGGGGATTTCGCCGGTGTCTCCCTCTGCGAATTGCTGGGTGACAGGTCATTTGGCCGGTATCTCAAGGCGGACAAGGAAACGACCGGCATCTCCGTCTGCATCGGCACCCAGGAGTTGATTGCCAACGTGGTCCCGCTCTATCGCGACCTGGAGCAGACGCGATATGTGATCATCCTTAAGAACATGACTCAGCAGCAGCAGTTGAAATACCAGCTGCAAGCCATGAACGAAGTCAAGCTCCTGTACGACGCCGTGCTGGACGAACTGGAGGAAGGGGTCTTTGTGGTCAACACGGAGGGGCGGGTCCTCTTTTACAACCGGAAGATGGGGGAGATCGACCTTCGCGAGCCGGCGTCAGTCAGGGGCAGGCGCATGTTTGACGTGTGGCCCGCGCTCGACGAGCAGTCCAACCCGCTATTGGTGGCGATGAAACTGTCCAAAACGCTGCACCATCGGGAGACGCACTTTACCCCGAACGGCCGGGCAGTGACCACGCTCTCCCGCACCACTCCCCTGTTTGTGGGCGAGCAGAAACGGGGCGCGATTCAGGTCTTGCGGGACATCACGGAGCAAAAGCAGCTGGCCGAATCCATCCAACAGCTCCGCAAGGCGGACGAGACGAAGCCCGCCTCCCCCCGGCCGCTCCCCAGGCAGAACCAGACGCGTTTCCGTTTCACGGACATCGTCTACGTCAGCCGCGAGATGGGACACATTGTAGAACAGGCGAGACGGGCGGCACGCTCTTCTTCCTCCGTGCTGATCATCGGCGAGACGGGCACGGGAAAGGAGTTATTTGCACAGAGCATTCACAACGAAAGTCCGCGGCGATCGGCACCGTTTATCGCGCAAAACTGCGCGGCCCTGCCGGAAGGTTTGCTGGAAGGTCTGCTCTTTGGGACCGCTCCGGGCAGTTTTACGGGGGCGGTGGACAGGCCGGGCCTGTTTGAGCAGGCCAACGGCGGCACGCTGCTGCTGGACGAACTGAATGCGATGAGCCCCAATCTGCAGGCAAAGCTTTTGCGCGTCTTGCAGGAGAAAAAATGTCAAAGGCTGGGATCGGCCAAGGTCGTGGACGTGGATGTGCGGATTATCGCCACGATCAATGAAGATCCGCTGGAGGCCATCCGGCATGGGCGGCTTCGTGAAGATTTGTTTTACCGTCTGAGCGTGGTCAACCTGTACATCCCGCCGCTGCGCAAGCGAAGGGAGGACATTCCGGCCCTGATCGACGCGTTTCTGGCCAAGCATGGCAGAGCGCTTGACGTGAAGGTGACCGGCATCGATCCGGACGTTTACAGCCACCTGCTGGCGTTCGCCTGGCCGGGCAATGTCCGCCAGTTGGAGCACGTGATCGAGGGCTGCCTCAATCTCATGTACGACGACGGCCCGATCCGGTTCGAACACCTGCCGTACGCGTTTCGCGAGATGATCATCCGGCAGCTCCCTGACGCTTTTCCGGATGCGCCGCAGGCAGTTACCGCGCCGATTCGCCTCTCCGGCAGTCTGGAGCAACAAGTCGCTCGGCTGGAGCAGGAGCTGATCCGCCAGGCCCTGCGCGAAACCAACGGAAACATCACCAAGGCGGGGGAGCGGCTGGGAATTTCCCGCCAACATCTCAACTACAAGCTAAAAAAGTACGGCATGACCAAAAAGCAAGCCTAACAAAAAAACCCGTTTTCCCTCATGGGGAGAACGGGTTTTCTCACGAATCAGCGGGCGATCTACTTCGCTCCCAGTTTGATCAACGCCCGGGCAGCCGCCTGCTGTTCCGCCTCTTTTTTGGATCGCCCGCTGCCCATGCCGAGCGGACGGTTGTTCAGGAGCACTTCGGACACAAACTCCCGGTTGTGCGCCGGCCCCTTTTCCTCCACGATGCGGTACTGAATTTCCCCCAGGTTATCCTGCTGGACGAACTCCTGAAGCTGACTCTTGAAGTCGGTGACCTGGGCAAACTCGCCCTTGTCCACTCGCGGATAGACGTACTTTTCCATGAAGTGAAAGACTGCGTCCAGTCCCTGATCAAGGTAAAGCGCGCCAATAAACGCCTCAAACACGTCCGCCAGTAGCGCGGGCCGCTGCCGGCCGCCTGTCAGTTCTTCCCCTTTTCCCAGCAGAACGAGATCGCCAAAGTTTAGCAGTTCGGCAAATTTGACCAATGACGGCTCGCAGACAATCGCTGCCCGCAGTTTCGTCATTTCTCCTTCGCTCATTTTGGGGAAGGTCTTGTAGAGAAATTGCGAAACGGTCAGTTCCAGGACGGCATCGCCGAGAAACTCCAGCCGCTCGTTGTCCTGGATGCGCTTGCCGCGCTGCTCATTGACATAGGAAGAATGGGTGAAGGCTTGCCGCAATACGTTCTCGTCGCGAAATCGAATACCGATGGTTTCTTGCAGCTCCGAGAAGTTCATGACGCTCACCACCATTCTTGAAGACTTCCTGCGCTTCTTTCCGGCAGGAACCATTTATGCCTCAAACCGCTTCAAGACGATCGTGGCATTGTGACCGCCAAACCCAAACGAGTTGGACATGGCTACCTTCACGTCCGCCTTGCGCGCTTGATTGGGTACGTAGTCGAGGTCGCACTCAGGATCGGGGTTCTCCAGGTTGATCGTCGGCGGGAGAATCTGATCGCGCAGCGCCAACGCCGACGCAATCGCTTCCACACCTCCGGTCGCCCCGAGCATGTGACCGGTCATCGACTTGGTCGAGCTGACCGCCAGCTTGTAGGCATGGTCGCCAAACACGCTCTTGATCGCCTGCGTTTCGGAAATGTCACCTTGATCCGTAGAGGTGCCGTGTGCATTAATATAATCCACATCCGTCGGTTCAATACCGGCGTCACGCAGCGCGTTTCTCATGCAGCGGGCCTGCCCCTCCGGTGACGGGGCGGTGATGTGGTAGGCGTCCGCACTCATGCCGTAGCCGATCACTTCCGCCAAAATGGTTGCTCCCCGCTTTTTCGCGTGCTCCAGCTCTTCGAGAATGAGCACGCCCGCTCCTTCGCCCATGACGAACCCGTCGCGGTCGATGTCAAACGGACGGCTCGCCTTTTCCGGCTCGTCGTTGCGGGTGGACATCGCTTTGGCGGAACAGAAACCGGCAAACGCCATCGGCCGGATCGTCGCTTCCGCACCGCCGGTGATCATCGCGTCGGCGTGACCGTGCTGGATCAGCCGGAAGGCATCTCCGATTGCGTTCGTCCCCGTCGCGCACGCGGTAATTGCGCTGGACGTCGGCCCTTTTGCTCCGTACTGGATGGAGACGGCTCCGGATGCCATGTTGGCGATCATCATCGGGATAAAAAACGGGCTGACACGGCGCGGTCCCTTTTCCAACAGCACCAGGTGCTGCTCTTCCCAGGTAGTCAGACCGCCGATACCTGATCCGATGTATACACCCACGCGTTCCGCATTCTCAGCCGTAATCTCCAACTTGGCGTCTTCCATCGCCATTTTGGTGGCAGCCAACGCAAACTGAACGAATCGGTCTGTACGTCGGATTTCCCTCTTGTCCAGGTACGCCTCGGGATTGAAATCCTTTACTTCCCCCGCAATCTGCGTAGGGTAGTCGGAGGCGTCAAATGCCGTGATGCGCCCGATTCCCGATTTTCCTTCCAGCAAGCTGTTCCAGAAGGTCTTCGCGTCATTACCCACGGGGGAGATGACGCCGACACCGGTAATCACCACTCGTCGTTTCATTACGATCACCTCTATGTGTAAGTCAGCTCTCCGCTTCCTTGTTCTTCGCCTGGTTACGGTTGGAAAGCTCTGCGGCAAAATCGAGCCGGGTGTGTGAAGGGAGAAGTCCCGCGTGACACGGGACTTCCACTGAACAGACTACTTGTGAGATTCTATGTAAGCTACAACCTCACCAACAGTAGTGATTTTTTCAGCGTCTTCGTCAGAGATTTCCATATCGAACTCGTCTTCCAGTTCCATTACGAGTTCCACTACATCCAGGGAGTCGGCACCCAAGTCATCTTTGAAAGAAGCTTCCAAAGTCACCTTGGATTCCTCTACACCCAGACGATCGACGATGATTTTCTTCACACGTTCCAACGTGTCTGCCATTTTGCTTCACCCCCTCTCCCCGTATTATAGTGGATGAGCCTGCAAAACACCAGTTGAGTCAGGCTCTTGCTGCTTATACGCGTGCGCCTTACATGTACATGCCGCCGTCGACGTGCAGGGTTTGGCCGGTCATGTAGTTGGCCGCGTCCGAGGCGAGGAACAGAACCACCCCGGCGATGTCGTCCGCCTGGCCGAGTCGGCCCAACGGAATCTGGCCCAGCATGGACGCCTTGACGTCCTCGGGCAGGTTCGCAGTCATGTCCGTGTCGATAAAACCGGGGGCGACCGCGTTTACGGTAATGCCGCGGGATGCCAGCTCACGCGCGGCCGTCTTCGTCAATCCGATTACGCCGGCCTTGGCTGCCACGTAGTTGGCTTGGCCGGGATTGCCCAGCACGCCGACGACAGAAGTGATATTGATTATCTTGCCGGAACGCTGTTTCATCATGGGACGGGTGGCCGCTTTCAGGCAGTTGAAGACGCCTTTCAGGTTGGTGGAGATCACCTCGTCCCACTCTTCCTCTTTCATCCGCATCAGCAGATTGTCGCGCGTGATGCCAGCGTTGTTGACGAGAATGTCAATCGTACCGAAGCGCTCCAGCGCCTCTTTGAACATCTCGTTTACTTCTTCGGCATTGGCCACGTTGGCACGAATCATGATCGCCTCGCGCCCCAGTTCCTTTACCTTGGCCACTGTTTCCGCAGCCGCCGCCTCACTGCCGGCGTAGTTGACCACGACGTTGGCTCCCGCTTCCGCCAGCCGCAGTGCAATCGCGCGGCCGATTCCGCGGGAAGCGCCGGTGACCAGCGCGGTTTTGCCTGCTAGCATAATACCCCTCCGTTCAACAGTTCATGTAACGATTCCATATCCTGAACGGAAACGATCGTCGTCCCCGTCGGCGCAATCTTTTTGATCAGGCCAGCCAGCACTTTGCCCGGGCCGATCTCCACAAAGGTGGTAACGCCCTGTTCCGCCATCCAGCGGACGGAATCCTCCCACAGTACCGGAGCGGCCACCTGCTTCACGAGGTTGTCGACAATTGCCGCCGCTGCCGTCTCCGGACGGGCCGATACATTTGCCACCACCGGCACCCGAGCGTCTTTCACGTCAATGTTGGCCAGCACGCCCTTAAGCCGCTCCGCCGCTGGCTGCATCAGACTGGAGTGGAACGGGCCGCTGACGTTGAGCGGCAGAACGCGTTTGGCGCCGGCCGCTTTCGCCTGCTCACCGGCCAGCCGCACACCCTCCGCCGTACCGGAGATCACGATCTGTCCGGGGCCGTTCATATTGGCGGGCTGGACGGGGTGACCTGATGCAGTCACCGTTTCGCAGACGTCCTGCAGGGCCTGCCGGTCCATGCCGAGCACGGCTGCCATCGCTCCCTGACCGGCTGGCACAGCCTCCTCCATGAATTGACCGCGGGCGCGGACCACTTTCACTGCGTCGGCGAATGCCATCGACTCGGCGGCCACCAGCGCCGAATACTCGCCCAGGCTGTGTCCGGCCACGTAATCGGGCGCCACGTCCGGTCGTTGCTCGCGAAGCGCGGCCAGAACCGCGACGCTGGTCGTCAGGATTGCCGGCTGCGTGTTGACCGTCAGCCGCAGCTCTTCTTCCGGTCCTTCAAAGCAGAGCGACGACAGCGAAAAGCCGAGCGCTTCGTCTGCACGTTCAAACACTTCGCGGGCAGCTGCGGACTGTTCGGCAAGCGACCGACCCATTCCGACGAACTGGGACCCCTGTCCCGGGAAGACAAAAGCCACTTTGCTCATTGCACGATTTCCTCCTTTAAGCCGGTGTGGTGGACCACTTCAACAGGGCTGCACCCCATGTCAGTCCTCCGCCGAAGCCGACGAGGACGACGTTGTCGCCTTCTTTCAGGCGCCCCTCTGCCACCGCTTCGTCCAGCGCGACGGGAATGGACGCGGACGACATGTTGCCGTAGCGGTCCAGGTTGATCGCCACTTTGTCCTCCGACAAGCCGAAGCGCTGGATGGCTGCGTCGATAATCCGTTTGTTGGCCTGGTGGGGAACCAGCAGGTCGATCGCTTCTTTCGGTGTCCCCGACTTCTCCAGCACCGCTTCCGTCGCCGAATTCATGACGCGGACGGCGAATTTGAACACTTCACTGCCGGTCATCGAGATGTAGTGCAGGTTTTTTTCCACCGATTCGCTGGAGGCCGGAATCCGCGACCCGCCCGCAGGCATACACAGGAGCGGTCCGCCGGAACCGTCAGCGCCCAGCTCAAACGCCTGGAATCCGAAGCCCTCGCCCACCGGTCCGAGCAGGGCCGCACCGGCACCGTCGCCAAACAGAACGCAGGTGTTGCGGTCCTTGTAGTTTGTGATTTTGGACAGGGTTTCCACCCCGACGACGAGCACGTAGCGGTACAGTCCGTTGGCAATGAACTGGCTGCCCGTGGCGATCCCGTAAAGGAACCCGGTGCAGGCCGCCGAAACGTCCAGCGCGGCTGCGCGGGAAGCGCCCAGTTTCTCCTGCAGGATGCAGGCCGTCGACGGGAACATCATGTCGGGTGTAACGGTGGCTACGATGATCATGTCCAGCTCTTCCGGACTGATCCCAGCTTTCGCCAGCGCATTTTTGGCTGCTTCGTACGCCAGATCGGAGGACGCCTGATCCGGTGCGCTGATGCGGCGCTCGCGAATCCCGGTGCGAGTGACGATCCACTCATCAGACGTTTCCACCATTTTTTCCAGATCAAAATTGGTCAACACTCTCTCCGGCGTGTAGGAACCTGTCGCCAAAATCCCTACGGGGCGCAATTCCTTCATTGGTTTCACTCGCTTTCTCCCGATTGGTTTTTCTGTAGTGCGTCCTGGATAAAACCGTTCACATCCTCAGCAACAAAACGGACAGCACTGGCTATCGCGTTTTTGATCGCACGCTCGTCAGACGATCCGTGCGCCTTGATCACAGGCCGGCGCAGTCCCAGCAGCGGAGCGCCGCCGTATTCGGCGTAATCCATCCGCTGCTTGAAGCGGACCAGGCTCGGTTTCAACATGGCCGCACCTACTTTATTAATCAGGCTGGAAGTAAATTCCTGCTTGAGCAAGGAAAAGATGGTAGAAGCGGTGCCTTCCATCGCTTTCAACAGCACATTGCCGACAAAGCCGTCGCAAACCAACACATCGCATGCTCCCTGCATCACGTCGCGCGCCTCCACGTTGCCGACGAAGTGCAGGTCGGTCCGCGCCAGCAGCGGAAAGACGGCCTTGGTCAGTTCGTTTCCTTTGCCCTCTTCTGTTCCGACGTTCAAGAGACCGACCGTCGGACGTTCGAAGCCGAGCACTTTTTCCGCGTACAGGCTGCCCATCACGGCGTACTGGAAGAGATGATGGGGCTTGGCGTCCATGTTGGCTCCCACGTCAAGCGTCAGCGTTGCCCTCCCCTTGATATTGGGGATGAATGCCGCCAGCGCCGGCCGCTCGATTCCTTCCATACGTCCGGCGTACAACAGGCCGGCCGTCATCAACGCTCCCGTATTGCCCGCCGAAATGGCAGCGTCCACTTTTCCTTCCCGGGCCAGTTCGACGGCCACCACGAGCGACGCCCCTTTTTTGCGCCGGACAGCCCGTACTGGTTCGTCGTCAGGTTCAATGACTTCCGACGCCGGGTGGATTTCCAATCCTGCAGGAAGCTCTCCCGGAAGTTCGCGCCGGATCGCCTGCTCGTCGCCGACCAGCACGATCTCAAGTGACGAATTCTCCCTGACCGCCTGCAAAGCGCCCAGCACCGTGCTGCGCGGCGCGTTGTCGCCTCCCATCGCATCCAATGCAATTCGCAACCGTGACTCCTCCTTAATGCTCTCATCCATTTCGCTTTGCGACATCGGACATGCCGACGACGCGGAACGTAGCGGTAAAGACCAGTTCTCCCTGCACCTTGGTCTCCACCCGCACTTTGCATTCGTCCCCGTTTCGGCTGCGCACAACGGCCTTAGCCACCAGCTTTTCCCCCAGCCGTACCGGACGGATAAAGCGGATGCGGGCAGAAGCGGTCAGCGCCACGTCGGCGTCGATGACCGCCACCGCCAGCGAGTTGGCCTGGGCGAATATGTAGTGTCCACGGGCGATTTGCGTCCGTGCAAAAACGTGTTCTTCTTTGATTTCCAACACGGAGATGGCCTGAACGTCGAGCTGCAAGTCGACAATCTCCCCGATCACTTCGTCAATCCCCAGTGATTTGACCGGGTCCAGGCTTCTTTCCGCCACCGACTTGATTCGCTCCCGCAGTTCCGGGATGCCCAGCTCCAAACGGTCCAACCGTATTGTTTGTATGCTGACTTGAAACAACTCTGCCAGATCCTCGTCAGTGGCGAAGGGATTTTCCTGAAGCGTCTGCACCAAACGAGTCTGGCGGTCTTTTTTTGGCAAGCGGGCGATGGGTAACACCCCCTCGGCATCCGTATTCAATCGCATAACTTGCGAGTAGTTTTTAATACCAGGTCCTAATCAAGTATAAGGGAGAAGCGGCGGAATGACAAGCAAAGATCGCCGCAGTCGGCTAAATCGGGACAGATGTCCCCCGACCACCGATGTGCATGATGAGCGATTCGACGCTCGGCTCTCTCATGCGGATGGAAAGCAGCGCTTCCCTCCTGGACACTTCGTCATGAAAAAAGCAAGGTGATTTCTCACCCTGCCTTTTCTTACTTCGCTACTTTTACACCTTTATAGTGTCCGCAGCTCGGGCAAACGCGATGCGCAAGCTTGTATTCGCCACAGTTATCGCATTTGATCATGCCAGGAATCTCTAATTTGAAGTGCGTACGACGCATTCTTTTACGGGTTTTGGAAGTTCTCCGAAAAGGTACTGCCATCTTCCTTACACCTCCTTCAATTGGCACATGCTAAGAAGCTCTATTAGGTGGATGGTACAGGCGCGAACGCTTCCGCCATCCTTCAAAAATGAGACGCTCGATCGAGGGATCGGCAATCCCATCTTGAAAACACACGCAATTACTTGCTGTCCTTGAAGAAATCAGCCAGTCCGGCCAACCGCGGATCGATCCGCTCATGTTTGCACTCGCACGCCTGCTCGTTCCGGTTTACTCCGCACTCGGGACACAATCCTTTGCATTCCTCCTCGCAGAGGGGAAAAGCAGGGATGGCGAGCAGGAAATCTTCCTGCAGCAGCGGCTTCAACTCGATCTCGTCGCCTTCCAGCGGCAAAATGTCGCTGTCTTGGTCTTCATCCTCCGCTGATTCAGCGGGGGCGAAGGTTTCCGCAAAAGGCACGGCCGTGTGCCGGGTAAAAGGCTTCAGGCATCGCGCGCAGACAAAGTCAACGTCTGACTTCATCTCGCCTTTCACGTAATAGAGATTGCCCAGTTTGGCTGCCTCGCCGCTCACTTCGACAGGGGTGAGCCCGCGAATCTCCTGATGGCGGCGCTTCAGTTCGTCAGCGTCCAACGTCAGCCGAAACGGCAGCGGCTCGCCTTTTAGATGGTCCAAATCGCTTACTTTGATGTTCACACCTTTTCACCTCAAGCACAACAAGGATGATTATAGCCTTTGCCCTTTGCTTTGTCAACCATTTTTCCTTGACAGCTCATTCGCTATACGAGCCCTTTGGTTTTTGCGCCTTGAGGAAAGCCAGCGCGTCGTCCACGGTTTTGACCGGGACCACCCGCATCCGGGATCCGATCCGCTTGGCCGTCTCCAGCGCCTCCTGGTAATTGGACACCGGCCCCTCGGCATCGTCCGGCGCCAGGAAGATGTCAGCGCCCGCCTCGTCCGCAGCCACGACCTTGTGGTTGATGCCGCCGATGCGGCCAACTGAACCGTCCGGCGAGATTGTACCCGTCCCGGCAACCTTGTATCCCCGCGTCAAGTCAATCTCCTGGTTTAACTGGTCGTAAATCTCCAGCGTCATCATCAGCCCCGCCGACGGACCGCCAATGCCTTGGCTAGAGATGCTGACCTGCTTGGGGACGATGATTTCCTGCTTGTTGTCGGGACGGATGCCAAGTCCGGGCGTTTTGGAATCCGGCAGCGGTGCCAGGGTCAACGTGCGCTTTTCCTCCCTGCCGTCACGGATCAGCGTCACTTCCACCTGATCGCCCTGCTTTTTGGTCGACAGGTATTGGAGCAGATCCTTGGCTTCGCGCGTCGGTCGGCCGTCCACCGCCACGATCACGTCACCGATCTGCAGCACGTTTTTTGCCGGCATGCCCTCGATCGTGCCCATCACCCACACGCCCTGGTTCTCGATCTTTACGTCGTATCCGGCCAGGCGGAACGCAACAGCTTCCGCGATTTTCTGGGAATTGTCCATCACGGCCAATTCCCGTCTCGTAAAATCTTCGTTGCTCTCGCCGCTGCCCACGACCAGTTCCTTTTTCATCAGTTCCGCATTGGGAGACAGCTGGGCGTAGAGATACCAGGCGAGATTGGCTTCCCCCATCCTGACCGTCGTCAACATGAACGCCCCTGATTCGTCCTTTTTCCCACCCTCGACGTCAATCATCGGGGCCAGTTCAATGGCGGAACCGGGCCGCGTCACATAGTACGGCGTCGGCACGAAAAACACCGTGCCCAACAGGACGACGGCCAACACAAACAGCCAGGGTATGGAATGGGACCCCCGGCCCGACCGGTTGCGTGTAATCAGCCTCTCCTCACTCATTGTTTTGCCTCCCAGTCGGCGATCAATTCCTTGATCCGTTCCACAGAGTCCAGTCCGGCGCGTTCGCCGAGGGCGATAATCTCCTCCACGCCGGTGTACGCGATACTGCTATAATGTCCAACATCGGGACGGATTACGAGATCGGCAGCCAAAATCTGATGCCGCAAAATCTCCCGCTCCATGACGTCGATCGTCTGGGCGATCACGTCAAAAATCGTCGTCACCTTCATCGGCGTGTCAAACTGGGCGACATCGACAGCGATGACGAGATCGGCACCCATGTCGCGAATGACCGTGATCGGCACCCGATCGATGACCCCGCCGTCCACCAGCAGGCGGTCTCCCACCCGTTCGGGCACAAAAATGCCCGGGATGGAAATGCTCGCCCGCACAGCCTGATCCACCGGCCCCTCCCGAAAGACGACACGTTCCCCGGTCTCGATGTCGGTCGCGACCACAGCCAACTCCTTGGACAGTTCCTCGATACGTTTGCCATGGGTCAGCAGGCGGATCAACTGCTTGATCTTTTCCCCCGCGACAAACCCCATGCCGGGAACGGTTAGATCCAGCCAATGTTTTCGCTTCAGATTCAACGCCAGTTTTTCCATCATGTGCGGCTCGATGCCGTTAGCGTACACGGCGGCGATCAAGCTGCCCATGCTGCTGCCGGCCAGCATGTCAACTTTAATGCCGTGTGCCTCCAGTGCCTTCAACACACCGATGTGGGCCAATCCGCGTGCTCCTCCCGAGCCGAGCGCCAGTCCCACTTTCGGTTTTCTCGTAGTTCCCATGCGCCTCTCCCCCTCTCACAAACGTATGCAGGGTACCGCCAATCCTTTCGGACAAAGCAGACGGGCGGAGCATAGTTTTTGATTCGGTCACGTAGACATGTACTATCTCGGCCGGTCGCCGGACCTGCCTCGCTGCCCATGAGCACTGCGGCACGGCCAGGCCGGATGCACGACCTGCCGGGTTTCCCTTTGCTCATTCGCTGGTACAGGAGGTAGCTATGTCACGCCGCTCTCCGATTCTTACACTGCTGCTCGCCTTGTCGGCCATTGCCCTCGTCGTCATTTTGGTGTCGCACCCGCAGATGTCGTTTGAGGCGGCGCTCCGCGGTTTGAAAATCTGGTGGGAGGTGGTGTTTCCCTCCACCCTGCCGTTTATCGTTCTTTCCGAAATTTTGATGGGCGTCGGGGTCGTCCACTTCGCCGGCGTGCTTTTGGAACCGTTGATGCGCCCGCTCTTCAACGTACCGGGGACGGGCGGCTTCGTCCTGACGATGGGCTTTGCCTCCGGCTATCCCGTCGCGGCCAAGCTGACGACCCGCTTGCGTGAACAGGGCAGCGTGACCCAGGCGGAAGGGGAACGGCTCGTGTCGTTTACCACGACAGGGGACCCGCTTTTCGTCATCGGCGCGGTCGCCATCGGCTTCTTTCACAGTGAGCAGGTCGGGGTCGTCCTCGCGTTCAGCCATTACGTCTCAGCCGTCCTGATCGGGCTCTTGTACCGCTTTTACTCCCCGTACGCTCCCATGAGCAGGGCGCTGGAAAAGAACCAGCTCCCTCTCCCGCTCCGGGCGCTGCAGGCGATGCATCGGGCGCGGCTGCGCGACCGCCGGCCGTTTGGGCGGCTGATGGGGGAAGCAGTCCAGTCTGCCCTGCACACGCTGCTGATGATCGGCGGCTTCATTATCGTCTTTTCCGTCCTGATTCAGCTGTTTTCCGCCATCAATCTGACCCGGTTTTTGAGCAGCCTGCTGGCGGTGCTGCTCGGTCCAATCGGTCTGCCGCCCGCCCTCTCCAACGGGATCATTGCCGGGCTGTTCGAGGTCACGCTTGGCGCACAGGCCGCAAGTGAAGTCCCCCCATCCGTCCCGCTGATCTGGCAGGCGGTCATCGCCAGCGCGGTCATCTCCTGGGGCGGCTTGAGCGTGCATGCCCAGGTGGCCAGCATCCTCAGCCAGACGGATCTCAGGGTGGCGCCGTACCTGCTCGCCCGCGCCATTCACGCGATCCTTTCGGCTGTGCTTACCTATTTGGCGTGGGAACCGCTCACCGCATCTTCCTGGTTCAAGGGAAGCAGCATCCCGGTCTTTCTGCCGTCTACGTCCGGGATTCCGGTCATGGACTGGTGGGATACGCTGCTGCACTCCGGACTGCTCGCGGCCGTGATTCTCGCTGCATTGGCCCTGCTCAGTCTGCTCGTGCGTCTTGCCAACAGGCACCAGATACACTGATCGCTCAGGGTTGTGCAGCAAATTTGGCGCGCAGCGCACGCTCCACAACCGGCGGCACCAGGTCGCTCACGTCGGCGCTGTATCGGGCCAGTTCCTTGACGATGCTGGAACTGAGAAACGAATACTGATGGCTCGTCATCATGAACAGCGTCTCAACATGGTCATCCAGCTTTTTGTTGATGGAAGCCATCTGCATCTCGTACTCAAAATCGCTGACGGCCCGCAGTCCGCGGATCACCGCCCGTGCCTGACGCTGGCGAACGTAATCGATCAACAGGCCGTTGAAGGACTCCACTTCGACGTTGTCCAATCCGGCTGTCGCCTCGCGCAGCAGTTCGATGCGTTCTTCCACACTGAACAAGGACTGTTTCTTGGCATTGATCAACACCGCTACGATCACCTTGTCAAAAATGTTGGCGCCGCGGGTGATGATGTCGAGGTGTCCATTCGTCACAGGGTCAAAACTGCCTGGGCATACTGCGATGTTCATGAGATGGATGCATCTCCTTCCGACGCCGTTTGCTCGGCTTGATCGTCTTTTTCCAATTCGTGGGCATAGAGCGTCACCGTCGTCTCCCCATAGGTGGCGACGCGCTCCACTGCACAGCGGCCAATCGTTTCCGGCAGGCGGATGTCGCTGTCGTGTTCCGCCACGATCCACGCCCCGTCAGCGAGCAAACCCAGTTCCTGCATGACACGGATGTCCGCGACGATGTTTTGCTGGGCATATGGCGGATCGAGAAAGACCAGGTCAAACGCGACCCCACGTCTCCCCAGTGCCTTCAGCGCCCGAGACGCATCCGTGCGGTACAGCTCGGAACGGTCTTCCAGCCGGCAGGCAGCGATGTTTTGCTTGACGACCGCATGTGCTTTCGCGTCCCGTTCCACAAAAATGGCCCGTTCCGCTCCCCTGCTGAGCGCTTCGATCCCCAGCCCGCCGGTTCCGGCGTAGAGATCGAGCGCCCAGCCGCCGGAAAAGTACGGGCCGATCATATTGAAAATGGATTCCTTCACCTTGTCCGTCGTGGGCCGCGTGCTTTTGCCGGGGACGGCCAACAGCCTGCGTCCCTTGTGTTCACCTGCGATGACTCGCATAATGCCTCACCTTTGTATGTATGGAGAATGAGAATGATTTCATACTAACACAACCGGTCTGCTGCGTAAAATTGTGCCGTGGAAAAAAATTGCGCCGTGCATGTATAAGAGATGGAAGTTCTGGCAAAGAATATGGATAGCGACGCAACGGTGTCGCTGACAACCGCGGAGAAGACTTACGTTTCCCCATAAGCTCTTCCTCCGGTTTCTCCTCTCCCATAATTGAAAGGCGGTTTACTTTGGCGCACTGCGTGTCTGATAGGAGCATGCCGTGGCCGATCTCCCTGAGGGAGAAGTTAAACCGCTGCCTCATCGCCAATGGCGGTGAGGTATTTTTTTGTGATCCGGGCGGCACACTATCCGTTAAAAAGGAGGCAGACTCCATGGCAGAAAAACAGCCGTCGAAACAAAAACAGGAAGCCGCTGCCGCCCAGTCCCTCGCCGACCGCACAGGCATCGGCAAGGAAGAGGCGCGCCGCATGCAGTCTGAAGCCGACAAGTCCGAAGTGATCAAACACGGGCAGTAAATGAATGACGGAAAGCCAGCCGTACGTAAGAAACGGCTGGCTCAGATTGCAGACAAACTCCCTCGTTACCATTGGCAGTCGAGGGAGTTTTTGTCCTGTATGTATTCGAAAATGAAGCGAAAATGAAAGGCATTGTGCCTCCCTTTGCCTGCCTTCCATAGCCAATTGGCCAGTTTTTTTAAATTCATACAAGCAAAGACAAGCATCGCCTGCATTGTCACTTTTTTCAGTCCTCGCAAAGTGG
>NZ_SDLF01000199.1:0-420 GCF_013096935.1 Brevibacillus sp. MCWH | reverse complement strand
CAGTGAATCTGAGCGGCACGATCAACGGCACGCCTTTCACTCGCAGCTTCACGTTCACAACGGGTAACATCGTCGGCTGACACGCTGCCATCCAAGGAAAAAGGCCCCAAGATTGGGGCCTTTTTTGCGTCTTGCTGGCACTCGCTAGTGGCAAACCTGCCACGACTCGGATGCTGACGCGTTCCCGTTGCCGCCGCCGCCCGCCATAAAAGCTCCGCGGCTGTAACCGGTTCCGGCAAGCGCTTGGTTGATGTCTGTGTCAGTCACAGTGTAGTCGTTCGGCCAAAATTGAAATACGACGGTCTGAAAGCCGTTCCCACCCCACATGACCTGCAATGCCATACCGTCACAGCCCCCATCAGCTGTGCAATTCCCATATGGTGCTAACCGAACATTGTGGTTATAGTCGTAGAGACAGGT
>NZ_SDLF01000198.1:0-421 GCF_013096935.1 Brevibacillus sp. MCWH | reverse complement strand
GTCTGTAACAGTGCATGAACTTGTTCATAGTGGAAAATTATTTATTCCACTACAAAATGTATATGGGGATTTTATTTCATTTTTAGAAGAATATGAACAATACATTTCTCAAGATTTAAAAGATATTTTACAAATTAAACTAAAAATGTCTAAAGAATTAGAGTCGTTAGATTTAAGTATTTTAGAAAAGAAATATGTATATTTGGAAGTCGATGGTATGACATTCCCACAACCTTTAGAAGAAATTATTGAAAAATAAAAAAGAAGGCTTAGAAGTGATCCAACCATATCACTTCTAAGCTTAAAATAAGAGAAAAAATTAGGAGGGTCGTCCGATGGCAGAAAAAGTCCATTATTAATTAGTTCAACTTTTTTACAAAAATTTTTATCAAAAAATAAATAAAAGGGGATCGTATAAAAT
>NZ_SDLF01000197.1:0-422 GCF_013096935.1 Brevibacillus sp. MCWH | reverse complement strand
TTATTAGGGTTACTCCCCCCGTCTTTTATTTCAATCTCTAAATTTAGTGAAGGAATAAAAAAATCAGGGATGTAAAATTTCTCTTCTCCTTCATAAATATAATAGTAAGTGTGAGGAGAAGGTGACATAATATCAGAAGAGTCGAAATTCATGAAAACGTCTAAAAACTTTAGAAAATCTAATTCATATGACCCTGTATAAGGAACTTCTTTACCATCGCTCCAAACATATTTACCAGAAATTGATCTGTTTGCTAACATTTTTTTCTGTTGTTCAGGGTCATTTAGTAAGTGAACTCTTCCATATTTTCCAATCATTCTTTTTTTAAACTCTTCTCTGTACAATTCTTTACATTTAGGGTTTTCACAAAATCTTTTATACTTGCTCGTTGACTCATTCCATTCAGTAGGCTTCTTACAGAC
>NZ_SDLF01000196.1:0-422 GCF_013096935.1 Brevibacillus sp. MCWH | reverse complement strand
ATTAAAAGAAGGAATGATTCCTAAGATTGAAGAGAAAAAAGAATTTGTTGGTGTAAAAGGCGCTAAATTATCAGTTATCCTTTTCTTAGTAGGAACTTTCCTTGTCGTACTTCTCGGTTCATTTGAAGCACTTCGTCCAGGATGGATAGTTGATGGGAAGTTAGCCCGTCTTTCCATGCCAAACACAATTGAAATGGTTATGTTAACGATCGCAGCTCTTATTATTATTTTCTGTAAACCAAATGTAGAAAGCATCGTGTCTGGTAACGTCTTTAAAGCGGGGGCAACAGCAGTTGTTGCTATTTTCGGTATCGCTTGGATGGGAGATACTTTCTTTAACGGAAACTTAAATATGATTCAAGGATCAATTCAGCATCTAGTAACAAGTGCGCCATGGCTATTTGCCATCGCATTATTCATTC
>NZ_SDLF01000195.1:0-423 GCF_013096935.1 Brevibacillus sp. MCWH | reverse complement strand
GCGCACGATGGACGACGAAGTCGGCCCCGGAAATCAGCAGTTGGGTGGGAATCTGGATCGCCTGTGCGTCCGCTACCACCCGCTCGGCAGCTTCGTAGAGGCCGAGCAGGACGTTCACCGAGATCGCCTTGGCGATCAGCGGGTCGCTGTCGTAGGAGGCGATCCGCTGCGGGTCGTGACTGAGGAAGCGTGCCTTGACATAGCTGTTGACGAAGAAATTGCCGCGCCACAGGCGCATCAGTTTCAGCCCGCTGCGGGCGAACGGCACGTAGAGCTTGACCTGGAACGCCGGCGAAGCCAGCACCAGTGCGCGCACCTTCGGCGCGTAGTCGTGGGCCCAGGTGGCAACCAGCACCGCGCCGACGCTCTGCGCCACCACCGCCATCCGCTCTTCGGCGATACCGTGGACGGCCTGGATATGGT
>NZ_SDLF01000194.1:0-424 GCF_013096935.1 Brevibacillus sp. MCWH | reverse complement strand
GGATGTGAGCCGACCGTGGGTTGGTTCTTCGAATCAAAGGTATCATTTCTTGACACCGAGGTATGAATACTTGAGGGAACAACTTTTGAGCATTCCAAATAAAGTTGAGGTTCGGTTAAATATAGATGGATCAGTGGCCGTGAATGGTATGGTTACGCTAGATTTATTAAAAGAAATTTTGTTAGAGAAAGAATATAAGGTAGAAAAGAAAAGATAGCGTATATACTGTTAAACCAAAAGAATGATCGAGATTTGTAGAAGAGGCTGACCTTTTCGTTCTAAAAGTAGCTACATCCTGGATGAAGATATATATATCGCGTTGTTTTTACGTATCTTGTCCAAAGTATGAATACGATACATTCTTTTAGAAAAAGTGTTCAACGAAAACAAGCGTTAGCGTAGAAAGCATATCGTAATCATTGTT
>NZ_SDLF01000193.1:0-424 GCF_013096935.1 Brevibacillus sp. MCWH | reverse complement strand
TTTGCTTTCCGTTACTCTTGCATCATTGATTTTTCTTATTACCCTCGTTTTTGTCATTTGGCAACCGCGCAATTTATCCATTGGTTGGTCTGCCTGCGGTGGCGCCTTATTAGCATTGCTTGTTGGAGTCGTTGATTTCCAAGATGTTATGGATGTAACGAACATCGTTTGGAATGCGACGCTTGCTTTTATTGCGATTATCATTATTTCTTTAATTTTAGATGAGATTGGCTTCTTCGAATGGGCAGCGTTACATATGGCGCGTGCGGCTAAAGGAAATGGAATTAAAATGTTTATATTTGTTTCCATTCTCGGTGCACTCGTGGCGGCGTTTTTCGCAAACGATGGTGCCGCACTCATCTTAACACCGATCGTATTAGCCATGGTACGCGCATTACAATTTGATGAACGAAACGTATTGCCA
>NZ_SDLF01000192.1:0-425 GCF_013096935.1 Brevibacillus sp. MCWH | reverse complement strand
TTAATAATGCACTTCCACCTTTGCCTGCCCCAACAATTAATACTTTTTTCATTCCCATCACCTATTCGTTTGCAATTTTTTGCAGACGCTTTCATCATACATTGTTTTTCCCTTCTTGACAAACAAACAAAAACATTTATGATGAAAACAGAACGAATGGAAAGGGTTTTGTTTTATGCAACGAATGATTGCCCTACTCATTTTACTTATTCCAGGATTTATCGCAGCGCTAGGGATTAAATGGATGCGCGATACGGTGTTTGGTATTTTGCACGCACCGATCCCTTCACTTGTCATTCAATTTTTGCTCGGTTTATTTTGTTTTATCATCGGTCTTAGCTTTATTGCAGGATTTATTTTGCACCGCGATCGAAAACGAAACAAAGTGCAACCACGTTTTCAAAAAAAGAAACGCTTCGATTCAC
>NZ_SDLF01000191.1:0-427 GCF_013096935.1 Brevibacillus sp. MCWH | reverse complement strand
GGCCGGCAGGTAGCGCGCCTCGGTAAGGAGGAACCAGCAGATCTGCGCGACATGGGTCCCGGTGGTGATATGCACCAGGTAGTCCTCGCGCTCGGTGTCGAAGGGGTAGGCGCTGACGAAATCGTGCAGGGCGCCATAGACCTCCTCGAAGTCCCAGGGGTTGCGCAGTTCCATCTGCTGCAGGCGGACCTCGGTATGCGGCGACACCGCGGCGATGTCGGCGCGAATCCGCTCGGCCAGGCCGAGGTCGCGGGCGTCGTTGCCGTGGATCAGTTCGAGGCGGTCGATCAGCAGGTCCGGCTGCTGGCACAGGCCGATGCTCGGCCGCCACTTTTGCCAGCGCGCCGCGCCCTTGCCGAGACGGTCGAGGGTGGCGCCGATGAAGCCGATGGCGACCGTGCGTTTCATCACTGCTTATCCTTCAAGA
>NZ_SDLF01000190.1:0-427 GCF_013096935.1 Brevibacillus sp. MCWH | reverse complement strand
TGCTTATTGGGCTTGTGTTTGCAGGCATAAACGGGACGATGAAAGACGTCAACGAGGCGATGTTTCAAGGGGCGAAAGAAGCAGTAACGATTAGCATTGGTTTAATTAGCGTGCTCGTTTTTTGGCTCGGTTTAATGAAAATCGCCGAGCAATCTGGATTGCTTTCTTTTTTTGCTCATTTGTTCCGTCCAATAGCGAAAAAAATTTTCCCGGAAGTGCCGTCCGACCATCCGGCTCTTGGGTATATATTATCAAATATGGTCGCAAACATGTTCGGTCTTGGAAATGCGGCGACGCCGCTCGGCATTAAAGCAATGGAGCAATTGAAGAAACTAAACGGTCAAAAAGACGAACCGAGCCGCTCGATGATTACGTTTGTCGCTTTAAATACCGCAAGCGTTACGCTTATTCCTGCAACCGTCATATC
>NZ_SDLF01000018.1:0-76361 GCF_013096935.1 Brevibacillus sp. MCWH | reverse complement strand
GATCTTGATCGATGTACGCTGTACGTCGTCCACGCTGATCCAAAAGACCGAACTCCCCAAGTTGTTTGTATTTCCGCATCCACTTTTTTACTCGATCCTTATCCTGGATTTCTAAATGCTCAGTGATCTGTCTGTATGTCCACTTCTCCTCTACATGCAATCGTATTGCCTCCATTTTCAACGACAAAGGATAATGCTTGAACTTTTGACCTTTGATAGCCATAAAAAATTCACCCCTTAAAGTAACATCGGTTTTCCCAAGGGGTTTTTCCAATGTCTACTTTAAGGGGTGCACTCTATCTCGCCGAAAGGCTTTTCCCTTAAATGCCGTTATCGCTTTTGCACGCGCAGGACAGGAATCTTCTTTAGCTCGTAAGTTCCCTCCAGGATGCCGTCGTGAATCACGTTCAGCTTGAGCAGACTGGCGATTTTTCCGGCGTCCGCCCGGGACATCAGCCGCCACAGCGATGGATCGGGCAGAGCGTTGTAAACCCGCTCATCGTAGTACTCCCGCCGCTCCTGATAGTGGATGGTCAGCTTGTACGCCCCTGCTTCGGCGCCTCCGCTATCCGCATATTCTGCCAACAGTTTCTGCCTCAGGTCGTTCAGCTCTTCCTCGATTTTCTTTTGTGCCTCTTTCAGCTCGTAATAGCGAGCCAACTGCTGTTCCATGCAGGGCCCCTCCTCGATTACGGTTTTTCCTCTGGATGTATATGAATCGGGTGGGACAGGTAGAACTCACGTCCTGGGAGGCAGCAGCATAATTTTAGAAAATTACGAAAACAATTTTGTTCATTTGCAATGAAGCGACACATGCAATAGGTGGCGACAAGGATTATGCCAGTATCTTGCTTCTTCCGTGCGACACCCCGCATACAAACGAAAACGAGCGGGATTGCTCCCGCCCGTTCTTACTTTGCCTCGTCGAGCGGGGGTACCCCCAGCTCTTCCAACTTGGCGTATATATCTTTCAGTTTCGGATTTCCCTCACCGACAATTTCCCCGGAAATTACGACAAGCGGATACCACAAATCTTCTTCCACAATCCGTTTGGCCCAGCTTTTGTCATCTTCTGTCTCGGGTTGTTGAAAGTCCTTGTAGACGATTCGGACGCTGTCGTTTCCGTATTTGCGTGAGATAGCCGCCTGCAGCCATTCGGCCGTCTCCTTGGCCGACGGCAGGTTGACACAGCTCGCACACAACTGCTCGGTACCGTAGACCTTGATTTCCACGCTCATCTGCCATGCCCCCCTGCTGATCTTTCCTGTGTCTTTAGGAAAGAGCTTGTTCCAGGTCGTCAATCAAATCCTGTACGTCTTCAATCCCTACTGAAATGCGGATCAAACCGTCCGTGATGCCCAATTGCGCCCGCCGCTCGGCCGGAATGGAGGCGTGGGTCATGCGGGCCGGGACGCTGATCAGGCTTTCCACCGCCCCCAGCGATTCCGCCAGCGTAAAGTATTTCACCTTGGCGAGCACTTCGTCTGCTCGTTCGGCACTTCCGACGTCAAAGGAGATCATGCCGCCGAAGCCGCGCGCCTGCTTTTTCGCCAGCTCGTGGTTGGGATGGCTTGGCAGGCCGGGGTAGATGACGCGTTTGATGTCGTTCCGCTCGGCCAGCCAGTTGGCCAGTGTCCGCGCGTTTTGCTCGTGCTCTTCCATGCGTACGCCCAGCGTCTTCATCCCGCGCAGCAGCAGCCAGGAATCCTGCGGCCCGAGGATGCCGCCGATCGCGTTTTGCAGGAAGTGCAGCTCTTCGCCCACCTTGGCGTCTTTGGCCACGACCAGGCCGGCCACCACGTCACTGTGTCCGCCCAGGTACTTGGTGGCGCTGTGGTAGACGATGTCGGCGCCCAGTTCAAGCGGATTTTGCCAGTACGGGGTCATGAACGTGTTGTCCACCAGCAGCAGGATGTTGTTCGCTTTGGCGATCGCCGACAGAGCGGCAATGTCGCTTACTTTTAACAGCGGGTTGGTCGGTGTTTCCATGATGATCGCCTTGGTTTCCGGGCGAATGGCCGCTTCCACTGCAGCCGTATTGCTCGTATCCACGTAGGTGGCATCCAGTCCCAGGCGGGAAAAGACGCGGGTAATCACCCGGTACGTGCCGCCGTATACGTCGTCGCCCACCACCAGATGATCTCCTTTGGAGAACAGGGAGAGTACCGTGGACAGAGCGGCCATGCCGGAGCCAAATGCCAGGCCGCGCGCCCCGCCTTCCAGCTCCGCGATGTAGGTTTCCAGCGCGTGGCGAGTCGGGTTGCCCGTGCGGGAGTACTCATAGCCCTTGTGCTTGCCGACTGCTTCCTGCTTGTATGTGCTGACTTGATAAATCGGAACGGAAACGGCTCCCGTATGGGGATCTCCCTCAATTCCTCCGTGGATCAGGCGTGTTTTGATCCGCATCTTATACTCCTCCTTGGTAGATTTTTTTGCTCAGATAACGCTCGCTGCCGTCGGCAAACAAGGTGACGATGTTGGTTCCCGGCTTGGCTTCCCGCGCTTCCCGCAGTGCAGCCGCCATCGCCGCACCCGCCGAACTGCCCACCAGCAGTCCCTCTTTGGCGGCCAACTGTTTGACCATCTCAAAAGCGTCCACATCCAGGATGGTGTGGATGGCGTCAAAGTAGCTCGTGTCCATAAACGGCGGCAAAAACTCCATCCCGATTCCTTCCGTCTTGTGCGGACCGGGTTCGCCGCCATTCAAAATGGAGCCTTCCGGTTCGACAATGACGGTTTTGATGGACGGCTTTTGTTCTTTCAGGTAGCGGGCTACCCCCATGAAGGTGCCGCCAGAGCCGGCCCCCGCCACAAACACGTCCACTTTCCCATCCATTTGTTTCCAGATTTCCGGTCCCGTCGTTTTGTAATGAGCTGCCGGGTTGGCCGGATTGGCAAACTGTTGGGGTACGAATGCGCCGGGAATGGATGCCGCCAGTTCCTGTGCTTTGGCGATCGCTCCTTTCATGCCCAGTTCGGTCGGCGTATTCACCACTTCCGCACCCAGTGCGCGCATCAGTTCCTGCTTTTCTTCGGAAAACTTGGCCGGCACGCAGAAGATTACGCGATAGCCGGTACCGATCGCTGCCAGCGCCAGCCCGATTCCCGTGTTGCCGGCCGTCGGCTCGATAATCGTACCGCCCGGCTTCAGCTGCCCACTCTCTTCGGCGGCGCGGATCAGTTCCAGTCCCAAGCGGTCCTTGACGCTGCCGCCCGGGTTGAAATACTCCAGTTTCGCAAACAGTCGAACGCCTTCCGGCAGATCAAACTGTGTCAGTTCGACAATCGGCGTGTTGCCGATCAGTTCCTTCACGTTACGGTATACGTTCACGACACCGACCCCTTATCTTCTTGTTCCTTTTCGCTCCTCTATTATAACATGAGGCCAAGCGAAAAAGTCCATGCGGCACGCCGCCCGGGTTCACGATCCGCGGCAAAGTGCCACTTCGGGCGCATCGGTCATGGATTTATCGGCTCCAGGGGAGTATAATAGAGGGAGGTTGGAAAGGAGTGAAATTCCCATGGACATGTTCGATCAAGTACAGGAAGTCCTTGACAAACTGCGTCCGTACCTGCAGCGCGACGGCGGCGACGTACAGCTCGTCGACGTAGAGGACGGCGTTGTGAAACTGCGCCTGATGGGTGCATGCGGAAGCTGCCCTTCTTCCACGATCACGCTGAAGGCAGGGATCGAGCGCGCACTGCTGGAAGAAGTGCCGGGAATCAAAGAAGTACAACAAGTATTCTAATCGAGCAAAAGCCCTTACCGGTTTTACGGCCGGCAAGGGCTTTTTACTTTTTCAGCAGCAGCGCCTTGCGGAAAAAAGCGGTCACTCGCTTTATGTACTCGTCCGGCATCATGGCGAAGCTGCGCACATGGCCCGCCTGCGGCACCAGCCAAAGCGCGGAATCCGGGTGAGCGGCGAGCTTCCGAAGCTGTTTGCTATTGCTGCACGGCACGGTTTCATCGCCGGTGCCGTGAATGAACAGGATCGGCTTGTTGGCCCGCTTCACTGCCATGTACGGCCTGACCTCCGACGGATTGGCCCGGAGCATGATTGGACTGAGCGTCAGAATCAACCAGTTGAACGGTACCCGTGGCAACCCTGTCCAGTGCGGCAGGTTTTCCTGCAAATACTCGCGCAGCGAATAAAACGGCGAGTCGGCCACCACGGCCTGCACACGCTCGTCTGTGCAGCCGACCAGAAGCGAAGTGGCTGCCCCCATGGAAAACCCGATCAGACCGATCTTTTGCCCGGGACGCCTTTGTTCCACGTAATCGATCGCCCCCCGCAGGTCCTGCTGCTCGCGAAGACCGATCGTCGTCAGGGCAGGAGTTGACTCTCCCGCATTGCGAAAGTCAAACATCAGCACGTCGTATCCGGCAGCCAGCAGCCGGGCGGCCAAAGCCAGGGCAGGCAGATGCGGTTCCAGCCGGTTTTGCCCGTAACCGTGGGCAAAGACGAGCGTGCAGCCGTTGCTGTCGTGTCCATTGGCTTCCGCCGCGATGTACCAGCCACTCAACGTGATGCCGTCCTCCCGGCTGGGAAAGGTGACAGATTCCACATGGCCGATGCCGAAGCGGGACGGCTCCATGTCCACCGGCTTGCGGGGCGGGTGCGTCAATTTCCAGGCTACGTACAGCGACACGGCGGCCGTGCATGCCGCTGCCAGCACCAGACCGGTCACCGTCGCAATCATCCAGTTCATACGGGGGTTACAGGCTCCTCTCCGCTCAGCACGGCGGCGATGTTGGCCGCAGCCAGCCGAGCCATTTCCAGCCGCGTCTGATATGTTGCGCTGCCAATATGCGGCAGGGCCACGACGTTGGGCAGCGACAAAAGCGGGTTGTCCAGCGGCACGGGCTCCTGCTGGAACACGTCCAGACCGGCTGCCCAGATTTGTTTGTCGACGAGAGCCCGGTAGAGTGCCGCCTCGTCCACCGTGCCGCCACGCGACACGTTGACAAACACTGCGGTCGGTTTCATCAGGGAGAACTCCCGCTCGCCCATCAGATTCCGCGTCTCCTCCGTCAGCGGCGTCAGCAGCACGACGTAGTCCGATTCCCGGAGCAGTTCGTCAAATGGCGCATACTGCGCACCTGTCGTTCGCTCCGCATCCGGACGGCGGCTGCGGTTGTGATAGAGAATCCGCATGCCAAAACCCGCCGCCCGCCGGGCTACTGCCTGTCCGATGCGGCCCATGCCGACGATGCCGAGCGTCGCTCCGTAGATGTTTTGCCCGACCATCAGGTGCGGGTTCCAGGATGTCCACCCGCCGGCCAACAAAAAGCGGTTGGCCTCCACCAGCCGTCGGCCCGCCGCCATCAGCAGGGCAAAGGCCAAATCGGCGGTCGCCTCCGTCAACACGTCCGGCGTGTTGGTCACGATGACGCCATGTCGTTTGGCCGCCGCCACGTCGATATTGTCGTAGCCGACGGCCATGTTGGCGACGATCCGCAGCCGTTTTGCCCGCATCAGCAGTTCCTCGTCAATCCGTTCCGTCAGCATGGTCAAGAGAGCGCTGGCTTCTTCCGCCTTTTGCAGCAGCACGTCTCGGGGGATGGGACGATCCTCCGCCCACACTTCCACGTCCGCCACCGCCTCCAGCATGGCAATGGCTTCATTCGCCACTTGCCTCGTCACGTACACCATCGGTTTTGTCATCAGCAGGCCTCCACAACCAGTCAATGTGCGGAACCGGCGCCCCGTATCGCTGCGCAATCGTCTGCGGGTAGCGGCGAAGCGCCTCTTCCATGTTAATCAGTTCTTCCTCCAAAAGTTCTTTCCACGCCGCGGCGTCCACTTCCTGCCTATCTTCCCACGGCAATGACCGATACGTCTCCACCAGTTTGAGAAAACGCCCGGGGTACAGCATCAGGCCGTAGACCACGGCGTATTCGGATTCCAACAGCGGGCAGACGCTGTTGTACCCGTCCAGGAAATGAGTCACGACGTCTTCCTGCCAGCCGTTTCGCCGCACGGACGCCTTGATCCACTGGCCGATGTCGCGCGCCCGCATATCGAGCACCCAGTTCCATTCGCCGCAGACATAGCGAACGTAGTCTTCATTCCACAGGATATACCCCTCATCAAAATTTTGGTAGGCTACTTTGCCGCAGTGGGCTGTTTCCTTCACCACGCTGTCGTAACCGGCATGGTACAGGTACTGCACCGCCGTCTCCCCCAACTGATTCACATAGGTGTAACTGGTCAAAAGATACTCGTCAAACGGGAAGATCTCACCGTCCGCTTCCTCCATGTCCTCCCGGTACCCGTTGTACTCGCGCAGTTTTTTCCGCCACATGACGGGCCAACGCCCAAGCGTGGAGGATGACGAAAACAGCTTGTCGCTCTTGAACGAACGGGTCGCCTGATGAAACTGGGCAAGCGCCTGCCCTGCGGCAAACGCCGGATCGTCCGGAACCCCTTCCCGCACACCACGGTACAGGTAGAAAATCTGATCGTCGCTGATGACGTACGGGTATCCCTCTTTCGACTTGACCAGCGTAAGCATGTTCACTTCCTGCTGCTGCGCCAGTTGTTTTTTCACCCGCTCGATAAACCTGCTTTTGTATTTGAATCCCGCCGGCGCGGTATACAGGTAAAACAGCCCCTGATCCGTCTCCAGCACGGTTCCCGCCCCTGCTGATCGGCAGCCGTGCAGGGAAAATCCGTACGCTTCTTCCAGCAAGGCTTTGTACTCCATGAGAACAACCTCCCCACACACCTTCTCATGGAGCATGGTATGTAACGCAGGCGGGATAGGTGCCTATCTCGTTGCAGATACTACCGACGTGCACATGCCCTCACACCTGCCTGACCGGCACGCGCCGCAGGCAGATTCCCAAAAAGCGGTGGCGAGAGGAGGACAGCGGTGAACGGCAACAATCCGCTCAACAGCTACACGTGTTACGACGCCGTCGTCTCGCTGCTGGAACAGCGCGGCGTCCACATCGACCACATTGCCGAGATTGTCATGTTTCTGCAAAAAGACTACATTTCCAACCTCTCCATGGACACGTGCCGCGAAAGCGTGCAAGCCGTACTGAAAAAGCGGGAAGTACAGAACGCCCTTTTCACCGGCATTCAGCTCGACATGCTGGCCGAAGAAAAGAAACTAATCCCTCCGCTTCAGGAGATTATCGCCTCGGATGAACCGCTCTATGGCGTGGACGAGGTGCTGGCGTTTGCCGTCGTGAACCTGTACGGCAGCATCGGATTCACCAACTACGGGTACGTGGACAAGCTCAAGTACGGCAAGCTAAAGGATCTAAACGACAAACGCTTTGGCGTCCACACTTTTCTGGACGATCTGGTCGGAGCCATAGCTGCGGCGGCGTCCAGCCGCATCGCTCACCGCCAGAAACAAGCGGAGGAAAACTGCCTACCCCCCGATTCTTCCGAGCCAATCGGCTAGATCGGATGCGATGTGCGTGGGACGGCAGGGATGCGTCTCCACGTCCTCCCGCGTGGAATAACCGGTCAAGACCAGCAGGCTGTCCATGCCCGAGCAGTTACCCGCGGCAATGTCGGTATCCAGGTTGTCCCCGACGATCAGCGTCTCCCCGGCGCTCGTGCCCAACCGCGTCAGCGCGTAGTCAACGATGATGCGCTCCGGTTTGCCGACGACTACCGGCTTGACTCCGGACGCCGTGGAGACAGCTGCCACCAATGAACCATTGCCGGGAAACAAGCCTTGTTCGGTCGGCAGAGCGGCATCGGCGTTGGTGGCGATCAGGTTGGCTCCTTGCCGGATCGCCCGGGCAGCTGTCGTCAATTTGGCGTAATCAAACGAACGGTCAATCCCCACCACCACGTACCGGGGACGCTCCTCGCTGATTGTAAAGCCGCTGGCTTTCAGCTGCGCAATCAGTCCCTCTTCGCCGATCACATACACCGGCGTGCCTGCCGGGGCCAGCTCCTTGAGATAGTGGGCGGTCGCCATTGCAGAGGTATAGACCTCTTCCGGCTCCGCGTCGATGCCCAGCCCGGTCAAGCGCGCCGCCACCTGCTCCGGCGAAGCGGACGAATTGTTGGTCAGATACAGGTACGGAATCCCCTGTTTGCGCAAATGCTGGACAAACCGGGCAGCGCCCGGAATGGCCTCCCTGCCGCGATAAATGGTTCCGTCCAAATCCAGCAAATACCCCTTGTACTGCTTCATGCTGCCTCATCCTTTCCCCGTTCACAACAAAATCCACCCGGCGACGAGTGGATTTACGCACGTTGTCATTCTGTTAGGCTTGCTTCGCTTCCTTGATCTCAAACACGCATTTTTCTCCGCCCTTGGCCATGCAGGTAGTCTGTACCACGTCGGCTTTCAGCACACGGCGGAACAGGGAGAGCTCACAGTTGCACGCCTGGTTGAATTCGCGCGCCACTTGGGAGATGGGACAGTTGTACTCGCGGATGCGGTAGCAGCCGTTTTGTTCGTCCTTTTCCCACTCTACCATATAGCCCTTTTCGTTTTGCAGTTCGGCCAGCTTGGCGACACGCTCTTCCAGGGACTCCTGCTGGATCTGCTTGCGGTATGCTTCTTCCAGACGGTTTTCCCGGCGGCGGAACAGCATTTCCACCTTTCCGATTCCGTCCATTGCTTCCAAATCGCGCAAAAAGTCGAGCGTCAGATGAGAGTAGTTGCGCGGAAACAGCTCATCTGCCTCCTGCGACAGCGAATAGACATTGGTCGGGCGTCCCATCGCTTGGCGTACCAGCGTCGATTTGATCAGATTGTCCCGCTCCAGCGTATTCAGATGACGCCGCACAGCCATCTCCGTGATCCCCAGCTGGACTGCCATGTCGCTGACGGACAGCGAGCCTTTTACTTTGAGCATGTTGAGGATCTGGTCGCGGGTGGAAGTTCCTTCGTTAGCCATCGTAATCACCGCCCTTTCTCTCTATTGTATCGAATCGGGCCTCTTTAGTAAACAAAAGAAAGTGTTTTGTATAAAAAATCCGCGTTTCTCGCCTTAAAACAGTTCGTTTTGAAGATACGTACGCACAGCCGGCTCAAACTGGCGCAGCGTCGGCAGGCTGTCCTGCACCAGCGCCACCATTTCCGCCGCCGGCACGCTGGTATACTGGTTGACCAGATGACGGCGGAACTCCACCACGTCTGTCAGCACCCGCGCCTGCTCGTCGCTGATGACCCGCTCATCCCGCAAAATTTCCACAATGTCGGTATAGCTGCCGGGATCGCGCATGATAAAGCCGTCAATCAGTGCGTTGCCCACGTCGATCACCGCCTCAATGGACAGATGCAGCGCCCTCTCCATCGCCGCCTCAGCCACTTCGTCGGCGAGAACGTCATTCACTCCCCGGGCCGCCAGCTTGTCCAGCAGGTCGAGCATCCGGGACATGTGTGTCAACACTTCGTCGATCTTTTTCGTATTTACGTCGTACATGGGAGATCTCCTTTATCACTTTCGCTTTTTCGCTGCCCATTTTGCATACAATACGGTAATGACAAACGTCAGCACCAATACCAGAAGAACCAATTCCCCTTGCCGCAGATAGGAATCGTTCATCACCTTCACCTCTTTTCATCATCAGTATACCAAAATTGTCTGCACTGTCACGAATCCCCCTCTCAATTGTGTTACAATGAGGGGTGAGTTTTTGGCGGGACAAAGGGAGGATACAACACAGTGGAACGCGAACTGGCACTGGAAGTGGTGCGTGTAACGGAAATGGCAGCGCTGGCCTCTTCCCACTGGTTGGGGCGCGGCAGGAAAAACGAGGCCGACGACGCGGCGACGAGCGCCATGCGCGCCATGTTTGAGACGATCAACATGCGCGGAACGGTTGTGATCGGCGAGGGCGAGCTGGACGAGGCGCCGATGCTTTACATTGGCGAAAAACTGGGGCATCCGGACGCGACCGGTCCGGAGGTGGACGTGGCCGTCGATCCGTTGGAAGGTACCACGATTGTCGCAAAAGGACACAACAACGCGATGTCGGTCGTGGCCATCGGCGACAAGGGGACGCTGCTGCACGCCCCTGACATGTACATGAGCAAAATGGCGGTGGGCAGGCGGGCCGCCGGCAAGATCAGCCTGGACGACCCGGTGGAAAAGATGATCGAAGTGGTGGCGGAAGCCAACAACAAGCGCGTTCAGGACGTCACCGTGATCATTCAGGAACGGGAGCGCCATCAGGCAATCATTGATGCTGTCCGGGAAAAAGGAGCGCGCGTCAAACTGTTCGGCGACGGCGACGTGGGCGCAGCCATCGCGGCCTGCATGCCGCATACGGGGATCGACTTGTTCCTCGGCACAGGCGGCGCACCGGAAGGCGTGATCAGCGCGGCGGCGATCAAATGCCTCGGCGGCGACATGCAGGCCAGGCTCCGGCCGCAAAACGAAGCGGAACGGCAGCGCTGCATCCGAATGGGGCTGGCTGATCCGGAGCAGCTGCTGACCCTGAACGATCTCGTCAAAGGAGACGACGCGATCTTTGCCGCTACCGGCGTTTCGGACGGAGAACTGCTGCAGGGCGTCCGCTACCTTGGGGACGACATGGTCGAGACCCACTCGATCGTGATGCGTGCCAAGACCAAAACGATCCGCTTTATCCGCGCGCTGCACAATCTCACCCACAAGCCCAATCTCGTGTGGAAGTAAGGGGGAAGAAAATGGCCAACGACCTGTTTTTCCTGTACGACGAGACCGAGGAGACCAAGACCCGGTTCGTCAGCTTTATGGGCGAAGCGACGCGCTTTGATCTGGCAATTACGACCACCAACCGCTTTTACGGCAAAAAACTGGTGATCAACATTCAGAACGGCCGCTCCGCCATCATCGGCGACGACGATCTGAAAGAGGAAGGCTACCTCGAGTACGCCTTCAACCTGAACGAAAAGGAAGCGGAAGAACTGCGCTCGTTTTTGCACACCGTCATTCCCTGATCCGGGACATGACAGACAAGGGACGGCCTGACCAACAGGCGCGTCCCTTTTTCACTGCGTGCACCTTGTCCTTTAACCGATCCGGTACACCCGCCCATTTCCCTCTGGACAACGCGCCACCCGGGCAGACGTCTCGTATACTGCAACATCAAAACAGACAATATGAGAGGAGTGCCACATCGCGCGATGCAACCGTATCCTTCTGCTCAATCAGTCAATTTTCCGTACGAGTCACGCAGCCAAGTACACCACAGGGAAGATCTCGCCGCTCCGGTGTTCTGGCGGCGGCGGAGACGGCATCCCCATTTTGATGTCATCATTCCCTTTGTCTTCCCGTTCGGCGGCTTCTACCCGTATTATTATCCCTTCTACCCGCCGTATCCTTACCCATTCTACCCGTTTTATCCGTTTTAGGCTGCCGAACGGTACCTACAGCGTGACGCCATGCCGCAGAGCCAAAGGCATCGATCCGCGCTCAACGGACGGTGCCTTGTTCCGTTTTTACGTGGCAGCTGTCGCCTGGCTGGCCGTCAAGAGAGCGAGCGGAAACCAATTCACAGGACACCACTGACTACATACTGACAGCCCGATCCATTGGATTCGGGCTGTTTTTACGATCAACTGTCAATGGTTTTTTACGATTCACGTTTTGGCGGGGTGGGACCTGCGGTGATCTTGTCCCGTTCGCGGTTGGCTCGCGGCGCATGTTGGCGGCGTTCTTTTCCGCTGTCGCGTCCGCCTTTTTCCCCCTTGGCCAACTTGCTCTTGTTGTCTCCCCGCTCATGGCGGCCGCTGCGCTCACCGGACGAGCCGCTCCGCTCGGTTCGCTCCTGTCTGCCGTGGCGCGGGTGAAAACGGCGGCGTTCCTTTCGTTCGATATACAGGGATGGTTCGTCCCTGTCCGATTCCTTGCGCTGTTCGGTATCCGTCCCCTCTGCTCCGTCTGCTGCTTCCTGCCCATGCTGGTCTGGCGAGGCCGGTTTTACCTTTTTCAGCACAAAATAGGGACAGCCAAAGTTGCAAAATTCGTGCAGGTACTCATCCAACGCGGCGATTCGCTGCTCGAACGGCACTTTGCGGTTGCTGTTGTCGTAAAACCCGCGCAGGCGCAACTGGCCGTAACCCCAATCCCCAACGATGTAATCGTACTTGTCGAGAATGTCACTGTAGCGTTCCTTGAACGCTTCCGGGTTCCACCCGTCGCGATTTTCCTCCATGACCTCGTACGTACCGGCTGGCGTGCGAATCAAGACCGCTTCCTCCTTACACTTTGCATACTACGTCCATCTTAACACATTTTTCGCAGAGGGAGTTAAATTTCCCACGAAAACTCCCCATCCGCGGGGGACACCCTAGCTGTAGGGGGTGGAACCATTGAAAAAAACATGGCTGTTTCCTGTTCTCGCAGGTCTTGCTTTGGTCGCGTCCGCTTGTACGCCAAATGCCGCTCCGAATGACCGTCATCCGGGCACAACGGTTCAACAAGCCGTTCCGCGCATGCATATGGACGGTATCGGCATGCGGAACAACGACGGCATAGGCGCCCGTCCTTTCGACGTTCTCGGTACGCGTCCCTTTGACGGCATGGGTATGCGCGACTACGATCTGGGCGTGAGAAACACACCGTACGGCACTGACTACATGAACAACAACTACAACGCGTACACCAGCGGCGCCCGCTCGTACAATGCCTTTACGGACGACGGACGGCGCCCGTTTGACGGTGTAGGCACTCCGTCGATTTATCGTGACCGCAGCCGCGTAGGCACGATGGCGACGACCATGCCGCGAATGGGCTTTGCCCAAATCGACCGGAAGCACGTCCGTACGGCCGGAGTGAATAATGTCTATGTCGACCGGGAGGCGCTGGCCCGCGCCGTGGGCAACGTGACTGCCAGCTGCCCGGGCGTGAACCGCTCCACCGTTCTCGTCACAGACGAGGAGATTTTCGTCGGCCTCAACACCCAGGGCGGGGACAACCGCGTGACCAAGGAACAGGCACGCATGGGCGCTCAGTCGATTGCACCTCGCTACTACAAGGTGTATGTGACCGACAACGCAAACGACATCGCCGAAATCGCCCGCATCGCCAGCCGCGCAAACAACGTCACGATGGGACGACACGCCGATGAACAGCGCAGCGTGGATGCCCTGATCAAGCGACTGGGCGGCAAGGTGGACGGCGAAGAAATGAAGACCAAAGGCTCCAAAATGACCACAACCACCCGCTAACGGCAACAAACCCCTATGACTGCCATAGGGGTTTGCTTTTTTGTCTACTTTGCCTGTGCGATCGATTCCTTGGCGGCGTTTGCCTGTTCGTGGGCGTGGTACGAGCTGCGCACCAGCGGACCTGCCTCCACGTGGCTGAAACCGCGCTTCATGCCTTCTTCCCTGAGGCGGGCAAACTCGTCGGGGTGGTAGTACTTTTCTACGGGCAGGTGTTTTTTGGTCGGCTGCAGGTACTGGCCGATGGTCATGATATTGACATCGACCGCACGCAGATCGTCCATGGTTTCCAAAATCTCCTCGAACGTTTCACCTACCCCGATCATCAGGCTGGACTTGGTCGGGATGTCCGGCTGGAATTCCTTGGACTTTTTCAGCAGTTCCAGCGTCCGGTCGTACTTGGCGCGGGCCCGCACCCGGTCGGAGAGGCGGCGCACCGCTTCGATGTTGTGGTTAAGCACGTCAGGACGGGCATCCATGACCACTTTGAGCGCATCCCAGTTGCCCATGAAGTCGGGAATCAGCACCTCCACGGAGGCGAGCGGCAGACGGCGGCGTATCGCCTTGATCGTCTCTGCGAAGATCAGCGCCCCGCCGTCCGCCAGGTCATCGCGGGCAACCGAGGTGACGACGACGTGTTTCAGCCCCATCTGTTCCGCCGCTTCCGCCACGCGTTCCGGCTCGGCTCGGTCCAGTTCAGTCGGCAGACCGGTCTTCACGGCGCAAAAACGACAGGCCCGGGTACATATATCACCCAAAATCATGAAGGTGGCCGTACGATTGGCCCAGCACTCATGAATGTTGGGACACTTTGCTTCCTCGCATACGGTATGCAGCGTCTTGCTGCGCATGGTCTGCTTCAGTTCCTTGAAGTTGGCCAGTTCTTTTCCTGATACAAGGTTGATCTTGAGCCACTCCGGTTTGCGTAGCGTCATTGGGCTCACTCCTCATTGGACTTGGTCACCCTCCATTATAGAGGAATGCCTTTGGGGGGACAATATCCGCTCCCGTTTCGGGTGTATGTATGCCCGCCACACTCGCGACCTAGCGAAGCCCGCCGGGAAAATCCACATACCCAGTCGGTGAAATCCGCGGGACCTGTCCGTGAAATGGTCGCGTTACAGCCGGTGCACCTTGTGCCGGTCCGATCCCCGCAGGTACGGTTCCAACAGCGTGAGCTCCCGCTGCTGGCAGGTGAACAGGAACACCTGGTGCTCTTCGCTCAACTCCGCCACATAGGCCAGCGTCCGCTCCAGCCGCTCCTGATCGTAGTGGGCAAAATGGTCGTCGAGAAACAGCGGCAATGGCTCCGTCTGCCGACTGACCAGACGCAGCAGCGCCACCCGCTGTGCAAAGTGGAGCTGATCCTGCGTGCCCAGGGAACACTGTTCCTGCTCCACGACCCGCTGCCGGACGGGTTCCAGCAGCCGGACCGCAAACCGTTCGCGCGGGTCCAGCCGCACGTCCCGGTACTTGCCGCCCGTGATCCGGGCCATCACATCGGAAGCCAGTCCGTTCAACACAGGGGAGACGTCCCGATTCCATTCCGCCAAAGCCTCCCGCAGCGTGTCACGGGCCAACTGCAGCGCTTCCCTTCTCATCTGCAGGCTGCGCAGGGCGGCGATGGCGTCCTCGTATTCACTGCGTGCCCGCGCAACCGATACGGAATCATGGCTCCCCATCTCGCCCGATGCCCGGGCGATTTGCTCCCGCAGTTCCTGCAGCCGCTCTTCCGTCTCCTTCAAGGACTGTACGAGACCATCCCGTTCCCGGTCCCGTTCCGCTTTTTCTGCTTCCAATATGGAGCGCAGCTCATCCCCCCAGCGGGCGAGCAGCCGCGCTTCTTCCTCGCGCCGCTTCCACTCCTCCGTCTGCCTGTCCGCTTCCCGCTGCCGGCTCATGTTCAGCTGCGCTTCCCGAAGCTGGAGAAACGCGTCCCAATCAGCCGCGTTCCATGCCTGATAAATCTCGCGAAGTGTTACTTCCAGGCGGTCCGCCTCCTGCTGCAAGCGCCGCCACTCCTCGATGACGGCCGGCACGTGCTGGTTTCCGCGTGCACGTCTGCGCCTCAATGTACCGACCGCAGCCAAGAGGACTGCCAGTACGCCGGCAATCCAGCCATACGTTCCTTTCCCCGCCAGGAAAGCACCTGCCGCTGCCGCCAACAGCAGGCCGCTTCCCGCCCGCAACAACCGATCTGAGGAAAATTTTCCCGTCGCTTTTTGCCGCTGCCGCGGCCGCTCCGTTCCGACGATGGCGGATGCGGCCAGGCTATTTACCTGTTCCCGGCAGGTTTCCCACGCCTTGCGCAATTCGAGGGCCCGCTGGTAGTCGGCTTCCAGCCGTTCCCGTTCCGTTTCCGATCCCGTATCGGCATCAGGGGCAGATCGGGCGGCCAGCGCAGCCAACAGCTCCCGCGTTTCCCGGTGCAGACGGCGCTCTTCCGCGGTGACGGCATTTTCTTCCCACGCTTCCCACTGTTCAGGAGAAGGAGCAATGTAGCTTTGGCGCCAGCGCGCCTGCCATTCCGCCTCTGCCTCCTGCACCCTGTGCAGGCGCTGCCGCAGCTTTTCCCGCGTCCGCTCCCGTTCTCGCCGCTCCGCTTCCCAATCCGCGATCTGCCGGGCCAGCCTGCTAGCAGCAGTCCACCCCGCTTCCGCTTCGGCCAGGGCACGCTCTTTTTGTGCGACGCGCGCACCTGCTTTTCCCAGGAGCGTATTGTCCGCCCGCTCCTTTTTCCCGATCGCCGCCAGTTCCCGCTCCAGTTCCGCCAGGACCCGATTGACCGCCGGGTCGGCTTCGTCCGTCCCCAGCGATGGCAGCAGGTGCTCAGCCGCCGCCATCTGCTCCCGCCTGATCCAGGTGACATCGGTAAACAGGCTGCGCGTCAACCCGAGGTGCAGCTCGAGAAAATTGCGCTCCTTTCGCCGGTCTTCCTGGTACAGGCCGGTTACCTCCGACCAGTCCGGATTGAGAAACAGCCGCGCCTGCTCCCGCTCCTTTTCCAACCAGCGGTGCAGCCGGTATGATTTGCCCGCCACTTCGTACTGGACGATGGTCTCGTACGTCCCGCCATCCCAGGGCAGGTACTTCTCGTACTCCGGCAGGTAGCGGGCCGTCCGGACGTAGTCTTTTTTCATCCCGTACAGCGCGGCAAACAGCCCCTCCAGCAGGGTGGATTTGCCCGCTTCGTTGGGGGCGCAAAACAGGTTGATCCCTGGGGCAAAGCGAAAAACCGCGTCACGCCACTTGCCAAATCCCCGCAGCTGCAGTTCGTCGATTTTCACCGCAAGATCCCCCCGATCCGCGCCAGCGCTTCCCGGCGAGCCATCCTGGCGATGTCACGCTGCCACTCGTCGGCACCTTCCGCCTCTGCTTCCGCCAGCTTGGACAGCCATCTGCCCCAGACACCGGATTGTGCTTGCAGCTGGTCAGCGTCCAGATCGGGCCAGGTGCGATCCGTGCACTGCACGTAAAAGAAGCGGGACAGCCGCTGCTCCACCACTTCCACCGGCGGGGTGAAATGGGCGGACCTCTCCCCTGTCAGGGTCAAATACAGCAGACAGTCGTCCTCCTCGTCGGCCAGCTCCCGCTCCAGCACATTGACGAGCTGTTCCGTCGTCTCCGCCCCCGCAACGTCCACCTCCCGCCTGGAGATGATGCGGCTTTGCACCGGCACGTGCTCCAGCCGGAGGCGTCCGTCTTTCTCCAACTCGCCGTACATGACAAAACGCTCCCCCGCTTCTTTGGCGGAGAGCCCTTCCGGCGAACCGGGATAGGCGGCAAACGGCGTCTGGCTGACCGGGTGGAGAAACACGGCCGGCTTGTGGATGTGGCCCAGCGCGATGTAGTCCATGCCTGCTGCAGCCATTTCTTCCAGCGTCATCGGCGCGTACGGATGGTGCCCGTCCGCCCCGCCGTTAACCACGCTGCCATGCAGCACCATCAGGTGGTGCCGATACCCGTGCAGCCGGCCGGGAAAGGCGGGCAGCGGCGATTCGTACACGTGCGGCTGGGGGAAACCCCATCCGTAGACGACGCATGATTTGTCCGGGAATTCGTACGCCCCCCATTCCGGTGTAAACCAGAAAACATTGCCCGGCCACTCCAGCGTCTGGTAATAGGAGTCGGGATGCCACGGATCGTGATTGCCCGGCGCGATGCAGACCGGCACCGGCGCCACGCTGGCAAACAAATCGCGCAAAAAAAGCGCGGTGGAGCGCCTCCCTCCGTGGTATTCCAGCAGGTCTCCGGCGATCAGCCAGAAATCGGCCTGCTTGTCCAGCACCAGGTCGCGGATGGTGCGCATCGTCCGGCGAAAGTCCTCCTGCCTGAGCTCGTACAGGGCGGACAATGTCTGAAGCGGCGCATCCAAATGGACGTCCGCGGTATGGATAAACCTCAGCATGTGAACCTCCCCGACATGACAGCGCCCCGCTGCCGTGTTACACTTTGGTCAACGGTTGTATCGTCACGCGAACATATTTTCTCTTTCATGATACAGGAAGCAACAACCGATTGAAAAGGAGCGATTGCGATGCGAATAGCGTACCTGGACTGTTTTTCCGGGCTCAGCGGCGACATGCTGCTGGCCGCGCTGGTCGACGCGGGGGCAGACCGCGATCGGATCGAACAGGAATTGCGCAAACTGCCGCTGGGACCGTTTCGACTGGAGTGGAAAACCGTCGTCAAAAAAGGCGTCAGCGCACTAAAACTGGACGTTGTCGATGAGAAACAGGAACGCGCCCGCGGGCTGAAGACGCTGCCCGTCTTGGCCGGAAGCCATCACGCACAAGGCGAGCACAGTCATGAGCATCACCACCACCACGGCCACGGTCACGGGCATCACCATCACGACCACCACCATCACGATCACAGTCACGAGCATCGCGGCCACGATCACCATCACCACGACCACAGCCACCATCACCGCCGCTACAAGGAGATCGCAGAGATGATTGAAGCAGCCGATTTGGCACCGCGGGTCGCCGCCCGGGCTCAGGCCGTGTTTGAAAAAATCGCGGTCGCCGAGGCAAAAATCCACAACGTCCCTGTGGAAACCGTCCACTTTCACGAAGTGGGGGCACTTGATTCGATCGTGGACATTGTCGGGATCGCCCTGGCCCTGGAAGACCTGGAGATCGACCGGTTGTACGCCGGTCCCGTCCCCACCGGAAACGGCTATGTCCGCTGCGACCACGGACTCTATCCGGTCCCCGCTCCGGCGACGATGGAACTGCTCAAAGGCATTCCCTTGCGCCAAACCGACATCCAAAAGGAGCTGACCACTCCCACAGGGGCAGGCGTCGCGGCAGCCCTGGTCCGCCAATTTGGGCCGCTGCCGGCGATGACCGTGGAAGCGATCGGCTACGGGGCGGGCACGCGCGATCTGCCCGACCAGCCCAACGTCCTGCGCGTCCTGATCGGCCATCCCTGCTGAGCAAAAAAACAGCCTTGCCCGCTTGTCAGCGGACAAGGCTGTCGTTTTTTCACTAGCGGAGCAGGCGAATAAACTCGCGCATGAACCCTGGCAGATCCGGCCAGGCGTGAGCCGATACCAGATTGCCGTGCACGTGCAGCGTGTCGGTCTTGTAAACGGCGCCGCACGCTTCCACATCGGGACGGCATGCCTGGTAGGCGGTCAATTCCCGGCCGCGCAGGTGTTCCTTGACCAGAGTCAGGACTTGCGAGCCGTGGCAGATTACCGCGACCGGCTTGTTTGCTTCAAAGAAGTGGGCGAGGATCGGCTTTAAGTGTTCGTTCAGCCTGATGTACTCCGGCGCCCGTCCCCCGGGAATGATCAGGCCGTCGTACTCTTCCGCCCTGACGTCGGCAAACGCGACGTGGGAAGACAGCTGGTAGGCGGGTTTTTCCGTGTACGTCTCGCTGTGTGCTTCAAAATCGTGACAGACCGTGTGCAGCGTCTTTTTGGCGGGGGAAGCGATCACCGCTTCAAATCCCTCTTCCAGGCAGCGGTAGTACGGATAAAAGACTTCCAGTGCCTCCACCGCGTCACCGGTGACAATCAACACCTTTTTACTCATCGCACAGCCTCCCTGCGTCTTTCTGAGGAAACTCTTCCTCCCTTTTCCATTTCTCCACGCAGCCTGTTTCCTCCTGCCTGGACTGTGCCTGTGCAGATTCCGCCAGCAGCAGCGCCTGCTGGTACACCTGTTTCAGCGGCACTCCGGCCTGCTTTGCCAACCGGGCGCAGACATCGTATTCCGGCGCCGCCTGCACCCGCTCACCCCGATGGTAGCCCAGCTTGACCGGCACGTCTCCCCACTCGGTGGTCACGGTCACGACACGGCGCGCCAGCCTGTGACAGGAAACGGGGAAATAGCGAACGCCAAAGGTGGTCGTCTCCCGAAACAGGATGGATTTCAGCTCGTCCAGCCGGCTGCCGTAGCACAATGCCTGCAGCAGCACGCCGGGACGGCTCTTTTTCATCGTCGCAGGCAAAAAGTGGACATCGTTGGCTCCCGCTGCCAACAGCCTGTCCAACACATGGGCCAGCCACTCGGGACTGCTGTCGTCCAGGTTGGCCTGGAGCAGGTACATTCCTTCGTCAATGTGTTCCTCTTCGTGCTGCCGCCGTTCCTTGACGACAGGCACGTCGCTCCCGTTCCCCCGCGTATCGCTCTCCAGCCGGATCACCGCCACTCCTTCCCCGTACTCCACCTGCGTAATCCGGCCGTCAAGCCGGGCGAGCGGCCGGGCGCCCACTGCCTTGAGCCACAGCATGGCAAGCGGGGAGAACTTTTCTGGCGGCCAGTTCTCTTCGCGGATCATCCAGCCCTCAAGCAGTGTCAACAGCGGAACAGGCAGACCGGCAGGGACGGGCAGGCACTGTATCCCCAGTTGGAGACGATGATCGTTTGCCGGCAGGAGTGTCGTCAGTGTCCGCAGCGCTTTCTCTTCCGCCGCCCAGTCGTCCTCCCGGCAAAACGAGCGGTACAACGCTGCGCGTTGCAGGATGGCCGCCGCGTGTTCGTCTGCGGAGAAACGGTCCGTTCCCCCGGCGGGCATAAGGCGCATCAGCGGTTCGGCCAGTTCGCGCAAAAACAGCGGCCGTTCGCTGCGTATGACCAGTTTCATCATCACCCCTCCTTTTGGCACGATTCCTTTTCTTGCATCATACACCAATCCAGCTTGCAGCGCCTGCCGTTTGCGTCTGCCATTTGGCAAAAAGTAATGCGGATAATGCGGCCAGGCTGGCAGAAACTACAACGAGAAACTACCTGGCTGGAGGGAGACAAAATGTTTGTTTTCCGCCTAATCGTTCAGATCAGCTTGTGTTTGACAGTTTCCACCTGTCTGCTGTCTTCCGCTGCAACCGCTGCTTCCTCTGTCTCGTCCGGCACACAGGATGATTCCATCTTCAAGGAGCGGCTGGAGTTGTTCCAGCAGATGGAACTGGTCTACGGTATCCCCTGGCCGTATTTGGCGGCCATTGATCAATACGAACGAAGCATGCAGAGACGGACCAAACAGGATTCCCCTGAAAAGGAGCAGCAGCGGCGCTTGACCGCAATTAACATTCCCCCTGCCCGGTGGTGTGGAGAGCTGAATCCTGAGGATGACGATACGGACCCGGTATCCATCCGCTTTTTTGGCGGAATCGGAGCAGACGGGGACGGGGACGGAAAAGCGGACCGCAACAACGACATGGACGTGCTTGCGGCGATGATCCGCTTCCTCGCCTCGTACGGCTTCCAGCATGACGACTGGCGCATCGGCTTGTGGGCCTATTACAAGTGGGATTGGGCGGTCAAGACCATCACCCAGTTTGCCGCCGTGTACAACAAGTACCAGCGGCTGGATCTGCACGACCACCACTTCCCCATCCCCAAACGGTACAACTACAGCTACCACAGCACATGGGGCGATCCGCGCGGCTGGGGCGGGCGACGCATCCATGAAGGGACGGACATCTTTGCCGGATACGGGACACCCGTGCTTAGCACAGGGTACGGCGTAATCGAAGTGGTCGGCTGGAACCGGTACGGCGGGTGGCGCATCGGCATGCGCGACATGAACAACATCTATCACTACTTTGCCCACCTTTCCTCGTTCCGAAAGGGGCTGAAGCCGGGAGACATCGTCGAACCGGGAGAAGTGCTGGGCTACGTCGGCAGTTCCGGCTACGGCAAACCGGGTACATCCGGCAAGTTTCCCCCCCACCTGCACTACGGCATGTACCGGGACAGAGGCTACAGCGAATGGGCGTTTGACCCGTATCCCTATCTGAAACGCTGGGAGCGGCAAATGTACAGCAAAAAGAAGAAGCGGTGAGCAGCCGCTTCTTCTCAGACTGAAGACAAACGGTTCATTGAGTTAGCGGCCACAAAAATGATTCCCAGGCCGAAAGGCCTGCCTATTCATCAACCGAAGCGAAAAGACAATGGGCATCGCATGGCGGGATGGGCCAAGCGAGCTCCTTTGACGACCGACTCAGCGGAAAAACGAAGACGCGGGGACCAACAGGGGACACAAGTCTCACTTCCTCGAAATACCCAGATGTTTGTCCCCTGCCCGTGTCTCGTTTTGGAGCGGACATCATTCGCTTCTGTGCTGGGCGTCAAGCGAGCAAGCGGGCCCGATCTCCCATGCGCCGCAGACTTTGTCTACACGCTGAGAAGAAGCGGTGAGCAGCCGCTTCTTTTTTTGACAGCCCTTTCCTGTCCTACATACAATGGAAACAGAAAAAACTGGACAACCGTAAGAGGTGATACGCCATGGGCGTTCTCACGATGCAAAATCCGGCCACCGGCGAAATCCTCGGCGAACTGGCGGAAGCGACGCCAGACGAGGTGCGCCTGGCGATGGAGCGAGCCAGGCAAGCGTTTCCCGGTTGGTCAGCGCTGCCGCTTCCGGAGCGGCTCCACTACCTGACTCGACTGCGCCACTGCCTGGCGGAGCAGGCAGAAACGCTGGCGGGAAAAATCAGCGCTGACACCGGAAAACCTACGCTGGAAGCGCTCATGACGGAAATATTTATCACGGCCGACACGATCCGTTTCTACGAAAAGCACGCGAAGAGCATGCTGTCCCCCAGACGGGTGCCCACGCCGCTGGTGCTGTGGCCGAAACGGTCGTCCATCCACTACAAACCGCTGGGCGTGGTCGCCGTCATTTCGCCGTGGAATTACCCGTTCCAGCTTTCTGTCATTCCTGCCCTTTCCGCGCTGGCGGCCGGCAACACGGTCCTCTTGAAGCCGTCGGAAGTCACGCCGTACACCGGCCTGGTCATGGAAGAACTGTTCCGGACCATCGGCTTCCCCGAGGGCGTCATCCAGGTGCTTCACGGCGGCAGGGAGGTGGGGCAGGCGCTGGTTGCTGCCAAGCCGGACAAAATTTTCTTCACCGGCTCGGCGGCGACGGGCCGCGCCATCATGAAGCAGGCCGCGGAATATCTGATCCCGGTAGAGCTGGAACTGGGCGGCAAGGACCCGATGATCGTCTTTGCCGACGCCCATTTGGAGCGGGCCGCCAATGCCGCCGTCTGGGGCGCGTTTACCAACGCGGGACAGGTCTGCATGTCCGTCGAGCGTCTCTACGTCGAGCAAAGCGTATACCCGCAGTTCGTGGAGCTGGTCAAGGCGAAGACAGCAGCGCTGCGCCAAGGTTTTCCCCGACAGGCCGACATCGGCTCGATGACCTTTCCCCGGCAGGCCGAGATTGTCCGGGACCACGTGGCCGACGCCATCGCCAAGGGAGCCGTGGTGGAGATCGGAGGCCGCTTTGACGAAGACGGGATGTTTCTGTCCCCGACCGTCCTGACGGGCGTGACGCACGCGATGAAAATCATGCGTGAGGAGACGTTTGGCCCCGTCCTGCCGATCATGTCCTTTTCCTCCGAGGCTGAAGCGATCCGTCTGGCGAACGACTCGCCGTACGGGCTGAACGCGTCCGTCTGGTCGCAGGACGAAACAAAGGCCAAGCGGGTCGCCCTCCAGCTGGAAACCGGCAACGTCTGCATCAACGACTGCCTGGTCAGCTTCGCCAACCCGCATCTGCCCTTTGGCGGCGTGAAGCAGAGCGGCATTGGCCGCTACCGCGGTCCGGAAGGCTTGCGCGCGTTCACCCACGCCGTCTCCGTCATACACGATCCCGGCAGGCAAAAACGGGAGGTCAACTGGTATCCCTACACCGAGGAGCAGGAGACGATGTTTGTCGGGCTGATCAAAGCCCTGTTCGGCAGGGAACGAAAATGGAACCGCCAGGCCCTTTTGGCAGCCTGGCGGGAGTGGAAGCGTCTGCGGGAATAGCGGACGCCCTTTTTTGCCTTATTAGGCGAACTGACGGTTCAGGTTGGCCATTTCGATGGCAGCCGCAGCCGCTTCCCATCCTTTGTTGCCTGCTTTGGTGCCGGCCCGCTCGATCGCCTGCTCGATCGAGTCTGTTGTCAGCACGCCAAAAATCACGGGAACGCCGGTAGCCAGGGAAATGGACGCCACCCCTTTGGCGCATTCGCTGCACACGTAATCAAAGTGAGGCGTCGCCCCGCGAATCACCGCGCCAAGCGTGACGACGGCGTCGTAGCGGCCGGACTCCGCCATTTTCTTGGCGATCAGCGGAATCTCAAAAGCCCCCGGCACCCAGGCCACGTCGACGTTTGCATCCTCCACGCCGTGCCGCTTCAGCGCGTCCAGCGCGCCGCCGAGCAGTTTGCTGACAATCAATTCGTTAAACCGGGCTGCCACAATGCCTACGCGCAGACCCGTTCCTACCAGATTTCCCTCGAACACTTTCATGGTTGTTCACTCCTTATTCAAAGTTGGAGCAGGTGACCCAGCTTCTCGTGTTTGACGGCCAGGTACCGCTTGTTGTGCGGATGGGCGGGTATCTGTATCGGCACGCGCTCCGCCACTTCCAGTCCGTAGCCGCTGAGGCCGCGGATTTTTCGCGGGTTGTTGGTCAACAGCCGCATGCGTTTCACGCCCAGATCGCGCAGAATTTGCGCCCCGATCCCGTAGTCGCGAAGGTCGGCGGGGAATCCCAGCTTTTCGTTTGCTTCCACGGTGTCGTAGCCGTCCTCCTGCAGCTTGTAGGCGCGCAGCTTGTTGATCAGGCCGATGCCGCGCCCCTCCTGCCGCATGTACAGGAGAACGCCCCGCCCTTCCGCTTCGATCTGCCGCAGGGCGGCGTGCAGTTGCGGGCCGCAATCGCAGCGGTGCGAGCCGAATATATCGCCGGTCAGGCACTCGGAGTGGACCCGCACCAGCACCGGTTCGTCCGGCGTGATCTCGCCCTTGATCACCGCCACGTGTTCTTTGCCGTCCAGTTCGTTGGTGTAGGCGGCGATGCGGAAGTCGCCGTATTCGGTGGGCAGCTTCACCTCGATTTCCCGTTTGACCAGCCGCTCCGTCCGCATCCGGTAGCGGATCAGGTCGGCGATGGTGATCAGTTTGAGATCAAAACGTTCGGCGATCTCGGCCAGTTGGGGCAGGCGGGCCATTGTCCCGTCCTCGTTCATGATTTCGCAGATCACCCCGGCGGGAAATGCACCCGCCAGCCGGGCCAGATCGACGGCTGCCTCGGTGTGGCCGGCCCGGCGCAGAACGCCGCCCGGTTTGGCGATCAGCGGAAAGATATGGCCCGGGCGCCGAAAATCGTCCGCCGTTTTTCGATCGTCCAGCATCGCCAGCACCGTGCGCGAGCGCTCGTGAGCGGAGATGCCCGTATGGGTGCCGGCTTCGTCGATGGAGACGGTAAACGCCGTCCCCTGCCGGTCGGTATTGGCCTCCACCATCGGCTTGAGCTTTAGCCGGGCGGCGTGTTCGTCCGTGATCGGCACGCAGACGAGGCCGCGTCCGTGCGTCACCATGAAATTGATCATCTCCGGCGTGGCCGCTTCCGCCAGGCAGACGAAATCCCCTTCGTTTTCCCGGTCCTCGTCATCCACGACGATCACCGCTTTTCCCCGTTTCAAGTCTTCCAGCGCTTCTTCTATGGCATGGAACATGATCGGTTCCCTCCCTTCTGTTTTGACAGCACCCGTCGATTCCATCAGAGGAACCCGTGCTCTCGCAAAAACTCCGGCGTAAGCCCCGTCCGCCGCTCCTGCTGCGGCTGTTCAGAGCGCCACGCCAGCAGTCGCTCCACGTACTTGCCGATGACGTCCGCTTCGAGGTTGACCGGATCCCTGATCTGCTTGTCCCGCAGATTGGTGTGGACCAAGGTGTGCGGGATGATGGAGACGGAAAAGCTTTCCGCGTCCACATCGACGACCGTCAGGCTGATGCCGTCCAGGCAGATTGAGCCGCGCGGCACCACGTATTTGAGCAGATCCGGCTCCGCTCCGATCCGAAACAGCACCGCGTTGGCATGCGGGTGGCGCGAGAGAATGGTTCCCGTCCCGTCCACGTGGCCGGAGACGATGTGGCCGCCAAAGCGGTCCCCCAGCCTCATCGCCCGCTCCAGGTTGACGATCTGCCCCCGTTTTGCCTGCCGCAAACTGGTTTTGTTCAGGGTCTCCGGCATTACGTCCACACTGAAGTGACGATCGCTATGAGATGTTACGGTCAGGCAGACACCGTTGACGGCAATGCTGTCGCCGATGCGGACACCTTCCAGCACCCGTTCGGCACGGATCACCATGCGGCATGCCTTGCCGTCACCCGTCACGCTCTCCACTACGCCCACTTCTTCTACCAGTCCGGTAAACATGGCGTCGCACTCCTCCTCGTTTCTCACGATTGCGCATCCCAGACGGGGTAACCGGTGATCCGCAGGTCGTGCGGTCCCACCTGCTCCCACTCGACATCGGCCAGCTGCACCGCCTCGTCCATCCGTTCCAGCCCCTGGCCGCCAAACGGAGTGGGGGCGCCGGCGCCGCCGACCAGCTTCATGGAGAGGTAGGCGACGATCTTTTGGACCGCCCGCGCGCCCAGAAACGAACCGTTTACCTCCGCACCGCCTTCTACCAACAGCGAGGTGATGCCGCGCGCTCCCAATTCGTCCAGCACCCTCTCCACCGTGACCAATCCGTCCGGCACGATTACCGTCACGCCGCGCTCCTCCAGCGCCGCCCGCTTCACTGCCGGCGCATCCGCCGAGGTGACAATCCACGTCGGCGCCTTGCCGTCATTCACCACGCGGGCATCCAGCGGTGTGCGCAGCTGCCTGTCCAAAATGACCCGCACCGGCTGACGTCCTGTCACCCTGCCCGACGTCCGGGCGGTCAGCTCGGGGTCGTCGGCGATTACCGTCCCAACCCCGACGAGAATCGCGTCGTTTTGCCGGCGCAGTTCGTGCACCTGCCCGCGCGCTTCCTCTCCCGTGATCCAGCGGCTGTGCCCCGTCACGGTGGCGATTTTGCCGTCCAAAGTGCTGGCCGTCTTCACGGTGACGAACGGTCGCCGGGTGGTGATGTAGTGGAAAAAGACTTCGTTGAGCCGCCGCGCCTCCGTCTCCCCAATGCCGACGGTGACCTCTACGCCAGCATCGATCAGGCGGGACACCCCCTGCCCCGCCACCTGTGGATTGGGGTCCAGCACGGCCACCACCACACGGCTGATCCCCGCCTGGATGACTGCATCGGCGCAGGGAGGCGTACGTCCGTAATGGCTGCACGGCTCCAGCGTGACGTACAAGGTGGCTCCTCTTGCCCGTTCGCCGGCCATCCGCAGCGCGTGCACCTCCGCATGCGGCTCGCCCGCTTTCAGGTGGGCGCCCATGCCGACGACCTCGCCGTCTTTTACCACCACGGCCCCCACCAGCGGATTGGGGCTGGTCTGTCCCGCGGCGGAACGCGCCAGCTGCAGCGCCAGTGCCATGAATCGTGTGTCGTGTTCCATCGTGCGCTCCTTTCCCGCTTCGTTTTCGCCCCAACAAAAAATGCCCTGATGTCGGATCAGGGCATAGGGGAATAAGCCTGTTGCTGTCCGTTTTTTCAACAAACGGATGCACAGGCTCACCAAATACCTTCTCCCATCCGGACTGTACCGTCGGCCTTGGAATTTCACCAAGTCAGTCGCTGTCGGCCTAAAGCCAAAAGCGAGTCGCGGGCTGAGACGTGCGTTCGTCATCACCGCCGGTCGGGAATTTCACCCTGCCCTGAAGGTTGGTATTCAGTTATGGGCATTATACCACATATTCAGACGGGTCCAACACTTTTTTCGGTAATTGACTCGTCGTGCTTCTCCTTACGGCATGTCGTCCGGCTGATCATCCGGTCTTGGCACGTCCGGTTTTCCGTCAGGATTGTTGTACAGGTACTGCGGCACGTCGCCGATGACGAGCGAGTGAGTAATCGGAATTTTGGTGGTCACCGTCTTCTGGTCGGTGGCAAACGGGATGACGATCCGTAAATCGACTTCGACGTAGATGTACACCGTGACCAGGACCATGTTGATCCCCGCTTCTTTCATCTCCGTATTAAGGCGCGTCTTTACCGCTCCGATCGGCACAAAAGTGACGGGAAGTTCCGGCCCCATCTGCGCCAGGAAGCTGTTGCCCGTCGCCAATCCGAGGGGGATGTACCGATCCACTTTTTCGTCTTCCAATTCCCTCAATCGCTGCTGTACGCGGGACGTGGTTTCCCCCACAATCCGCGAATATTCCTTGAAATTGAACTGGTACGCCTGAATTTTTCCCTCGTTGTCCTTTTCAATCTTGACGATCTGGTTGAAGTCTACACCCTGCTGCGTGATCCGCTTCGTCACCGCGTCGGTGATGGCCTGTTTGGCCAACTGCTCCGCCTTTTGTGACGCCAGGATCAGCAGCGTCGGCTTCAGACGTTTCTCGACAAACACCAGAAACTGGATCATCAACACGAAAAATATGACCAGCGCGATAAAAAAAGCTTTCGTGCGCGAAAGCGGATTTCTCCATCGCCGACGGGGTCGAAACAGCGCCACGCCCGTCACCTCCCAGTTGGTACATCCTATGCGGGAGGGGGGCAAATGAGAAGCCGAACCTGCCTTAGGCGGTTCGGCTCGGCTGCTCGATGCTGCTTTTCGCTGCTGCCGTCTGCACGTGACAACCGACTCCCTCGGCCTCAAGAAAGGGGCAGAGGAGGTACAAGCGTTATTTCACGTGGCCAATCAGTCCTGTCGCTAGCTCCGGGAAAAACGCCAACAACGCGATGAACGCCAGCATGATCACGGCGTACGGGGCCGCGCCGCGCACAATCAGGGCGATCGGCGTGGACGGGTCGATGCCCTTGAGCACAAACAGGTTCAGTCCCACGGGCGGCGTAATCAGGGCCAGCTCCATGTTGACCACCATGATGATGGCAAACCAGATGGGGTCAAAGCCCAGAGACGTGATGATCGGATACAAAATGGGCAGAGTGATGACCAGGATGGAGACCGTCTCCAGGAAGCATCCGAGCACGAGCAGGAGCAGGTTGATCAGGATGAACACGACCCACTTCGAGACCGGCAGGCTGGTGGCCATCTCCGTCATCGCCTGCGGAATCTGCAGGGAGGTGAGAATGAAGCCGAACAGCATCGCCCCGACGATGATGAACAGGATCATCGCGTTGGTTGCGACGGTTGACAGCAGGATGTTTTTGATGTTGGCCCAGGTGAGGCTGCGGTAGACGATCCCCGCCACCAGCAGGCTGAATACTACGCCGACGGCAGCCGCCTCGGTGGGGGTGAACACCCCGGTGTAGATGCCGCCGATGATCAAAACAGGCATCAAGAGACCCCAGACTGCTTTGCGCGTCCCCTGCCAACGCTCCTGCCAGCTGGCCGGCGCGTCTTTGATATGGCGCATGCTCCACGACGCGTACACCATAAAAATCACCAGCAGCACAATACCCGGCACGACTCCGGCGATAAACAGCTTGCCGACCGATTCGCCGGTGACCGAGCCGTAGATGATCATTGGGACGCTGGGCGGGATCAGGATGCCCAAGGTACCGCCCGCCGCCAACAGACCCAACACCGTTTTTTTGTCATAACCCCGTGTGGTCATTTCGGGTATTGCCACCGTGCCGATCGTCACTGCCGTCGCCACGCTGGAACCGGAGATGGCGGAAAAGATACCGCAGCACAACAGTGTGGCCAGCCCGAGGCCGCCCGGCAGATGACGCAACCAGCGGCTGGCCATTTCGTACAGCTCCCTGCCTACGCCGCTGTAGAGCAGAATCTGACTCATCAGCACGTACATCGGCAGTGCACTGATGGTAAAGTCATCCAGCGATTTGTATGCGATGATGGGAATCTGGTGCAGCCCCAGCACGCCGCCATTGAACCAGTACAGGCCGACTGCTGCCAACAGCGAGAGGGCAAAGGCCACCGGCACACCGATCAAGAGCAGTGCGGCCATGCCGCCTGTAAAAAACAGGCCCATTACGCCTCGCCCCCTTTCCCGCCGCGTATGCAGTCCACCGCCTGCAGCAGAAAGGCGAGACTCAGCAGCGTGCCGCCAATCGGCAGCAACATTTCAGGAATGTACATGGGTATCTGCAAGAGCGAGGTGGAGGTAAAACCGAGCTCCATCGACCGCTTGACGTGTTCCCAGCTGAAGATGGCAAACAGCAGGCTGAACGCGAGCCCCAGCAGGGCGGAAACGATCAGCAGCCAGCGCCGCGCGGCGGCCGGCACGTTGTGCAGGAGCAAATCCACCTTGATGTGGGCGTCTACCCGGACCGCGTACGCCGCCCCGATGAAACAACTGCCGATGATCGCGTAAACGGACAGCTCGGTGGCCCAGGCAGTTGGGGCGTCAAAGAGCGAACGGGAGACAATCTCGTAAAAAATCATGCCCGTCGTCACCACGATCAGGATCCCCGCCGCAATTCCCCCCCACAGGATCAAGCGGTCCAGCCAGCGGTACAGGTAAGAAAACCATTTCATTCAGCGTCCTCCCTTTCTCGCATTCTGCCGCACGGTTACTTGATGTTCTGCACGTCGTCCAGCAGCTCTTTGCCCAAGTCCCCGGCGGTTTTCAGGTACTCGTCCCAGGCGGGCTTGGCCGCTTCCTTCCACTGCGGCAGGTCGCTCTCCGGCACCACGTACACGTCCATGCCTCTTTGTTTCAACTGCTCGGTCGTCTGTTTGTCCTCTTCTTCTGCCTGTTTGCGGATCCACTCTTCCGTCTCCCTGGCCGTCTCGGTCAACAGTTCCTGCGTTTTGGGCGGCAGCGCGTCCCAGTACTGCTTGTTCACTGCGAGCAGGAATTCCAGGTAGGCGTAGTTGACGACGGTCAAATAGCGTGACACCTCGTCGTACTTGCGTTGCACCATCGCTGTCGTGCCGGAGGTGGCGCCGTCGATCGTCTTGCGCTGCAGCGCCATGTACACTTCACCTGCGCCCATAAAGACAGGGGCCGCGCCGTACGCCTGGATCATCACCGACGGGATGTGACCGATGCTGCGAATTTTCAGTCCGTGAAAGTCTTCCGGCTTGGTCAGCGGGCGGACGCTGTTGGCGAATTGGGCATAGCCATAGTCGGCGTACATCAGCACTTTGGCCCCCTTCTTCTCCATCTCCGCATTCAGCTTTTGTCCGACAGGTCCGGCCAGGGCCTTGCCCGCCAGCTCGTAGGTGGGAAACGCGAACGGCACGTCAAAAATACCCATCGCCGGCACCACCGACGACCACAGCGTGGACGAGTTGACCCCCATCTCGACGCCGCCCGTCAGGATCGCCTGGTTCATTTCCTTGTCGCTCAGCAGTTGCCCGGCCGGATACACCTGGATTTTCACCTTGCCGCCGGAGCGCTCCGTCACTTTTTTTGCGAACTCTTCCACCCCGCGCGCGATGTGATGGTCCTGCGGCAGGTTGTAGGCGAGACGGATGGTCGCCTCCTGGTAGCCGTCAGCGGATGCCACCTGCCCGCCTGACGTGCCGTCAGCCGCAGTGCCCCCTGGTGCCGCCGCTCCGCCGCAGCCGGCCAGCAGACTGCCCAGTAGTCCGATCGTCGTCCATATGCTGATCCAACTTTTTTTCATTGTGGTTTTCCTCCCTTGGTCATCAGTGAATCGTTAATCATTGGCGGTTTTTCGATTCAACCAGCCGGATGCGGCCAAGCGGCTTGCGCTTGGAAAGGCTGACGGCATAATCGGCAGCGTCCAGCAGCTTGGAAAAATCTACTCCGGTACGTACCTTCATCCGTTCAAACATGTACACGACATCCTCCGTCGCCGCGTTGCCGGCAGCGCCCGGCGCAAACGGACAGCCGCCCAGTCCGCCGACCGCTGTCTCGAAGCTGCGGATTCCCGCCGTGTAAGCGGCGTACGTGTTTGCCAGCGCCAAGCCGCGGGTGTCGTGCAGATGCAGCGCGATTCGCTCCGTCCCTACGGCGTCGATCAGCCGTCTGGACAGCGCGTACACTTCGTCCGGAACCGCGATGCCGATCGTGTCGGCGACGCCGATCTCATCCGCACCAGCGGCAATCGCCTGCTCGGCCAACTGGAGCACGACGTCCGGATCTACCCTTCCAGAGAACGGACACCCGAAACTGGTGGCGATGGAAAAACGGATCCGCTGCCCCGCCTGCCGGACCAGCGGAACAAGCTCGCGGAAGGCATCCAGATTTTCCTCAATCGTCTGGTTGATGTTGTGCCGGTTGAACGCCGGACTGGCGGAGGTGACCCAGTTGATTTCGTCCAGCCGGCACGCTGCCGCCCGTTCAAATCCCCTCCGATTGGGAATGAGCGCGGCAAACGAGACCCCGGACACCCGGGGGAGCCCGTCCATCACCGCTTCAGCATCGGCCATCTGGGGCACGCGCTGCGGATGGACAAACGACACCGCCTCGATCCGGCGCAGGCCCGCATTGACAAGCATGCCGATCAGACGCAGCTTTTTCTCAGTCGGGATGAAGCACGGTTCGTTTTGCAAGCCGTCACGCGGCCCCACTTCGATGATCGTCACGTCTGTCGTCATATGGCTTTCTTCTCCTTCAGCCGGGCTAGCTCAGCATCATCCAGTCTGAGCAGACCCTTGAGGATTTCCTCGTTGTGCTCCCCCAGCCGCGGCCCCACCCACTCGTGTCCGCCGGGCGTCTCCGACAGCTTGGGGACAACTCCGGGAAACAGCACCGTCTCTCCGTCAGGCAGACGGATTTCCTCCAGCATGTTACGTGCCCGGTAGTGTTCGTCCTCGACAATCTCCACGATGCTGTAGATTGGCCCAACGGGAACAGCCGCCTCGTCCAGACGGCGCTGCACCTCCTGGAGTGGATGCTGCTTTGTCCACTCCTCAATCACCTGATCGATGAATGCTACGTTTTCCGCCCGTCCCTGATTAGTGGCGTATCGGGGGTCTTCCGCCAGGTCGCTGCGGCCGATGGCGTGCATTAGCCGCTTAAAGATGCTGTCCCCATTGGCGCCGATCACGACGTACTTGCCGTCAGCGCACAGGTAGGTGTTGGATGGCGCGATGCCTGGCAGCGAACTGCCTGTCCGCTCCCGCACCACCCCTTTCAGGTCGTATTCAGGCAGCACGCCTTCCAGCAGGCTGAACACGGCTTCGTACAAGGCTACGTCCACCAGTTGTCCTCTTCCTTCCGGCGAGCGGCTGCGGGCGTGAAGCGCCATCAGCGCCCCAATCACCGCGTACAGGCCCGCCGTAAGGTCGCCGATCGCGATGCCCACCCGCACCGGCGGTCGATCGGGAAACCCGGTCAAGTAACGCAGGCCGCCGATTGCTTCCGCCACGCTGCCGAATCCCGGCTTGCTGCTGTAGGGACCGGTCTGCCCGTAACCGGAGATGCGGACCATGATCAGCCCGGGGTTGATTCCGCTCAGCACCTCGTAACCAAGCCCCCATTTCTCCAGCGTCCCGGGCCGAAAATTTTCGATGACGATGTCCACCTCACGGGCCAGCGAGCGGATGATCTCCTGCCCTTCTTCCTTGCGCATGTCAACGGTTATCGATTTTTTGTTGCGTGCCTGGACATACCACCAGACGGACGTGTCGTGGTGCATTGTCCGCCAGTTGCGCAGCGGGTCACCCTTCTCTGGGGGCTCCACCTTGATCACCTCTGCTCCGAACTCGGCAAAAATCTTGCCGGCGAACGGCGCGGCCACCAGTGTGCCCAGTTCCAGCACGCGCACACCCTGCAGCGGTTTTCGTGCGTTCATCGGTCCCCTCCTTGTCGTATTGTTCTGCGTTTGGTTTCCATGCACAGGCGAAAATCGCGGGTAATGTGCTCAGCCATTCGCGCTGCAGCCGCGTCTGCGTCGCGCCTGCGAATGGCGTCGAGGATCGCCCCGTGCTCGGCAATGACGGTCTCCGGCCGATGCGGGTGCACCTGCAAGATGGCGTTGCGGTAGAACGAAATCAGCACCTTCAGATCGTTCATGATCTTGGCCATGTATGGGTTTTTGCTCGCTTCCGCGATGCGTTGGTGAAAAGCGAAATGGAGCTCGTGCGTTCTGCGGGCGTCGCTGTCACGGGCAATGTCCGCCATTTGTGCCAACAGTTCCTGCAGGTCGGCCAATTCCTCTTCTGTCCGGCGCTCGGCGGCAAAACGGGCGGCCGCCGGTTCCAGATGGAGACGGCACTCGAACAGCGAGGTAAAATCTTCGAACGTCGGCTCGTAGACCGTGACCCCTCCCTGTGCCTGCACCACCACCAGACCGTCCTTTTCCAGCCGGCGGATCGCTTCGCGTATCGGGCTGCGGCTCACGCCCGTCTCTTCACACAAGCGCTCCTCGATCAACCGCTGCCCCGGTGCAAGCCCGCCAAACAGTATCTGTTCCCGCAAATATTCGTACACTTGTTCCTGAAGCGTCTCGCTGCGCTTAATAATCCTGGGCATGATCCTCAAACCCTTCCCCTGTCATGAATACTGTATGCTGTATACAAATCGTTTTCCAAATAGTAATTTAATTCCGAAAAGAATGTCAATTATTTCTGGTTGAAATATGTCCGACTAGAAAATAGCGCCTGCGTGCGCCGCCCAAAACCGCGTACAGACTTTTTGGGAAAAATCGTCTACAATGAGGGAAACGACTGGAAAAAAGGGGAGAGATGAACATGGCAGTGAAAAAGATCGAACACGTCGGCCTGATGGTCAAGGATCTGGAGCGGTCGATCGCCTTTTACCGGGATGTCGTGGGCTTGGAATGCCGCGGTACGCTGGTCCACACCAACCCCGGGATCACGCTGGCGTTTCTGGGGTTCCCCGGCACCACGGAGACGGAACTGGAACTGATCCACGGCTATAACAGCGAGCTGCCGGTGGAAGGCAAGGTGCACCACCTCGCGTTTACGGTGGACAACCTGGACGAGGAAATCGAGCGGCTGAAACGGTTGGGCGTCACCTTTGTGGACGATGCGCCGACGACGCTGCCCAACGGTTCGCGCTACATCTTTTTCGAGGGGCCGGACGGGGAACGGCTGGAACTCTTTGAATCTACCCGCTGACGGCATAGGCCCGTCACGCGAGACGGAGGGATGCCGATGAGGCTGCACAAAGGGGACGTCCTGTTTCGCCAGGGCGAGCGGGGACCGCTTTTTCGCATCCAGTCGGGCCTGTTGAAGGTAGTAAGGGTGCAGCAGGACGGCTCACCGTTTCTGTTCAACATTCTGCTGCCCGGAGAAATCGTTCCCCATCATTCGCTCCTGTCGGACAAGGAATACCACGGAACCGCAATCGCCCTGATGACCAGCGACGTGGACGTCATCCCTCCGGACGAGTGGTACCGCTCGCTGGAGGAAAACCCGCTGATGTACCGGGACATCGCATTGCAGCTCCAGATGAAGCTGCGGCTCACCCAGCAGCGCATGGACCAATTAACCGCTTCCTCTCCGGCGGACAAGCTGGCTCTGTTGACCGATTGGTTTCGCACGTACGTGGGCGATTACGCCTTGACCGAGCTGCTCACCCAGGAAGAGATCGGCCAGTTGGTCGGGCTGCGGCGGGAGACGGTGAACCGGCTGCTGCGTAAAAACACGTAGGCACACCATGGAACAGCACCATAGTGTGCCTGTTTGTCGTTACAGGCTATCGTTACAGGTCTTCCGTGATCGAGGACAGCTGGTCGGCGGAGACGGCCACCTGCGATACCGATTTATTGATGTCTTCCATCACCTTGAAGAAGCGTTCCAGTTCCTGCTGGATGTGCGTACTCTGCTCTTTGCTCTCGGTCACCGCCTGCAGGATTTCCGCGAAAAAGGCGGTAGTCTCGGCAGTCATCGCGGTGCTGGACGCCACCATCTGCTCCACTTCCTTGACCACTGCGGACATGCTGACCGTCTGGGCGCTGGTCTTTTCGATCAGTTCCGTCACGCCGGAGACGGACTGTTTCGTCTGTTCCGCCAATTTGCGCACTTCGTCGGCCACGACGGCAAACCCGCGCCCTTGTTCTCCGGCACGAGCCGCTTCGATCGCGGCGTTGAGCGCCAGCAGGTTGGTCTGTTCGGCAATGGCGGTCACCACGTCGACGATGCCGCGAATTTTTTCGGCAATCTCCTCCAGTGTGCCCATTTCCGCAGCGATCTGCTGGGCGCTTTGCTGGATCAACTCCATCTGCTTCTGCTGGGTCTCCAGCTTTTCCCTGCCTTCCTGGGACAACTGCTGGGCGCGCAGGGAATGGCTCGTGCCGCTCTCTGCAAAGCGGAGCACGTCCCGTGATTGTTCCGTCAGCTGCTGCACCGACGTGTTGGTCTGCTCCGAAATGGCTGCCAGCTCGTGGGCGGACTGGGCCAGGACCTGACGAAGCTGCTCGTTTTTCCGCTGCGTTTCCTGCCGCATCCGCTCGTGCTCATTTTCGTACTCTTCCAGCACGAGCTGTTGTTCGATATTGAGGAGTTTCGTCACCACGGTCACGGCCCGGACAAAATCCTGCTTGTCCGCAATTGCATCGTCCATAATCTCGATCAGCGATGCCAGCAGATTCTGAAACGAGCCAATGTACCATTTCGGTTCCAGCCCGATGTTCACGTGAACGATGGCGATCCGTCTGCGCTGCTCGATATAGGCGGCGTCGATCCGGCCGTTGAACATCTCCTGAATGTGCCGTCTCAGCGTCTGTTTGAGCCGTTCGATCGAGCTTTTATTCTCGATGATGGACATCAATTTCGGCTCTTGCTCCAGCTTGTCATAAAAGCTGTCAACGATGTTGTCGATGTGTTGGGCAATCAAGGGCTGAAGCGCTTTGACCACGGCCAGATCCTCTTCGGTCAAATAAATCATCGACAATTGTCTGGCCAGCTCGGACTGCGGATCGATGAGGATTTCTCCTTTATCCCGCATGTCCCGAAAAAAAGATTCGTCTTTGCGGCCGCTCTTTCGGCCGAACCAATTCGAAAATGGGCTTTTGCTCATTCTTTGCTCTCCTTTTTTTCCAGTAATTTTCACCATAACCCCCATTTGGCACCATCATCTACATACTTATACCCCGATCATGCTGCCTTCCAAACCCGTGCGTCTTCGCTGCAGCAAAAAAATGTCAGTCCGTTGTTTCATAATCGTTTGAAATAATCGTTTGAAAACCATTTTGTTTGGCGTATTCGCATCGGATCAAGTCCAGTCAATACGCGACGAATAGGCATTCCCCAAGGAAACAAATAGCGGAAAGTGAGGCACACTACAGGAAGGAAACCGGGCTGTCCGTCAACACGAAAACGGCAAGCGGACGGGCGTGACGTCATACCCTTGATGGTGACACCGATCGGAAAAAGGAGGCGGTATCCCATGAAGACGTCCGACCCGGACCAGGTCGTCCGCAGCGCTCCAAGCAGAGAGGCGCTGCGGACGGCGTACGAGCTGATCCTGACGCGCATCTGGCCGCGCATGGCTGCCCGTCAGTCTCCGAGCGACGGCGCGTCCTCAAACGCACCCCCTCCCTCATCATCCATCGGCAGGAGCATGGTTCATGAAGATTCGACTGATACAGAACGGACTGATCACCCAGATTGACGACCTCGACGAGACACGCACACCGCCCGCCGTCGGCTTTTACTGGATCGACGCCACCCTGTTTGACCTTGATGTGCTGCAGCCGCTGTTCGGGCTGCACGACCTGGCGATCGACGACTGTCTGGATGAGGAGGAGCAGCGACCCAAGCTGGAGATTTACCACGATCACTATTTCATCGTCATTAACAATGCGGAATTCCGCGACCAGGATATCTTTTTGCGAGAGGTCAACATTTTTTTGGGCAGCCACTACATCATCACTGTCAGCAAGCATCCCCACGAAATCTACTCACGTCTGCTGCAAATCGTCAGGGAGGAAGAGCTGAACCGGCCGGACGCGTTTCTCTACCATCTGGTGGACCAGATCGTGGACCGGTATTTTGAGGTGGTCGAACATATCGAGGAACTGATCGAAAAACTGGAGGAAGACATCCTGCTCAACGTGCACAAGACACAGTTGAACCAGATCGTCGGCCTGCGGAGTGAAGTGCTGTACGCGCGCAAGATGCTCCTGCCGCAGCGCGATCTGATCGATGCGCTGCATACAAAAGAACTTCCGCTGATCGAACCCCGTCTGCGGAAGTACTTCGGCGATATATTGGAAAACGCGGTCAAGATCGTGGAAAGCTTCGATACGTTTCGCGACCTGATCAGCAACCTGCGGGAAGCGTACCACTCCGCCGTGGCCGGGCGGACGAACGACATCATGCGCATTTTTACCGCCCTGACCACGATTTTCATGCCGCTGACCATCGTGACCGGCATCTACGGGATGAACTTCGAATACATGCCGGAGTTAAAATCCCCATTTGGCTACTACCTCGTCCTCGCGTTCATGGCCGCGCTCGGCTTGACGATGTTCTGGATTTTCAAGCGAAAAAAGTGGCTTTGAAGGGACTCCCCGCGCAGCTTCATACCAGGCCGTCGCAGGCAACGATCATCAGTTGCAGCCGCTTGGACAGGTCGTATTCGTACGGCGACGCCACCGGCTCGCCTTTTTCGTCGTAGAGGATGCGGACGATGGGCCTGCTGGGCATGCCCTTGTTGGAATCGACGACCACGCCCGACTCGCCCGTATTGAGCGTCACCGACAAGCCCAGCGGGTAGAGGGAAATGGTGTCCCGCATGCATTCCACAAACGGCTTCGCAAACAACGTTTCCGTCCCGGCAAACAGCTTCTCCATCGCTTCGTGGGGCAGAAGCGACGGTCGGTAGATGCGGTGTGTAGTCAGCGCGTCAAACACGTCGCAAACGGCCACCAACTGGGCGTACGGATGAATCTCCCCGCCCTTCAAGCGGCGCGGATAGCCTGTCCCGTTCAGCCGTTCGTGGTGCTGGTACGCGCAGTGGGCAGACAGCAGCGGAATGTCTTCCTGCCGGCGCAGCAGTTCAAACCCGTACTCGGCGTGCTTTTTCATCACTTCATACTCTTCCGGGGTGAGGCGGTTCGGCTTTTTCAAGATTTCGTCGGGAATGGCCATCTTGCCGATGTCGTGCATCATGGCACCGATGCCGATCTCCAGCACCTCTCGTTCTGAAAAACCGGATTTGATTGCCAGCGCAGTGGCGTACAGCGTGACGTTGAAGGAGTGGGAGAAAATGTAGTGATCAGAGGCGCAGACATCCGCCAGCAGGTTCATCGCCGAACGGCAGGCTCTCAACTCGTCCGACACCCGGGACAACACCTGCCGCAGTTGACGGCCCAACTGCTTGTCCGAAAACACCTGCTGCCATTTGTGCGGAAACTCATGCACCGAGCGAAACGCGGTCTGGATGACGCTCATCGCTTCCCGCCGTGTCTGCTCCGACACAGGCGTTTCCAACACGATGTCGTCCGTGCGCTTGTCCTGTATATACAGCGTGGCGATGTTCATCTGTTTCAGCCTGTCCAGCATGCGCTGCGTCAATTCGACACCGGCGCCCACCAGAACGGTTCCGTTTTCCGCGTAAATGGGACGGGCCAGCGTGTCGCCCGGCCGAATCTTGTGGATCGAGGTCAATCTCATGTCCATTCTTCGCCTTTCGTCGTAGTACCCCTATTATAACGTGATTCGATCGGCTTCTACATGTTTTTCTCAACAAGGCCGCTCCTGTCGAAAAGAGGCACCTGTTTGCAAATGCAAAAAAATCGCCTCCGTCTCTGCCGACAAAGGCGACTTTTTTCCGCATTTCGCAAGGCTTCACATCCGGACAGGCTAAAACATTTTGCGGACGGCATCGCGACCGATCATGCCGGGGGTGATTCCCAGGCGCTCCGCCGTCACTGTCACCGATTCCAAGGGAGCGTCCAGCAGTTCCTCAATCGTTTTGACCCCCACAGCGCGGCCGGCAACGATCTCCCGGCTGGCCAGTCGTTCGTTCAACAAGCCGACATCCAGCGCGCCACACATGATGTACCCTTTGTCCGTGGTGACGGCAAGCAGTGTGGTTTTGGGCAAGCGCACGGTCACGGCGATGGCCGTTCCCTCTTCAAAACGGACGGGTGCGACCTCGATCATCGCAGATTCCTCCTTTGTCTCCAACTGTCGGTGCGCTTCCATCCTATGACATCCAGCCAGAAAGGGTGTTATCGCGAAAGCTCAATGCACCTGCGGGGAGGGAGACAGCTCGTCTTCCATCGCCACCTTTCGCTTCATCACTTCGATCATGTAGGTGGCCAGCATCTGAAACAGCTCTTCCTCCTCCATGTCCGACACCAGACGGAGCAAATCCTCCCGGGACTGTTCCGCCAAGATGCCGACGACGATGGCGACGATGTCCTCCTCGCTGCCGTTGAAGTGGCCTTTGTACAAATTGTACACTTCGTCGATAAACCGCATGATTCGCTCCTCCTTTCCCCTGTAGCATGCCCCATTCGCCGGGCAGGTGTTCAGGAATTCCGTCAGATGGTCACGGGCAGCCAGCGCGGTTCAAAGCCGGCGCGAACCAGTACGTCATCCCCCAGCGTCACCGCGAGGATGTCTCGTAAAAGCTCCGGGAGGTAAAACCGAATCTCGCCGCCGTCGGCCAGTTCCGGGAACAGGCGGCTGAACATAAACATATCCACAGTGCCTACCCGGTACGACCGCCCGAGATCAAGCGGCTCACCGTTCACTTCGACCCGCTCGATGTCCGGCTGCTTACCCGGGCGATACAACACCCGCAGGCCGTCCACGCCCATCCAGCCGATCTGGTTGCCCCGGAAGCCATAACCGCGCAGTTCCCGCTGCACCATTTCCGGCTGGACAGCCCGCTTCAGCACGCTCAGCAGCTGCTCCCCCGTCAGCGTGACGGCACAGGGATTGATCGGATGCGGCACGCAGGTCAACAGGTCTTTGTACGACACCGGGCCGTGCTTCAGCGTCGTAAGCAGCAGCCCGCCGTTGGCCAGACCCACCTCCGCTCCGGTCCACTTGCGCAGGCTGGCGGCCAACACCGAGCCAAACGGCGTTTCGTTTGTCCATCCGATGTCCAGATCGGTCGAGAGAGAAACCGCCGGACGATCCAGCAGGGTTTCCGCCGCCAGTGTTTCCCGCCGCAAGTAGTCGTCCAGCTCCGGTTCGGGCTGATAGTCGTTCGTGCGAAACAGCTCGGCGCTCAGACTGCTCACCTGTTTGGCCGCCGCATCCCAGGTCAGACGCACGTGTCCGACCAGCTCGCCATATCTGCCCGCCTGGGCGATCAACGTGCGGCCGATGCGCTCGCCATGCTCCAGTATATGATGGGTGTGGCCGCCGAGGATCACGTCCAGTCCATCCACCTCCCGGGCCAACTGGCAGTCCGCCTGATAGCCCAAATGGGACAGGAGCACGATTACGTCCACCTGAGGACGAAGCATGGCGACCTGCTCGCGGATCAGCGGCAGCGGCTCGCGCAGGTCCCACCCCATCATCCGGTAAAACGGGACAAACGGGATCGTCACCCCCAGAATCCCCACCCGAAAATCGGGCCAATGATGTACCGCGTACGGCACCGCCCACTGCGGCGTCTGCCCGCTCGCCGGCTCGATCAGATTGCCGGCCACCACTGTAAAGTCGGCATGTTCGTATAAGGCGTCCAGTTTTTCTTTGGGGAAGGTAATCCCCTCGTTGTTGCCGATCGTCACGTACTGGTACCCGCTCCGGTTCAACACCCCGACGTTGGCCCGCCCCCACGTCGCTTCCGTTTTGAGGCTCATGCGGTCCACGTGGTCGCCGATGTCGACGGTCAGCACCCGCTCACCCTGCGCTTCCCACCTCTGCCGGTTCTGGCGCAGGCAGGAGGCGATCTGCGGCATGTTGGAAAAGTTGCTGTGCACGTCGTTGGTGTGCAGAATGTGCAAGGTACAAGTGTCCGCCACAGCTCTCCCCTCCCTCTCGCTACTACTTCCAGATCGCATCGCCAATCATCTGGATTCCCACTGCCAGGATCAGAACCCTTAGCAGCAGCACAATCGTTTTGCCTTTCAAGCGAGCGGCCACGGCCGCCCCCAGATTGCCGCCAATCCAGGCCCCCGGCGCCAACATGGCGGCGTACAGCCAGTGCACGTGATCATGCAGGATGTTGGTCGCGGAACCAACAGCGGCGGAGAACAGAATAACCAGCATCGACGTGGCGGTCGCAATGTGCGGCGGAAAGCGGAACAACACGATCATCGCCGGCACCATCAGCAGGCCCCCGCCCACGCCAAACAGCGACGAGACAACGCCGACCATAAAGGCGACTGTCACGGCTGCCCACCGCTTGTACCCGTACTCGTACTCGACGCCGTCGGGATCGACGAAGCGGCGCTTTACATCCCATGACAGGTTCCGCGGCTTGATTTTGTCCTTGACCATCATCAGGGCAAACATGCCAAATTGAAACAGTCCGAACAACAGTGAAAACGTCTTTACTGGAAGTAGTGTATTCAGGTACACGCCTGCGACAGCACCAGGGGCGCTGCCCAAAAAAAAGAGCAGGGCAGTCTGCACGTCCGCCTTTTTCTGCCTGATGTAAGAAATCGACGACGAGAGCGCAGTCACTCCGATGACCAACAGAGACGTGCCCGCCGCCACCTGCGGGCTGACGGAGCCCGGTTCGTAGGCGTTGGCAAAGTAAAGCAGCGCCGGCACAAAAAACATCCCGCCGCCCAATCCGGCGATGCTGCCTATCATTCCGGCCCCCAGTCCCACGACGAGAAACAAAGCTGCCATAGCGAAAACCATCTGCAAACCTTCTTTCGTACTGTTAGAACAGCTCCAGTTGACGCGGATTCAGACCCGTCGGCCGGACATCCAGCATCTCCATGAACTGCTTGGCGTTGCCGGCCGCGTGCCCTCCCGAGTTGTTGTTAAACAGGATGCACACCTCGGCTGCCTCCCGGGCCACTTCCTGAACGCGCGGCACCCATTCCGCCAGTTCCGCTTCGCTGTACTGATAGAGATAGCGGACATCCCGCCAGTTTTGCCCCTCGCCCGGATTGTTCCAGCCGGAGACGTTACGCCCGTGAAAGCGGATCAGCACCAGCTTGGGATCGGTCACGGCGACGACGACAGGAACGCAACTGCTGCCCGCCTGCGGCTCGTCGCAGATGACGTGGACCGCCCCGATGGTTCTGAGAAAATCCAGAGTCTTTTCACGGTAGCGCGGCTCAAACCAACTGCGGTGGCGGAATTCCACGGCAAACGGATACGTATCCAGCGCCTGTCGGCAGGCCTGGACATACTGCACGTGCTCCCGTGTACAGTCAAACCAGGGGGGATATTGAAACAGCAGCGCTTTCAGCTTGCCCGCCGCCACCAGCGGCTGGATGCTCTCCTCAAACTGGCGAAACAGTTCCCGCCGATCCAGGGGCGCTTCACTTCGTTGGTGGCCGGTCATTGCCTGGTGCGGCTTGACGATGAAGCCAAAGCAGTCCGGTGTTTCACGCACCCATGTCTCGTAATTGCGCTGCGGCAATATGGCATAAAAAGAACTGTCCAGTTCCACGATGGGGAAATGGCCTGCATAGACGGACAGCTTGTCCCGGCTGCGCGTCCCCGGGGGATACAAGTCGTAGTGGTCTCCCCAGCCGCACACTCCCACTTGGATCGAATTCATTCAACACAAACCTCCAACCCCAATGGAGGGAAGAAATGACCAACTGTCTGCGTAACCGGCCCCTGCCTGTACATTCATCTACATTCATGGCGGGACCCCTTTGCGATTAAGCATACCAAACTATGCCTGGAGCGAAAAGTGGCGAATGCCTCCCCGGTTGCCCGCCAGACGGCCCATGGTACAATCATCGTATCGAGTCATGTTTGCTCCTGCAAATTTCGCCACATTCCTAGACGGAGGAAAGCCGCATGTACGACGATCTGATCGGCCGTCCTTTTGCGAGTCAAAACCAAGGTTTGTCTTTTGACCGGCACACAGCCAAACGCCTCCTGGCCGAAGCACAGGAGGCGCTGCCGTATGAGTATTCCGCGCTGCTGACAGGACACGGCTCCATGGTAACCGGTTATTTGCCGATGCGCTCATCCAGCCACGGCAGAAACTCGTTTTCGTGGGACGCCCCTTCCTTTTTTCAGGCGCTTGCCAGCGTGCGGAAGGCAGGCGTGCAGTGGGTCGGCATCCTGCACAGCCATCCGACGAGCCCGCCCGTTCCCTCTAAAGCGGATCAAATCGGCTGGCACTATCCCCAGCTGGCCTATTGGATTCTCAGCTTTGCGGGGGGAATGCCCGACCTGCGGCTGTACCAGTGGTCAGACGGTCGTTTTGTCGAGCGCCCTTACACGCTTGCGGACATTGCCGAAAGCGTCGGGTCCACAGGCGACATGCCGCCGCGCAGTGATTGAATAGCGAGCCACGCCTGATGCGAGCAGGTGATCACGGCTTCTCTTGAAGACTCGGGGTTTCGAGCGAACTGCCGATCGTCCGGATCCTCAGCTTGACGTTTACATCGACGACCATCTGTTCCATAAAGGTTTTGGGATCGTTCCTCAACGCCTTGTGAATGTCCGGGTAGTTTTTCAACCGGGTGGTCAGCCGGAACACGTCCACTTTGTACTTGTCTTTCAGCTTGTTGGCCGTCGTGATCAATCGTTTTTTCAACTCGGCGCCGTACAATCGTTCAGCCTTTCGGATCTGTTCCTGTTTGTCAAAGGAAGCGCCCAGACATTGGTATTCGATCATCTCCGTTTCGAGAAAGAGCTCAAACGTGAGATGCGGCCGGCCATTTTTCATGACAGGTTCCAATTTGCTTCTCCCCCCCAGGATCTGAAACGATGTTCTTTTGCCTGCAGAGCACGGGAAGGACAATAGCCCCCGTTCAATTTCATTCCGCAGCAGGGACAGCAACTGCATTTCGTCCGTTGTCAGGGTGCCTACCATTTTTTGATCCGTAAATACGGCTGCATGTCTCATGCTGATTTTATTGGAATCGTCCAAACTCGCTTTTATCAGGATGAACGGCATTTTTCCCCGAACGCTTTTTGAAACTTCCCCCAGGTTGGAATCGGGCATAACCAGCGTCTGCTGGACATTTGCCGCCATCTCCGAGATGTGCAGCGCCGGAGTGGGTTGAGAAATGCTCTGCGTGGTAAAGAACCGGCTAATTGGACCATCCAGCACGACGATTTCCGTGTGGCGGCGCATCTGGGGCAGGCGGGTCAAGAAGTCGTACAGCTCGTTGATGCCGTTTTTCGCCATCGTTTCCCCCACCCCGACGAGCTGCAGGTGAGCCAAATTGGGGATGCGATCACTGAGGGCCACGGTCCGTTCGATTGCGTTTGCAAACGACGGCGAGGTGACGACAATGTTGGTGTAGGCTTTCCGGCTGGTTGCCTCCGTACCGCCGCTCGAGCCCAGATTTCCCCCTGCTCCTGCCGGCTCGACTAGCTGTACGAGAATCTGGTACATCCGCATCTGTTTGCCCTTTTCAGTGAGCGGGGGCAGTTCGTCAACGCCGATGCCGACAATGACTGCACGCTTCTCCAGCTCCCGGTAATCCCAGCATCCGGCAAGCAAAAGACCGATCAAAAGGATAACCGTGACGGCTGCAAACCAATTTCGCCGCCGTTTTGTCATGTCACATCACCGTCCTTGCGGGGAGGAGGGAAATGCCCCAGCCTGCGCCGCACGGCTATGCACACCAGCATGATCAACGGGTACGGAATCGTCAAAAACAATCCCACAAGGCCCACCTTGTCCGACCACGTCTGCATGTCGATAAAATTGTCGGGAATCAGCGACAAGATGAAGACCAGCGGCAGCAAGATCACCATCCACCACCGCAGCTTCAGTCGCGGATACGTGCGATGGAACGAAAACGCACTGCTGAAAAAGAAGCCGAGATGGGTGGTGTACGCGAGCGGAAGCCACAGGATAATCAGCAACAATTCGGCCCGCTCCACAAACTGGCGCACCACCTCGATTGTCTTTGCCATGGTCACGACGGGAAAGGTCTGGGACATGGTAACATCCGGACCAAGGGTCACCAGCGTTCCCAATACGAGAAAGGCGTAAAACAATCCCACCGCGGCGATCGCAAACGATGTGCTGGCGAAAGCCTTATCCTTGTGGGTGACGAACGGATAGTACAAAAACAACACTTCAAAGCCGAGGTACGAATAAATCGTCTGGGGGAGAGCCGAAATGATGGGAGTGACGCCCTCCTGGAACGGAATGCGCAGTTCGGCCCAGTCGGCGTGCAGATAGGCCAACAGAAAAAACATGACAATCAACAACAGCGTGAAAGGCAATCCCGATTCGAACATGCGGATAATGGGCATCAGCCCGTTCCACGCCGGGTATATGATTACCAGCAGCATCGCACCAATAATCGCTTCCACCGGCGTAAACGGCAGCATTTCGTCCCTCACCACTTCCGCCATGACACGAATGCCGGTCACGGTAAAGAACAGGAAGTACAAGCCCCACAGGATGTTGAACAAGCTGCCGATAATGCTTCCGAACAGCTTGGTATTGTAATCAAACACAGTATCATGCGGAAACATGCGGGCCACCCGGGTGATCAACCACAGCGACAGGATGGCGCACAATCCCGCCAGGATGACAGTCAGCCATGCATCTTCCCGGGCTTTCTCCATCGCGCCTCTGGGCATGATGAGGAACCCCACCCCCACAATAAGGCCGAATGCTAACATGAAAAGTTGAGTCGGACTAATCGCGGGACGCTGTTCCAGTCCTTGCACGCGTGATCATTCCTTTCATGAGGAGATGTTGCCTTCACGTGTTCCGCTTGTCGGGGCGCATCATCGGGGTGTTCTCTCCCTTTTTTGGCTTGCGCGTTTTCAGAAATGCTGGACGCGTATGCAGCTTTTTCATCGGAATGCGAATCAGCATATCCGTCCAGTCGCGCAAACGCAGCGGCGACAGCGGCGCCAGATAGGGAACCCCGAACGAAACCAGCCTTGCCACATGGGCATGGATGAAGAGCAGGCCCAGGATGAATCCGTACGTCCCCAGCAGACTGCTGCAGATCAGCAGAAAGAAACGCAGAATCCGGTGCGTGATGCCGAGATAATACACAGGCGACGTGAAGGAGGAGATCGCGGTCAGTGCGACGATGACAACCGTCACGGGACTGACCAGGTTGGCGTTCACAGCCGCTTCCCCAATGACAAGACCGCCGATGATGCTGACCGCCTGCCCAACCGGTTTGGGCAGCTTGACACCAGCTTCGCGCAAAATCTCGATCATCAGTTCCATGACGAAAATTTCCAGCAGGAAGGGAAACGCCACCTTGACACGCGCGGCGTCCATGGAGATGAGCAGCCGGGTGGGAATCAGCTCCGGGTTGTACGCGACGAGTGACAGGTACAGCCCGGGCGTCGTGATGCTGAGAAACAGGGCGACCATCCGCACAATGCGGATCAGCGTGGCGTACTGCCAGCTGGTGTAGTAGTCGTCGACCGTTTCCAGCATTTGAAAAAACGTGATCGGCAGGATCAGCGCATGCGACGTCCCCTCGACCATGACCGCCACGTTTCCCTCAATCAGATAGGAACAGGTGACGTCAGGCCGTTCCGTGGGGCGCATGAGGGGAAACAGGGAGAACGAATTGTCCTCCAGATATTCCTGAAGCTGCATCTGGCCGATCAGGCTGTCTGTTTCGATGCAGGAAAGACGCCGCCTTACTTCTTCCACGATCTGCGGATTGGCCACGTCCGCCAGGTACATGATGGCCGTCTCCTGCTTCGTCCGTTTTCCCACCACGACGGATTCCACCCGCAGATACGGGTCGCGCAGGCGCTGGCGAACCAGGCCGATATTGGTGTTGAGCGTTTCCACAAAGCTGTCTTTCGGTCCGATGACGCTTTGTTCCGTTTCCGGCTGCTCGATGTTCCGGCTGTATTCCTTTTTGACTCCCACCGCCAGACCGACCGACTCGCCCTCCACCAGGAGCAGCGCTTTGCCGTGCAGGATCTGCTCAATCGCGGCCTGCCAGTCCTCTACCCGCAGTATGTCACTTGCGGATATGATGTTCTCCTGGATAAACACGATCAGGCTTTTTTCCTCGTCCTCGGCCAAAGACGTCTCCACAGCAGTCGGGAACATGCCCGCTCTCTGCTGGAGGGGAACGATCACCTGCCGGTTCAGGCGGTCGGAATCAGCCAGGCTGTACAGAAAGAACAGGCTGACATTCCTGTTCATACACGTGAAGTGGCAGGCGGCAAAATCGCTGTTGCGGCCGAGCCGCTCCGTCAGCACCTCCGCGTTTTTAACCAGCGACGCGTGAAGGGGCGTCTTCTCGATTGTGTTCACCGCTTGTGTCTCGCGTAACAGGAACCGTTTCGATCTATCCACCGATTTGCGCCAAAACAGGTTGAACTTCATAGGGGGTTCAAACCTTTCCTTCCATTCATTCCCTTCAAGCCTCTATAGTGTTGGCGAAATGCGGTCCAATTATGAATAAAATCTCCGGGATTTATGCATGCTGCTTCGATTCCCATTACGGGGCCTGCACGTTGATAAACAAAGTTGGAGTAAAGCATGATGCTTGGAGGGATAGCACCTTTGCCGACCTGCTCAGAACAAACAAAAGCAGGCTTCCCACCTGCGAGGGAAACCTGCTTCAGACCGAAGACAAACTGTACTGTTTCGTCGAGGTTCCGCAAGGAAACGATCTATCCATCGTTGTCAGGCCGAAAGGCCTGTACATTCATCAACCGAAGCTGAAGACTACGTACATCGCATGGAGGGATGGGCCAAGCGAGCTCCTTTGACGACCTGCTCAGCGGAAAAACGAAAGACGCGGGGAAAAACAGGGGGCACAAGTCTCACCTCGTCGAAAACACCCGGATGTTTGCCCCCTGCCCGCGTCCCGTTTTGGAGCGGACAACATCCACTTATATGCTGGGCGTCAAGAGAGCGAGCGGGCCCGATCACCCATGCGCCACGGACGTTGTCTACATGCTGAACAGCCTTCCTCCTGCGAGGGAAACCTGCTTGTGATGTACGTAATCCGATGAACGTATTGAAAATGTCCCAACCCTGTCAAGGGAGAGTCTGGTCTATTGTTCCGCTGCGGAACTTGACGGACGTTGGGCTTGGTCCGCAGTCGGGAGCGGCTCAGCCGCGGCCGCAGCCTGCTGAGCCGCCGGCTGCGTCACGGGCGGGGCCTCCGGTTGGGACGGCTGCATAAAGCTGGCGATCATTTTGTTCATGTCCAGTCCGGAGACGTCCTTCAACATTTCCGGAAGTTGGGCCATCAGCTTGGTCACGTTGCCGCTCAGCCGATTCACACCGTCGCCCTGCCCGCCGCCGGTGTCGATGATCGTCACCTTGTCAATCGCTTTCATCGGCTCGGCCACCTTCGCAGCCAATTCAGGCAGCATCTTGGCGATGATGTCCAGCACGGCTGCCTGTCCGAACTTTTCGAACGCTTCGGCCAATTTCTCCTTCCCTTCCGCCTCCGCTTCCAGTTTCAGGCGGGTAACCTCCGCCTCGGCGCTGCCTCGTGCCTTTTCCGCCTCGGCGATGGCCAGACCTTCCAGCCGCTTCTGTTCAGCCAGCGCTTTTGCTTCTGCCTCGATCCGATACTTCAGCGCGTCGGCTTCGCGGATTTTCTTTGCCTTCTCCGCTTCCGCCGCCTGTTCCACGGCATATCGTTCGGCGTCTGCCTTTTTCTTCACTTCGGCGTCGTACTGCCGCTCGCGGCGCAGGATTTCCTTTTCCTCCAGCTCGATTTGCTTTTGCTTGCGGACGAGGTCGATTTTCATCTCCTCTTCCGTCACCTTTTGCTTCGCGACGGCTTCCTGCAGCTTGTAGGCCTGGTCGGCGACGGCTCTCGCCTTGTCCTGCTCCTGCTTGAAAGCGGCGATCTTCAGTTCCTTGTCCTTCTCGGCCTCGGCGATGTTCGTCTCTTTCAGCAGTTCCGCCTTGCGCGCCTCTTCTTCCGCCTGGGCCTGGCGAATGCGCGCTTCCTTGTCCGCTTCTGCCTGAGAAATCATGGCATCCCGCTTGACGGCCGCAATCTGCGGAATCCCCAGCGCCGCCAGGTAGCCGTTTTTGTCGCGCACATCCTTGATCGTGAAGCTGACCACGGCAAGCCCCATCTTTTTCAGATCCTTGGCGGCGACCGCCTGCACCTCCTGGGCAAAGCGCTCCCGGTTTTTGTAAATCTCCTCCACCGTCATGCTTCCCAGGATGGCGCGCAGGTAGCCTTCCAGGACTTCCTGTGCCTCCGCTTTCAGCGCGTCGTCCGACTTGCCCATGAACTGCTCGGCGGCTGTGGCAATGTCCTCAATCGACCCGCCTACCTTGATAATGGCGACACCGTCTGCCATCACCGGAACACCCTGCTCGGTGTACACTTCCGGTGTGGAGACGTCCAGCTTGTGGGACAGCAGGCTGAGGAAGTTGGCCTGCTGGAAAATCGGCAGGATGAAGGCGCCTCCGCCCCGGACGATTTTCATCTTGCGGCCGGATTCATCGCTGAGCACGTTTTTGGTGCCCAAAAAGCTGCCGGTCACGATCATCGCCTCATCTGCGCCCACGGTCTTGTACCGGGCCCAAAAAGCGATGCCCAGCACCACGAAGACGCCGACAACGACAGCGACGGTGACAAGAATGGTCGATTCCATCAAAGCATGGCCTCCTTTTCGTCAAATTGGGGAAATGGTGTGACATACAAAACGTGGTCACGCACCTCTACCACCACGACTCGCGTCCCTTCCCGGATCGGTTCACCATCTACGCTGGCAGCCATGTGGTGGGTAGTGCCGGCCACCATGACAATCAGCACTTCTCCCAGACCGCCCGAGGGGATCGATGTCCATACTTCGCCAATTTGGCCGACGAGCTGCTGCATCGAGTAACCTGTCGTGTTCTCCGCCTTCGCCATCGGCTCCACCCAGACGAAATACGCCAGAACTGCCAACGCCACTCCCGCCAAAGCAGCCAAGCCGAGCACCGTCCACGCGGAAAAGGAAGTCAGACGGGTCAGGAGCAAGCCCGCAGCGCCAAAAGCGGTAATCCCGCTGACCAGCAGGACGGGCTGCAGCACCGGCAGCTGGAGCTGTTCCAGCCAATCGGAGACAGCATCGCCAAAAAACAATGTCGTCAACGTATAGACAAGGCCAAATACGATGCAGATGAGGTAGACGGTATCCATCACGCCCATGTTTGTCACCCCTTTCCATTCCTGTCACCTCTTTCATACGAATGGATAGGCCAAATGTTTCGATTTTTCGGCATGATTCTTCACCGACAGGGGGACAAACGTACCGGTGCCGCCTTTTTGATCGCCTCCGCCAACCTGCGTATCCCCTCCTCCAACGCCTCACTGCTCTCCCACGAATACGTCAAACGCATCCAGCCGGGCTCCGCTCCAAACACCTCGCCAGGCGTCATCAACACGCCGGCCTGGATCGCCGCCTCCAGCAGGTCCAGTCCGTCAATGGGCGTGTTCAGTCGGCACCAGATGTGGCAGCTGCCCGCCGGCACGTTCCACGATGCCTCCTGCCTCAGGTGCGTATCCAGTGCGGCCAGCATCCGGTCCCGCTGGGCGGTGAGAAACGGACGCAGCCGCTCCATCTGCCGCTCCCACAGCCCGCCTTCCAGAGCCAGCCGGGCCAACTGCTGCGATGCCGAGCTGGTGCCGTAGTCCATCTGCTGTTTGGCGTCAGCCAGCCGTTCGATGACTGCACGCGGCCCGACCAGCCAGCCGATCCGGAGTCCGGACGCGATCGTCTTGGACAAACTGCCGACGTACAGGACGGAATCGCCGCTGTCCAGCGCCTTCAGCGGCAGCGGCGGACGCTTGTCCTCGTCCAGAGCGAGCGCTCCGTATGCGTCGTCCTCCACCACCGGAATCCGCAGTTCGCGGCAGACGGTCAACAGCTGCCGGCGACGCGCTTCACTCAGCACGGTGCCGGTGGGATTGTGAAAAGTGGGGTTGAGAAACACCATGCGAATCCGGTGTTTTTTGTACAGCGTCCACATCTCGTCAGGAATCACCCCATCCGCGTCCATCGAAAGCTGGTAGAGGCGAAGGCCCGCCGACGCGAACAAGGGCAGCGAATAAGTGTATGAGGGTCCCTCCATGGCGATGGCATCGCCCGGGGCCAGCAGGCAGAGCGAAATGAGATGGAGCGCCTGTTGAGCGCCCGAGGTAATCAGGATCTCTTCGGAAGAGACAGCAATCCCGTAATGGGTCCGCAGGTGAGCAGACACGGCTTCGCGCAGCTGCGGCTCCCCTTTGGGATGGACGTACCCCAAATCGATAGCCTCCATCTTCCCCCCGGTCAAACGCTCAAACTCCAGTGTCGGGATCATTTCCGTCGCCAGTTCTGCCTTGGCCAGATTGATGATCGCCGGATTCCACCCGGCTTCGCGGATTCGCCTGACGAGCGGCAGCGCCGGCAAAAACGCCCCGCCGGTGGTGTACTGGTGCCAGTTGGGCACTTTTTGCACGCCCCACAGGTGCCGGCTGACCCACGTCCCGCTTCCCTGCAGGGACTGGATCAACCCGGCGGCGCGCAGCTCCTCGTAAGCTGCCGAAACCGTCCCCCGATTGACGCCGTACTGGCGGGCCAGCGTCCGCTCTGGCGGCAGCGGAGCCCCCGGCGGCAGCGCCCCGCTGACGATCTCATGTTCCAGATGCGCTGCAATCTGCTTGTAGACCGGCATTTCCGCATGCTTGTCCGGCTTCCAATCCATGTCACATTCCCTCCCGTGGCCCTCGTTTCGTTTCTTGTTCTCTCGTTCGACAAATTGGCCTATCAACCCTGCGACCAATTGGCTCAAGACTTTTCACGCAGCCTCCCCTACCATGGAAAGTGCCAGAGCATGCTGAGAAAAGGATGGGATCATCATGAAAATTCAAGTCCGAAGCCGGATTCGTCAACCTTCGTCACGGGAAACCTCAGTTCAACGGCAGGAACGTGTGGGCCTGGCCTGGGGACTGCTCGGCGTCTTCAGCTTCAGCCTGACGCTTCCGGCCACCAAGGCAGCCTTGGCCTCCCTCTCTCCGCTCACCGTCGGGCTGGGGCGGGCGCTGGTTGCCGCTGTGCTGGCCGGAGTGGTGCTGCTGCTAAAGCGGGAGCGGGTACCAACCTGGCAGGAAACCAGGCAGCTTTTGATCGTCGCCGCGGGAGTGGTCGGCGGCTTTCCATTTTTATCCGCCTGGGCGATGGAACGTGTACCGGCCACCCACGGCGCAATCGTACTGGCGCTGCTTCCGCTGGCGACTGCGGGAATGGCTGCGTTTTTCGCCGGGGAGCGTCCTTCTCGGCGGTATTGGCTCTCCAGCGCGGCGGCCTGTCTGACGATCCTGGCGTACGCAGCCGGCACCGGACTGGGCGGACTGCAGCTGGCCGATCTGGCGCTGCTCGGTGCCGTGCTGGCCGCTGCCGTTGGCTACGCCGTGGGCGGACAGCTGGCGCGCACGATGGGCAGCTGGCAGGTGATCAGTTGGGCACTGGTCTTTTCCTTGCCACTCCTCGTCGTCACCATGACCGGCCCGCTCATCTCCGAACTCCGTAACGCCTCATGGAGTGCGTGGCTGGGTTTTGGCTATGTCAGCGTGGTCAGCCAGTATCTCGGTTTCTTCGCCTGGTATCACGGCCTGGCTGTTGGGGGCGTGGCTCGTGTCGGCCAGACGCAGTACCTCCAGCCGTTTTTCACGATTGCCGCTTCTGCCCTGCTGTTAGGCGAATCCATCACGCTGGGGGCTATCGCCGCTGCCGTCATCGTCGTAGCCGCCGTAGCCCAGGGACGCCGTGCCGCTGTCATGCGCATCGAGCGGTCGTGAATGAGATCGCAGTAAAAACGAAAACGGTTTGCTCGCGTCCGTCATTGTCTGGCCGGGTCATTTGGTCCCAAGCCCTTGATCGACTGGACAGCCGCTGCATCCAGTTTCTTCAGAAGGGCGACGAGGAGTTTTACCGCATGGTCCAAATCATCCCGATGGACGACGGAGACGTGGCTGTGAATGTAGCGGGCCGGCACGCCGATCACCATGGAGGGGATGCCGTTGTAAGCGGTGTGAATCTTTCCGGCGTCGGTGCCGCCGCCCGGCATCACGTCGATCTGAAACGGGATATTGTGTTCCCGCGCCGTCTCGATGACGAAGTTTCTGAGCTTCAGATGGGGAATCATTGTACGATCCAAAAATCCCAACAGCGGCCCTTTGCCCAATCGGGTCCGCCCGTCCTTTTGGGCCATGCCCGGCGTATCCCCGGCCACGCCGACATCCAGTGCAAACGCGATGTCCGGCGATATCTTGTGCGCCAGCGTCTCGGCGCCGCGAAGTCCCACTTCCTCCTGAACGGTGGCGCCGGCGTATACGGTATTGGACAGGTTTTCCTGTTGAATCTGCTCCATTACTTTCAGCGCGAGATAACAGCCTGCCCGGTTGTCCCACGCTTTTGCCAGCAGCAGTTTGGGGTTGGGGAGGACTTCAAACGGACACACGGGAACCGCCGGGTCGCCCACCTGGACGCCGAATTTCTCCGCCTCCTCGCGGCTGGACGCTCCGATGTCGATGAACATGTTGTCGATCTCCAGCACGTTCCTGCGCTCTTCCAGGGAAAGGACGTGAGGCGCTTTGGAACCAATCACCCCGGTCAAATCACCTGAGCCGGTCAGCACTTTCACCCGTTGGGCCAGCATCACGTGTCCCCACCAGCCGCCGAGCGGCAGAAACCGCAAAAACCCGTCATCGGTGATGTGCGTAATCAGAAACGCCACTTCGTCAAGATGCGCCGCCAACAGGATTTTCGGTCCCGAATCCCCTTTTTTCCCGACGATGCTGCCCAAGTTGTCGGTAATCAACTCCGCTTGCAGATCGGCCAGGTGTTTTCGCATCACCTCGTGGATGCGCACCTCAAATCCGGGCGGCCCGGCCGTCTCCGTCAGTTCCTTCATCAGCAGCAAATCCTTCTCCAAAACCCATACCTCCTTTTGGCACCTCATAGTCGTTGACTTCCCCATTTGGTCAGCCGCCATGTTTACCGACACGTGGTTCCCTCCTATTGTCACCCTGTCGTGCGGAGGTTCATTCCGGTCCAACTGCTGATTCCGACAAAAAAACCCTTCCCGGTTTCGGAAAGGGCTCGTATCCATTACTCATTTTTCATATTTCTCTTTTCGTTCAAACCAAAATCTAAATAGAAACGGAGAAAACATAATCAGCAGAGGAACCCAGACTAAAACAGAATCAAGGATCCGATCAAGTATCTGAGAAAACATGCAGAACCCCTCACCCCCGGATTGGTAAACCTGGCACCGCTTCATTCCTGTTGGGAATGGCTGCCGATGTAGCCGGGGATGTACCCCGTTGTCGTCAGCGCCTGGATCACCTGCTCGCGACGCAGCGGATTGTACTCTGGACACGTGCAAAACTCCTCCACCGGCACCCACCCGGCCCAGTCAATCTCTTCGTCGTCCAGCCCGCCGGGGATGGGCGCCGTCTCCTCCCCGACCAACCGGGCCAGTACGCCGATGCCAATCGTGTGCTTGCCTTCACCGGCGGTATCAATCCGTTCATCCACCCAGAGCATCCGCTCAAACTCCACCAATAGGCCAGTCTCTTCCCATACCTCGCGCCGCACCGCCTCCGGAATGGTCTCCAGAAACTCCACGCTGCCGCCTGGCAGGCTGTAACAGGGCTTTCCGTCGCTTTTTTCCCTGATCAACAAAATCGCGCCCTGGTGTTCCACCACGACGGTGACCCGCATACGAATTGCTTTCATTCCGCTCGCTCCCTTTTTATAAGACAGGGGGACGCGTCACATCCAGAGAATTGACTCCGGTCTCCGCAAAGCGTCTCTCCAGTGCGTCAAGTCCTTCGTTCGTTACAAAAGCGGCCTCCGTTTCGGAGATGGCGTGCAGCATCATCATCCGAATCACATCGCTCCCATTGGTAAACAGCTCAAAGCCGTCCGCTTCAAAATAAGGGGGCGTGGCCAGCGCCCAACGCAGGCAGGAGCCCTCGGCAATGGGTTCCCGGAGCAAAAAGACGTCCCCGTCCCCAAGCCGCCTTCCCTGTTCGCGCCACATCCGGGCCACCTGTCCGGCCACGTGTCCGAGGTGGGTGACCATCGCAGGGGTGAACCGGTAGGAATAGAACACGCACTCCGTTCCTCCCGTTTGATGCAGTTCCAGCGTCGCGTAGGTCCACCAACCCCGTTTGCGCGTAGCCGGATAGACGGCGATCAGCACATCCGCCTCTTCGGATTGATACAGTTCTCCCCGGCTGCCAAACGCGTGATTATAATGATGAAGCAGTTGGGTTACGACTTGCATATGTACGTCTCCATTCACAGTTATGTCAGCATCCCCGCGGTCCAGTGTATTCGCTAATTCTAGTATATAGAAAGAAATGCGCCATTTGCCATGCCGAGCGGGGAGAAAATCGCGCATCCGCCCCTCACTATCCATCATCCATCAGGCGGCAACCCTCCAACAAAAAAGAAACCCCATACCAGCAGCGCATCTGCTCGTTGGGGGCAATTTGTCTGTATGGGAGAGGCTCCTCAGGAAGCATCCAGGCAACCCGCTGCTGCACTCCCCCGGAAAGATCATGAATTTTCTGCTTGAACGAAATGTTCAACCCGCCCAAAATCGATTGTAATATTGTAAAATAAGGAAAACCAGGCATTTCACGGATTCGTCCATATGTCCGAATGTAAGGATGTGCACTCAATCATGAGCGAATTTATTCATACCGTAATGGCTATTGTTGGTTTTTTAATCCTTAAGCACTTTTTTGAAAAGAATCCGCCAAAACCATTAAAATACCATTTATTTGATTTAATTGGCATTGTTTCAATGATTTATCTTTTCAAATTCATATTTAGCATATTTTAATAAAGCTGATTTATAGCGTAACCAATCGGGATATTGGGGGCTCCCAACAGCACACCGGATAACCTCGCATCCGGCCTGCATCATACCGCAACAGTTCAGGATCAAACCGCTTGCGATCAAGCCAAAGGTCTTCATCCTCCGGCCGCAGAATCACCGAACTTTCACTTATTTTTTGTCTTGCTATTTAGCAGGAACAACACCCACCATACAATTAAAAACAAATAACCTATAATTGCATATATAGACCAAATTGCCCCTTGTTGTAATTGACGAATTAAATGTTCAAATTCATTCAAACCTTCTGCCCTTCCAATACTATTTATCAAAGCAATGAATGGAACTGTTACAGCAAACATAATGGCTAAAATGGACAACCTTGTCATTTTCTTTCGTATAACACCAAATATTGCAGTCACTAATGTTGTTGATAAAATTAAGTAATAAATTACCCAAAACCAATCAGGAAGAGTCTCCCAATTCATTTTTCCACCTCTCTATTTGCAGCAATGTTTCCAGTCAAACCGATGTGTGAGCCCTGCCAAATGGAGCAGCGATTTGCGGGATAAAGGAGCGCCTTCTGGAGTATCAGCGGGGTAACGTTCAAGGCAGGCAGCAATAATCTTACTGTAAGATCAAGGTATGGGGCCGGGAATCTGTGTTAGCAAAAAAGTTTCGTCCGTAAAGTGTCCTGACGTAACACGTTAATCCGTCTAGTCGTCAACCGGTCGCCCTCTTAAAAAATTTTCGACTGTACGGTATCTATCTGTTGACACGCTCAACAGCAGGCGGCTTCCGACACCACATACCTTGAGCTGGCTTTACACCAGCTTTGGAGAATAAACCTCGTCGCCATGGTTTATTCCCCAAAGCTAGTGTAAAACACTAGCGCATGTATTGTTCGACAAACGGAAATTCAAACTCCGCGCGATGGTTGGCACTGTCAATCAAAGAAGAAAGAAAGTTTACCTTACGCTGCATTTTCAACGCTGTCTCACGGACATGATCCGGATTGAACAATGCACGACGATCAATGTAAGTCTGCATTGCCAGGTTACACCTGTAATGACATTCGCTCCCGACTCAAGTGCTATAGTATAATTTTATTAAACTTACAAATTTGCCGATAAACATGCCGAAAATTATTATACCAAATTATAGAAACAATGAAAATGCATAGAATCATAAAATAATGTTTCCAATGATAAGGCAGGCTTGACGACGTGGAGGGGTGGTTTCCCGCCCCCAACGACTCTAACGCCAGCTTGACGGCACCCGACAGGCCAGTAAATTACCGCAAGCTTTCCCGTTTTTTCTGTCACGCACTCCTTTTCTTCATCTTCACGGTTTTCGTCGCCTGTTCCCACTCAACGTCCAACGCGAGGATGGCAGCCAACTCCCGCGCAGGGGCATACGCTGTTCCGTTTTCGATGCTCTCCGTCAGGTCTTGGCCGTTCACCTTAACCTGCCTGGTGGTTGCATTCCACTCCACTGTGGCGCCGACTGCCTCGGCCACGGCCCGGATCGGAAGCCACGATACGCCGTCACGCAGATAACCCTGAACCGGCAGGAGACTGCCGTTTAATTCGATGGACACCTTTTCCACAGGCTTTGCAGGTGGAATGTAGGGCACTCCGATGTAACCGCAAAAGGCCTTAACCACTGCTTCTGCGTAAGTTTTCCAGTTATCTCTTAGCTTTTTTGCATCGACGGGATGGTCAATAAATCCATATTCCAGGATAATCGTTTCCACTTTTCCAGTATCCCGGTGCATGAAAAAATAATCTTTCCCCCCAGGTCCCACTTTGGTGTATATTTTACGAATTTTCTGACCACAATCTGCAACAGCTTGGGCAAGCAGTTTGGGAAGGGTATCTTTTGCGAAAATGGAGTAGATCGCCTCAACCCCCTCTCCCCCACCGGAGTTAATATGGTTGGAAATACAGTAGGTGGCACCGCTGTCTCGTACCAGCTTTGTGCGTTGTGACGGCGTGAGGGACGTATCTGTTGTTCGGGTGAGCACAACAGGAATACCCAACGCGTGGAACCGTGCACTTTGGTAGGTGCTGATCTGCAAGGTGAGGTCCTTCTCCCTTAGACCATTCCCCATTGCGCCCGGATCAGTCCCGCCGTGACCGGGGTCGATAATCAAAATGGGTGTTGTCACACGTTTTCACCCCCTCCGATTATCGTATTCACAAAGCTTGTACTGTTCGATTATTCGCATCCGTTCCATGCAGTAATTCCGCTCATGCAGTGCAGATGCTCCCTGCGTCGCCGATGCCTCTCCAAAGATAGTCACTATAAAAAGAAGCACCGTCAGGACGACCGTGCCAGAGCCAATTATTACTTCGTGGTTTCTCCTTGTTATTGCAGTTATTGCAATGGATAATTGATATTGATTATAAAACAACAGCGATTACACCGCCGATAATGACAGTAGTACCACTGGTGTAACGTCATCAGTCGTCAAAGAAGTCTTTTTCAAAGAAGCCTTCTTCATAGTATTTCTCCCTTTCTTTTGTGATATCTCCGATTCTCGCCATGAACTTGTCTAAAATACCTTTGTCCAGTAAATCATCCACCACTTTTTCAATCGTTTCCCGGCTCAGATCTTCACAAATAATCATGTTGGCCGCACTTAAATATGTGCCAGACAAGCACTCTCCGGTTTCTTTATCTTTCTGACGCAGACTTTCTATATTTTTATACGTAAAAAATGTTCCCCACCATCTGGTTCGATCTGGTAAAGTAACTATAACATCTATATTATCATCGTGTATGTCTTCAATTACTTGATGGATCGAAATATGCCTTTTCTTGCTCATCGGTTGTCTCTCCTTCAGCCCTTTTTTGAAAACAAACTCCCTCCTGCTGCAATGGCAGTGAGGGAGTTTGTCCGCATGCTGGCACGGTAATAAGCGGATTTCTCACTCAAACGCTGATCAAACGTTATTTACAATAGATTGAGAAACGTCACTATACCTCAAAGAATCCTTCCTCATAACCTGCCTCATTGGTTACATCGCTGATCCTCATCATGGCTGAAGCTAAACGTTCATCTGCAATTATATCATCGACCACTTTTTCAATCGTTTCCCGGCTCAGATCTTCGCAAATAATCATGTTGACCGCCCACAAATAGGTGCCAGACAAGTTCACTCCGGTTTCCTTGTATTTCTGGCGCAGCGTTTTTATGTTTTGAAACGTAAAGAATGTGGCCATCCATCTGGTTCGATCTGGCAAGGTTACAATCACATCAACGCTCGTATCGTGTATTTCCGCTTCAGAAAGCTGCCTGCTCAGCCATATATGTCTTTTCTTTGTCATGCGTATCCTCCCCATGATGAACGTGTTACGCGCTGTGTGCAATCTAGTGCAGTTCTGCGAATGATTTGGCGAAACTGCAGCAGGTTAAAGCACGTCATCAGTCATCAAAGAAGTCTTCTTCATAGTCATGGATGTCCTCAATCTCACTTGTTACATCACCGATTCTATCCATGAACTTGTCAAGAATACCTTTTTCCAATAGATCATCCACCACTTTTTCAATCGTTTCCCGGCTTACATCTTCACAAATAATCATGTTGGATGACCATAAATACGTGCCAGACAAGCACTCTCCAGTTTCTTTATTTTTTTGACGCAGACTTTCTATGTTATCAAATGTAAAAAATGTTCCCCACCATCTGGTTCGATCAGGTAAGGTTACAATAACATCAATGTTGTCATCGTATATAAACTGGCTTCTGATTTCAGAATATTGCGAGTTCATCCAAATATGCCTTTTCTTACTCATCGGTTGCCTCTCCTTCAGCCATGATGAATCTGTTCTGCATATTTATAAAGCACAATACCTTTTGCATACCACATACATAGAGAAAACAAACTCCCTCCGACTGCACCGGCAGTGAGGAAGTTTGTCCGCATACTGGCACGGTAATGAGCGGATTTCTCACTCAAACGCTCATCAAACGTTTCGAGTCATTTACAATAGATTGAGAAACGTCACTATACCTCAAAGAATCCTTCCTCATAACCTGCCTCATTGGTTACATCGCTGATCCTCATCATGGCTGAAGCTAAACGTTCATCTGCAATTATATCATCGACCACTTTTTCAATCGTTTCCCGGCTCAGATCTTCGCAAATAATCATGTTAACCGCCCACAAATAGGTGCCAGACAAGTTCACTCCGGTCTCCTTGTATTTCTGGCGCAGCGTCTTAATGTTTTGGTACGTAAAAAATGTGGCCATCCATCTGGTTCGATCCGGCAAGGTAACAATCACGTCAACGCTCGTATCGTGTATTTCCGCTTCAGAAAGCTGCCTGCTCAGCCAAATATGCTTTTTCTTTGTCATGCGTATCCTCCCCATGATGAACGTGTTACGCGCTGTGTGCAATCTAGTGCAGTTCTGCGAATGATTTGACGTCACTGCAGCAGGTAAAGCACGTCATCAGTCGTAAAAGAAGCCTTCTTCATAGTCTTCGTCTTTCTCAATCTCACTTGTTACATCACTGATTCTATCCATGAACTTGTCAAGAATACCTTTTTCCAGTAAATCATCCACCACTTTTTCAATCGTTTCCCGGCTTGCATCCTCGCAAATGATCATGTTGACTGCATAGAAATACGTGCCAGACAAGCACTCTCCGGTTTTTTTGTTTTTTTGACGCAGACTTTCTATGTTATCAAATGTAAAAAATGTTCCCCACCATCTGGTTCGATCTGGCAAGGTTACAATAACATCAAGATTATCATCGTGTAGATCGCGAGGTTCCGAATGGATCCAAATATGCCTTTTCTTGCTCATGGGTAACTCTCCTTCAATCATGATGAAGCCATTTTACCAGTTGTTTTCAAGCGAGTGCAAACCTGTAAACTCTCTGACACTGACTATTACCATAACTTTATCTTCCATATAGTCTCTTTAAACGTTGAATGACAACTTTTTGATTATCTTTATCAGATTTTGCGAGGATTTCAACTGTATCCCCCATCTTTCTTAAGTACACCCTCGCCCCCGAATCTTTTGCTCTTAGTTCAAAAACGCCAGGAATACCAGGAATAAATTTATTCCCACTCCCAGGATTCACATTATCATCCAAATATCTCCTTATTAAATTATCCCAATCTCTTTGAACTTGCGGATTTCGCGCTGCTTTTTCTGCCTCACGTACCAGCAATGAATCTTCACCAATCCGGGACTTCACATAATATTTACCAATCTTGACCTTTCCTGAAAGGGCCCGATCAGCAAATTTGGCAACATCAGGATCGAATTTCTTGAGCAGTTTGAATGCTTTTGTAGCCTTGCCTGCCGGGAATAAAGACACCGCGGCGAGCGCCTTATCTGCAGCATCAGCATTCGGATCGAACAATGTTTTTAAATCATCCAGGATTAAAAAGTCCAGTCCTTCTTTAGCGGCAGCTAAAGCATAATCAGCAGCGGTACTTAGCCATTGTTTTCCTTTGTTATACCATTTATTAACTGTATCTATAATTTCATCAAAATCCCACATGGATGATTTGGCTTGGGCAGCTCGTAACAGTTGGCGCGATTGTTCAGATATTTCAACGCTGTCCACTTTTGCTGGTTTCGCGATGGTGTTCACCTGTGATCTGGTTTTGTACAACTCTATCACGTTATTTACGTCTTTGGTGTTTCGCACCCATGCCGTATTGGTTTGAGCAGCTGCATTTCCTACACGAACCACATTATCCCTCCAAAATATATAAATTTTAACAACAGAAAATTATTTTACCTATTTTTAACTTATTGTCAAGATTTGGTTTGTAAGATTTTGTATGTACATCCTTGATAACCATAAACCCGCCTACAATCATAGGCGGGCCCTCTTCACCTGTATGTGCGTGGAAATAAAAAAAGAATCCGCATAAAAAATATACGGATTTCATCATGGATGTAATGTTTTGGTTTCATCTTCTTGGTATGATCGGCAGAATAATGCAAGAAGGATGTTCGGCATCATGAAAGACGGTTTGCCGCGCGATCACAACATCCTCAGCCCGATCCTCACCGAATTGTCTTCCGGTATTGGGATTTCGGTCCCAACGCGGAAAATTACTGCTCGTTATATCCAGGCGGATTCGATGTCCTTTTTTGAATACATTGCTTGTTGACCATAAATCGATTTCATATAAATAAGCTTTTCCTGGCTCGATTAAGCTCGGAGCCTCTCCTTTGGCAGCATTCCGATAACGGGCACGGATAATGCCGTCTGTTAGATTTTGTGCATACCCGTCGGGATGAACATCTACCAATCGTGCGACAAAATCTGTATCTACGGCACTTGAACTTGCCCACAGTTTCACTTTAACCGGTCCTGTAACTTCTACATCATTTTCTAATACGGGGGTTGTATAAACCAATACGTCATTGCGTGATTCAATCTCTCTCTGATCAAATGCACCGCTGCTGAAATCGGGAGGCATCATGATCGCTCCGCCTTTCGTTATGACCGGATTCAACGGATCATACGTATAATGATCGGCTGGCTCTTGATCTGGCATGATTGTACTAAGCACGCCATCGCCGTGAAGCGTATTCGCATGTCCCTGGCTGTGCAGGTAGTACGACGTATAATTTGTCCGGGCAAGCGGCCATTCATATTCATCGCGCCAAACATTCTCGCCCATCACAAATATCTTGACAGGCGCTTCATTGATGATACCGGTGTCCTTTCCTTTTACGAAATGATCAAACCATCGCAACTGGAGTCCGACCATATCCGCGACAGCGTAGTTTGCAGCCAATCCAAAATTTATTTCGCCAGCTTGATGACTGTGATCCAAATGCATCCATGGCCCGATGACTAATTTGCTCTGCCGAGCTTCCGGACTGCCGCCTTTGTTACGCATTTTAAGAAAATTTTCTATGGTTCCTTGCAAGAATATATCGTACCAACCTGCAACGTTGAGTGCAGGGACTGTGAATTTGTCATATTTCCCCTTCAACGATAACGCATCCACATAATCTTGATCCATGCCGCGCTCAACATGTTCAAGAATGAAGGGAGCCACTTTATTTCGGGCAAAGGGAGCAAACTGTTTCAATGGCAGTGTTTTCATCTCCGTTTTTAGTTGATCAATATCTGAAACTAACTGCGCCAAAGCATCAGCTCGTTCTTGCTCATCCGCATAACGTCTTGAGAGCGTGTCCAGATACATCCCTAATTGCCAATAGGACAAAAAGCCGAGTTCAAGCGCTCCTCCCCGGTACATGAATCCATCAAAGGGATCGCTCCAGGAAAAAGAAGGAGTCGCTGCTTTGAGTACACGTGGATTCTTCAGCATGCCTGCCCACTGTACAAATGCGGAATAAGATTCACCAAACATGCCAACTTTACCGTTGCTGTAAGGAAGCGTGCTTGCCCATTGAATGGTCTCAAAGGTATCAGAAGCTTCTTGTTTACTGGTCGAAATCAGCTCCCATTCTCCCTCAGAAGCGAATCTCCCCCTTGTATCCTGAACGATGACCACATATCCCTGCCGAACTGCACGGGAAATATCATACAATCCAAAAGAAATGGGGGGAGTATCTTTATTATAAGGATGGCGATGGAGCAGAACGGGCCATTTTCCTTCCTGATTGGGCCGATAAATATTAGCGCGCAACACGATTCCGTCTCGCATCTCAACGGGAACATCAAATTCTGCAATCATCTGGTTTTCCAATTGTTCTGACATATCGAGCACTCCTTTTTCATTGCATGAACCCTGCTCGCAAAATGGGCATCTGACTCTCGGTCACATACCACAATTTGTTACCTTCTTGAGGCGATAAATAAATCTCTCTGCTTGGCATTTCCGGGCTGATCTGGTAGCCGTTCTCCTCAATCCAAGATCCCAGATCAATGCTCACTGGCGTATCCATGTCTGGACGGCTTATATGGGTCACCGCCGCAACGGTCAATTCCGGCAGCTCCATCGTCCGAAAACGAGCTGTGTCCTGAAGCTTGCGCGGGATTGGGCAAGCTATTTCCAGATCGATGCTGCTTTCATTCCGGACAACCATGCCACATCACGATATGGGGGACAGGAAGCGGAATTCCATTCCATTTTAAATATTCATCGATTTCTTCGAATAACCCGGGAATATTTGCTCTGCTTGTGGTTTCTTTCAGCGTTGCAACCATTAAGGGCTCAACCTTCTTAACTACAACCTCACAATGAGAAAGACTGTCACTTTTCCGTTCAATTTGTTCCAGTCTCACCTCAATACGTCGTAAACGCTCCATTTCCGACTGAATCAGCGAGTGAAGTTCCGCCTGCTTGAGTCGAAGCATTCCTCGAATTTCCGCAGTAGATACGTTATCATTCAGAAGCTGTTTGATTTGTTCAAGTGTAAAACCGAGGTCCTTAAACGCCAGAATTCGGTGCAGATCAAGCAGCTGTTCGCTCTTGTAGTAACGGTAACCGCTTTGCTGATCCGTGTAGGCAGGTTTTAAAAGATCAATTTGATCATAAAACCGCAGCGTTTTAGCAGGCACCTGGCTTAATTTTGAGAACTCGCTGATTTTAAACATGGGGTTCACTCCTTTCCGTACTCGAATTATAAACCTTCCATCCAAGTGGAAAGTCAAGCAATAAAAAATGTTGCCAACCGACAGAAAACGTCAGTTTGCAACAAATGAATGTTCGTCAATGGCTGGATTCCACCATAAAATCATAAATGCCCAAATAAAATACGTGTCCGAGCGACTCGGACATGCAAGTGTCAAAGTCACTGCGAACACGTACGTAAAACATAGAGATTTTTTACTGGACAACTTCTCTATTCCTTTTTCATCATGAACCGTTTTAGTTAGGAATTTATTCTTTGCCTCTCCAGTCTCAAAATCATTGTGGAAAGAAGAAATCTCAAGGACAGTAAAAAATCCTCTCTTGAATAAACTGATGTCCGTGACTCCTTCACTATTTATTGGTCGGAAAATAAATGGTAATATTGTGCAATAAACCCCAAAAGAGGTGTTTACTTTGAAAAATAATGATAATCAAAACAAAAGCTTTATAGACAAAGCTTTTGAAAATATCACGTTTTTCTTTACAGTTGGTTTCTCTGGTTTTATTCGTGACTCGATTAAGAATCCAAAAGAGACACTAATAATTTTTATCACTGTATTTCCAACATCATTAATCTTCTTTTTTTGGCTTTTCAATTATATCTCAAAAAAATAACCAACTTTTTCTAACAGTATCACCTATATTCCCCAATCACCATTTCCACTTTTTCCCATTTTTATCACACAATCGCATTGTGAAAAAGCAGGAGTGGAGTACAAGGGTACCCATGTTACTCGAGTCTGGTGCCAGTCTAGTCTATGTATCAAAGCGGCTTGGACATAAGACGATCAAACCGAGCGCCGACACATATCTGTCCATCACCGAAAAAATGAAGAAGACGAACTTAAAAAAGTTCGCCTTCTATACCAAAAGAAAGAATTTGAATCGGCACGAAATCGGCACGATTATTTTTTTAAACTCGTATTCCACTTATAAAACGCTGGGGCAACAACGTTTTATAATTTCCTACCCGATGCTGCCTTCCATCTCAAACTTAATCAATCTGTTCATTTCTACCGCGTACTCCATCGGCAGTTCCTTGGTGAACGGCTCGATGAAGCCCATGACGATCATCTCGGTCGCTTCTGCTTCAGTCAGACCGCGGCTCATCAGGTAGAAGAGCTGGTCTTCGGACACCTTGGAGACGGTCGCTTCGTGCTCCAGGGTGATGTTGTCGTTCATGATCTCGTTGTACGGGATCGTGTCGGACGTGGACAGTTTATCCAGAATCAGCGTGTCGCATTTGATGTTGGACTTGGAGCCGTCAGACTTGCGGCCAAACTGGGCCAGACCTCGGTAGGTCACCTTGCCGCCGTCGCGGGAAATGGACTTGGAAATGATCGTAGACGTGCAGTCCGGCGCCAGGTGAACCATTTTCGCGCCAGCGTCTTGATGCTGTCCTTTCCCCGCCACCGCGATGGAGAGAACGGTCCCTTTGGCGCGCGGTCCTTTCATGATTACCGCCGGGTATTTCATCGTCAGCTTGGAGCCGATGTTGCCGTCGATCCACTCCATCGTCGCGTCCGCGTATGCGACAGCGCGCTTGGTCACGAGGTTGTAGACGTTGTTGGACCAGTTTTGGATGGTCGTGTAACGGCAGCGGGCGCGCTCTTTCACGATGATTTCCACCACGGCCGAGTGCAGCGAGTCGGTGCTGTAGATCGGAGCGGTACAGCCTTCGACGTAGTGCACAAAGGCGTCCTCATCCACGATGATCAGCGTACGCTCAAACTGCCCCATGTTTTCCGAGTTGATGCGGAAGTACGCCTGCAGCGGGGTCTCCACCTTCACGCCCTTCGGCACGTAGATGAAGGAGCCGCCGGACCATACTGCCGAGTTGAGCGCCGCGAACTTGTTGTCCGCCGGCGGAATGACGGTGGCAAAGTACTCCTTGACGATGTCCGGGTAGAGCTTCACTGCGGAGTCCATGTCACAGAAGAGCACACCCAGCTTTTCCAGGTCTTCCTGCATGTTGTGGTAGACAACCTCGGACTCGTACTGGGCGGAGACGCCGGCGAGGAACTTCTGCTCCGCTTCCGGAATGCCCAGCTTGTCAAAGGTCGCCTTGATTTCTTCCGGCACTTCGTCCCAACTGCGTCCGGTCTTTTCGGACGGCTTGACGTAGTACGTGATGTCGTCGAAGTTGAGGTCATCCAGGTTGCCGCCCCACTTCGGCATCGGCAATTTCAAAAAGATGTCCAGTGCTTTCAGACGGAATTCGAGCATCCACTCCGGTTCGCCCTTGATCCGGGAGATTTCCTCTACGATCTCGCGGGTCAAGCCCTTTTTCGTCCGGAAGACGGAGACGTCCTTGTCGTGAAAGCCGTACTGGTATTCCTGCAATTCAGGGGCTTTCTTCGCCATCCTTACTCACTCCTTTTGTTGAACATGGTGGCTTGACAGCCTGACGGACTTACGACTCTCCGGCCTGTCTGATTCCTTGCTCCAGCGCCTTCCAGGCCAGCGTGGCGCACTTGATTCGCGCCGGAAACTTGGCGACCCCGGACAGCGCCTCGATGTCGCCCAGGTCGATCGAATCGTCGATCTCCTTGCCCTGCATCATGTCGGAGAAGATGCTCGCCAGTTTCAGCGCCTCTTCCACCGACCTGCCCTTGATCGCCTCCGTCATCATCGAGGCGGATGACATGCTGATCGAGCATCCTTCACCAAGAAACCTGGCATCGACCACCTTGCCCTCCTCCACTTTCAGGGAGAGCGAGATGCTGTCGCCACAGGTCGGGTTATTCAAATTGACTACAAGTCCTTCCGATTCATCCAGCTTGCCGCGGTTGCGCGGCTTCTGGTAGTGGTCCATGATCACGCGGCGGTACAGATCATCAAGAGAAGACATTGCCAAAGAACTCCTTCGCCTTTTTCAACCCCGCCACCAACGCATCCACTTCTTCTTCCGTGTTGTACAGGTAGAAGCTGGCCCGGGCAGTAGCTGTGACGTTCAGCCAGCGCATCAGCGGCTGGGCGCAGTGATGGCCCGCGCGAATGGCGATGCCGTGGCTGTCCAGCACAGTCGCCAGATCGTGTGGATGGACCTCGGCCAGGTTGAAAGTAATCAAGCTGCTGCGGTTTTCCAGTGGGCCGTAAATTGTCAGCCCTTCGATTTCCCGCATCTGCTCCAAAGCATATGCCACCAGTTTTTTCTCATGCCGTTCAATGTTGTCCAGTCCGATTTCCTGCAAGAAGTCGATAGCCGCTCCCAATCCGATGGCACCGGCAATGATCGGCGTTCCGCCCTCGAACTTCCAGGGAAGCTCTTTCCAGGTGGAATCGAAGTGCTCCACAAAGTCGATCATCTCGCCGCCGAATTCAACCGGCTCCATCCGCTCCAGGATCGCGCGTTTGCCGTAGAGCACGCCGATGCCGGTCGGACCGCACATCTTGTGGCTGGAAAACGCGTAAAAGTCGCAGTCCAAATCCTGCACGTCGATCTTTTTATGGGGAGCCCCCTGGGCGCCGTCAACGAACAGCAGCGCACCGTGACGGTGGGCAATTTCGGCGATCTCCTTCACCGGTGTGGTGTCGCCAAGCACGTTGGAGATGTGGTGGATGGCGACCAGTTTGGTGTTGGGGGTAATCGTCTGCTCCACCGCTTCCAGCGTCACCGTGCCGTCCTCTGCCAAGGGAATGAACTTGAACGTCGCGCCGGTCGCCTTGGCCGCCTGCTGCCAGGGAATGAAGTTGCTGTGGTGCTCCACCAGGGTGGTCACAATCTCGTCGCCCGGCTTGAGAAACGTACGGGCGAATCCGTAAGCCACCATGTTGGCAGCGGTGGTCGTTCCCCGGGTAAAGACGACTTCTGCCGCCTCGCGGGCGTTGATGAAGGCGCGGACCTTCTCACGCGCGCCCTCGTATCCGTCTGTCGCCCGGCTGCCCAGCGTATGCACGCCGCGGTGCACGTTGGAGTTGTACTCCTTGTAGTATTTGTCGACCGCTTCGATCACCTGGATCGGCTTTTGCGAGGTAGCCGCGTTGTCCAGATAGACGAGCGGGTGGCCGTTTACCTCTTGGTGCAGGATGGGAAAGTATTGACGAAGCTCCTTGGCGTTCATCAGCCCAACTTCCTTTCGAGCGCCTGGCGCAGCCGGTTCTTCACTTCATCAATCGGAATTTCAGCGACGACCGGTTCCAGGAAGCCCAAGATGATCAAACGCTCCGCTTCCTCGCGGTCGATCCCGCGGGACATCAGGTAGTAGATGCTCTCTTCGCTCACCCGACCCACCGACGCGGCGTGACCCGCTTTCACGTCATCCTCGTCGATCAGCAGAATCGGATTGGCGTCGCCGCGCGCTTTTTCGCTGAGCATGAGAATGTTTTCCGCCTGCTCGCCGTTGGCCTTTTCGGCGCCTTTTTCGATTTTGGTGATGCCGTTCAAAATGGTCGTTGCTTCACCGGTCATAACTGCCTTGCTGACCATGTCGGACTCGGAATGCGTGCCGATGTGCTGCACCTGGGAGGTCAGGTTCTGACGCTGATCGCCGGTTCCCACGGAGACAGTCTTGGTCGCGGCGGAGGAAGCGGTGCCCTTGAGGATGGTCGTGTTGTTGGCGACGGTGTTGCCATCGTTCATCTCACCCAGGATCCACTCCATCTTGCCGTCGCGGTCAACGGTGGCGCGGCGGAACGTGTAGTCGTGGACGTCCTTGGACAGGGAGCGAACGGATGCCACCTGCACGGACGCGCCCGGGCCGACGTACACTTCCACGATGCTGTTGGCCACCATGTTGCGGCCTTCGCCGGAGACGTAGGTATCCACGTAGGTCACTTTGCTGTTCGCTTCCGCCACGATCAGCACGTGCGGGCAGAGCAGCGCGTTGTCGCCTGCCACTTCAAATACGGCCTGCAGCGGCACGTCCAGCTCCACGTTTTTCGGGACGTAGAGGAAAACCCCGCCGTTGACCAAAGCCGTGTGCAGCGCCGTCAGCTTGTGCTCGTCGTACGCCACGACGTTCAGCAGGTATTGCTGCACCAGTTCGCCGTGCTCGCGCAGTGCGGTCGCCAGGTCGGTAAAGATGACACCCTTGCTCTTCAGCTCGTCTGCTGCTGCGTGAAACACAGGGGAGGCGTTTTTCTGCACGATCAGGCTTTTTACCGCGTTTGCGTCGATCTGCGCCTTCACTACGTCGTCCAGTTCGGTTGCGGCAGATACGCGGGCGCTGGTCACAAACGGTTCATACTGATCGAAGTTCCAATTGTCGATTTTCGTTTTCTCCAAAGCGGGCAGCGGCAGTTCGCCCGCCGCCTTCAAACCGGCCAGTCGCTTTTCCAGAAACCAGGCAGGCTCCTGGTTGGCCTTGGAGAACTCGGTGATCGCTTCACGGTCGAAGCGGAGCTGTACATCCACACTCATCTGACTGCTGCCTCCTTCTTCCTACACGTTCGCGTTTACGGTTTCATCCACGATGCCGAGCTCTTCTTTGATCCAGTCGTAGCCTTCCGCCTCGAGGCGCTCTGCCAGCTCCGGACCTCCGGATTTCACGATGCGGCCCTGCATCATCACGTGTACGAAGTCAGGCTTGATGTAGTTCAGCAGGCGCTGGTAGTGGGTGATGATCAAGAAACCGCGTTCGGGGGAACGCATTTCGTTGACACCGTTAGCCACCACTTTCAGCGCGTCGATGTCGAGACCGGAGTCGATCTCGTCAAGAATACAGATCTTCGGTTCCAGCATCATCATTTGCAGGATTTCGTTGCGCTTCTTCTCACCGCCGGAGAAGCCTTCGTTCAGGTAGCGGTGAGCAAAGGATTCGTCCATTTCCAGCGTTTTCATTTTCTTGTCAAGTTCACGGATGAACTTCATCAGCGAAATCTCGTTGCCTTCACCGCGGCGCGCGTTGATCGCGGAGCGCAGGAAGTCGGAGTTGGTCACCCCGCTGATTTCAGACGGATACTGCATGGCCAGGAACAGACCGGCGCGGGCGCGCTCGTCCACTTCCATCTCAAGCAGGTTTTCTCCATTAAGGATGACTTCGCCTTCGGTAACTTCGTATTTCGGGTGCCCCATCAGCGTGGACGCCAGCGTGGATTTCCCAGTACCGTTCGGACCCATGATCGCGTGCACTTCGCCGCCTTTGATTTCCAGAGTGAGACCCTTGAGGATTTCCTTGTCCTCGATTTTGGCGCGAAGGTTTTTTATTTGCAAATGCGGTACTGCTGTCATGTGCTTTCCCTCCATCAGTATCGTGAAATGAATGGGTTATTCTCAATTCATTCTCAATGACTATCTTATAATAAGAATAATTTTAAATCAAGGAATGGAACATATCTGTAATTTTTAAATAATTATGTTTAGTATATTGGGGAAGTCGTTTCTGCGTACTGGGCATTCATATCATTTTTACTTGCTTTGTAATGAAAAATCAATTCCATCTGATTGAAAAAAATTGCCAAGAATCATCCGGGCAGCAGTCTGCCATGCAGGCCTTTCCCCTGCTCGCGAAAAAAGGCGCCCGGCGGCCATGTTCGGCCGGGGCGCCTTTGCGTATGCTGGTTATTGAACGCGCGGACCCGCCTTGGCGATCTCTGTCGCGTCGGGGAATTTCTTCTCGAAGTTCTCGATAAAGCGGGCTGCCAGTTCGCGCGCCTGCTTGTCGTACGCTTCCTTGTCCGCCCAGGTGTTGCGCGGCTGCAGCACATCCGCCGGCACGTTCGGGCAAGATGTCGGCACCTGCACGCCAAAGACGGGATCGGTCACGTAGTCCACGTTTTCCAGTTCGCCGTTCAGCGCGGCAGTTACCATCGCGCGGGTGTAGGCCAGCTTCATGCGCGAACCCACGCCGACCGGTCCGCCGGTCCAGCCGGTGTTGACCAGGTAGACCCGCACGTCGCGCTCGTCAATCTTTTTGCCCAGCATCTCGGCGTAGACGACCGGATGCAGCGGCAGGAATGGAGAACCGAAGCAGGTGGAAAACTCCGTCTGCGGAGTGGTCACGCCGCGCTCAGTGCCGGCCATTTTGCTGGTGTAGCCGGACAGGAAGTGATACATTGCCTGTTCCTTCGTCAGTTTGGAGATCGGCGGCAGCACTCCAAAGGAATCAGCGGTCAGGAAGATGATCACGTTCGGGTGGCCTCCGACGCCCGGGATGACAGCGCCCGGAATCGCTTCAACCGGATAGGCGGCGCGAGTGTTTTCCGTGTAGGCATCGCTGTCGTAATCGGCGACGCGGCTCACCGGGTCGACCACCACGTTTTCCAGCACGGTGCCGAACTGGATCGCCTTCCAGATTTGCGGCTCGCCTTCTTCGGACAGGCGAATGCACTTGGCGTAGCAGCCGCCTTCGATGTTGAAGACGCCGTCGTCCGACCAGCCGTGCTCGTCATCGCCGATCAGGAAGCGGTTCGGGTCAGCGGACAGCGTCGTCTTGCCCGTGCCGGAGAGTCCGAAGAACAGCGCCACATCGCCGTCTTTGCCCACGTTGGCGGAGCAGTGCATGGACAGCACGTTGCGCTCGGGCAGCAGCAGATTCATCACGCTGAAAATGGATTTTTTCATTTCGCCGGCGTACTCGGTCCCGCCGATCAGCACGGTTTTTTGCTCAAAGCTGATGATGATGAACGTCTCCGAGTTGGTTCCGTGCACAGCCGGGTCGGCCTTGAACGTCGGCGCGTAAATGACGGTGAACTCCGGTTTGTGCTCGGCCAGTTCTTCCGCAGTCGGGCGAATGAAAAGCTGGCGGGCAAACAGATTGTGCCACGCGTATTCATTTACCACGCGAATCGGCAGACGGTAGGTTTTGTCCGCGCCGGCAAAGCCGTCAAAGACGAACAGCTCTTTCGTCTGCAGATACTCCAGCACGTCCTGGTAGAGAGCCTGAAACTTCTCCGGAGAGATCGGCTGATTAACCGGTCCCCAGTTGACTTTATCATGCACGGAGACTTCGTCCACCACAAATTTGTCTTTGGGCGAGCGGCCGGTAAACTTACCCGTTAACGCGTTGAGCGCTCCCTTGTCGGTCAGAATACCTTCACCGCGTTTTACCGCCATCTCAACGAGTTGGGCGACAGGCAGGTTTGCGTGGACGGTCGCCGTCGCCAGTACGTCAGCAAGTTTGTAAACCGTCTTGGTTTCCATGTGTGAACGATCTCCTTCCCATAAAAATCCGAGTCATGCCTTTTTCATGTCACGTGATTTGTAATTAGTATATCACATTTCGCCAAATAAGCTACAAGATTTTATTTTTTTGGGTGTGAACAAACTGTGAAGACGCTCTGACAACAGCTACGGCCGGGGTTTCCCCATCTTTAGGGTTCCCCGGCACGTCCGCTTCCTCCGCCTCTATATCGATTTTGTCTGTTCCAGATCATGGCTGCGCTGCCTGCACAGCGTCAAACGACAAATGCCCCCGCCGGATGACGGAGGCACCGTTGCCTGTGATTACGTTGATTGCTCCCCGTGGAGGTGGGCAAATGTCCGAACCACGACACGCGCGAGGATTTCCGCACCGGCAAGCAGAGCGGTGCGATCGAAGCGCATGTGCGGATGGTGCAGCCCAGGCGTCAGATCGCAGCCGAGCGCGAGCATCGTCGCCTTGATGTGCGGCCGCTGCACGGTGTAGAAATGAAAGTCTTCCGCGCCGGGACTGACCGGAGCAGGCCGCAGGTGCTCCGCTCCCAGGACGTCCACGATCGCCTGTTCCATCAGCCGTCTGGCTTCTTCGTCCACTTCCGCCGCCACCATCTGCGAACCGGTCGTCACGCTGATGTCGGCCCCAAACATCGCGGCCGCGCCGTCAATCACCTGCCGGACGCGGGCGGTCAGCTCCTCCATAGCCTGATTGGTCTGCGCCCGCAAGTCCAGCGCGAAGCGGGCCTTGTCGGGAATGATGTTGTAGCTGTCCCCTCCTGCCTGCAGCATGGTCATTTTCACGGTCGCTGGCACCATCGGATTGGTGTGCACCTGCCCCAACCCGTTGAGAATGGCCCCCGCCACCTCGATGGCGTTTACGCCCAGGTGCGGCCGGGCACCGTGCGCCGACACGCCGGTAATCTCTCCGGTCATGAACATCGCTGCGCCGTTGTAGATCGCCGGCCCTGCTTCGCCTGCAGCCATTTCCTGAATGGGCCGCAGGTGGACGCCGTAGAGGAAGTCGATATCATCCACCACCCCTTTTTCCACCAGCTTGAGCGCGCCCTCTCCCTTTTCCTCGGCGGGCTGAAACAGGATTTTCACGGTCCCTTGCGGCTGGTATCCGGAAGCGATCAGCGTCTCCACCGCCTCCAGCACAATCGTCATGTGAGCGTCGTGACCACACGAATGATTGGCCCGCCATACGCCGTCCACTTCCTGCCAAAGCGCGTCGATGTCGGTCCGAAGGCCCACGACCGGCTTACCCTCGCCCCACTCTGCCACCAGTCCGGTACAGTCGTCAAACGTTGTCACGCGCAGCCCCAGGGCGCGCATCCGCTCGGCCAGATAGCGGGTCGTCTCCCATTCGTTCCAACTGGTTTCCGGATGGGTGTGCAGATGGTCAAACGTGCGGTATACCTGGGCTTCCCGCGCGGCCAGCGTCTCTTTCAACGGCAACGCTGTCGTCATGTTCCCCTCTCCTTCTTTCATTTTTTTGCGAATGTTCCGTCATTATCAACCATAGCTGCTCCCTGCTGTCTCGTCTTCCGACCGGAACGTTCTCCCGGCACCATTATAACACAAGACCCACCGGGCTCCGCAGCGTACCGTCACGGCACCCACGACGACACCAGGTCCCTTCCTGGCCAGCCATCCGCGATAGATCGTTCAGCTCGATAAGCGGATCAGTGCCTCCAGTTTCAGCCGATCGCCGATCCGTCCCTTGGTGGACACCTGCTGCCTGGCGTACTGGTAGGCCAGCTCATCGCCCCCGAACAGCATCGCCAGATCACTCGCGCGCCCCCGCACTTCCAGATGGACCGGTTCCTGCCAGGCCGTACACGTCACAGCGCCGCCGGAAAACATCAGGCAGTAGCGCGCCGGCACATCTTCCGCGACAATCCCCACGATGCGCTCCCATCCGGCCGTCAAGGGTTTCAAGTGGGGTTTTTGCCCTACCCGCTCCGCCTTCTCCGCCAACAGCCGCTCCAGAGACTTCGCCAACGCCATCTCCCCCTTTGCTTCTTCCCTTACGTTCGCGGAGGTCCGGGTCGAATCCTTTGACGAGCAGTCGGAACCGATGTCGGCTGGTGTCAGCCGCTCCCATTTTTTCTCGACACTTATCCGCAGGGCAGAGGGACGGCAATTGGCCCTCGGAACAGCAAAACGGCACCCAGCGCTGCCTGCAGGTGCCGTTCTCCATATCTCTCACATATCTCCAAGCCATTGTCTGGCTACTCGTCAAACTCGTCCTTGTCCAGGCGTACCTCCAGATGGTGGCCGTCCGGCGTTTCAAAATAGAGGTTATAGCTGGTCGGCCGGGCAATGGGGCCGCGGTAGCAGATATTGCACGCCTCCAGCTTGTCAACCAGATAATCCAACTCAGCCCGGCTGGTCACGGAAAAGGCGATATGATCCACCTGTCCGATGCCGCCTTTTCCTTCGTTATCGGTGCAGGGATGGAGACCAATCCGCGTGTAAGTGCCAATTTGAAAGTAGATAGGTGCTCCTTCTGTCATGTGTTCTTCAGGGATGGGAACTTCCAATATGTCTTTGAAAAAACGAGCTACCTTCACGACATCGCGGCAATTTAAGGCGATGTGGTGTACACCTTTCAAATGAAACATTTACACTGCCTCCTACGTCAACTCAATCACACGCTGCGCTTTCCCTTCGCTTGTTGTACTGCTTCAGTCGTTCGCTCAATCGCTTGAGGCGCAGCATCAGCGTTTCCCGCCAGTCGTCGTCGTTCAGCTCTTTGGCCACGCCCAGCAGGTCAAGGGAAATGTCAATCTGCTGTTTCAGCACGTCGGCGAAGCTGGCCGCTTCGTCCGTCATGCTACAATTCTCAAACAACTCGGATGTATTGTCAACACTCACAAAGTCGGCAAAGTCGACTTCCGGTGCGTTATCACCTTGCGCATATTCTACCAGGATCTCGTACTCTCCCTCAATGGCCGGATGGACTTCGATCCGGTCGCAAACCGGACAAAACAGGATGGGCACGTTGTGCACAACCGTCTTGTAATGGCGCACGGTTCCGATCGAACCGACCATTCCGGCTCCGCAGCAAAAGCTCATTCCTCTCCCTCCTTTTCGCCAAACGCTTGCACGTTTGCACGAATGTACCTCTGTATAGGCATTGTAGCCTACAAACGGACGTCAACTCCAGACGCAAATGATACCAGTCCCTGTTCGGAAGCGTACATTCGTATTCCCATTGTATCTGAAAACAACAGCAGCGACCACTTTTTTTCTGACTAATCAAAACATTACAGGCGCGATTTTCCGCTCCCGCCTGGACGCCGCCGGCCGCAGCCGCTGGCGTTTTCTCCCCTCGTCCGGGCAGCAGTTGCGCTTGGCCCCGGGGCCCGGGACCCGAAACCCTGTCTCTTATACACATCTATCCCCACCTGCCGCTCCCGACGAAGCTAAAAGTGGAGACGCCGGTGGTTTAAAAAAAAAAAACA